>CAYNCM010000044.1:0-26235 GCA_964395825.1 uncultured Planctomycetaceae bacterium
GCCAAGAAGAAGGCCACCAAGAAGAAGGCCGCCAAGAAGAAGACCAAGAAGAAGGCGACGCGCAAGAAGGCCACCAAGAAGCGCGCCACCAAGAGAAGGTAAGACGATCGACTTGCCCCCGCAGGACGCGGGGGCTTACTTCATGGGGCGACCCGCTCCGAACCAAACAGGGTCGCCCCGAACACGCGAATTCACATTCAGCCTTCGGAGCGATTTGAAAAAGGTGCCTCAGACGGCACCTTTTTTCGTGCGCTCACCGCGCCGCGCACGACACCGCCGATCAAGACCCCGCTGCGGATCGGATCGCGCAGGGCCATCGCAGATCACCCCCCTGCCAACCTCCCCCGGAGTGGCCGGGGCCAAAACCGTTCCTGGCGATGGCCCGGGTCAGGCGAGGCGCGGCTCATGGCTTTGCGCCCAGCCGGCCGGGGCGACGGGGTATACTCACCGGTCATGCGACCGATCATCGGCATCACGGCGGATCGGCAGCGCGGGTCAGGGCGGTATCACCTGATCGCTGCCTATGCCCGGGCGGTTTCGCGGGCCGGCGGCGTGCCGGTGGTGCTGCCGCACGAGATGGATGGCCTGGCGGTGTATGTCGAACGGTGCGATGGGTTCATTCTCTCCGGCGGAGACGACCCGGACACCACCGCGTTCGGCGAGCCGGTGCATCCCGAGGCGGTGTTGATCGATCCGGCCCGTCAGCGGTTCGAGCGGGCGCTGCTGGCGGCGCTGGATCGGATCGATCGGCCGGTGCTGGGCGTGTGTCTGGGCATGCAGATGATGGCGTTGCATCACGGGGGCAGGATCGATCAGCACCTGCCGGACGTGCTGGGCGCTGCGGCGGCCGAGCGCCACCGCCAAGCCGACCACGCGGTGCGATGCACGGTGGGCGAGCATGGGATTCTGCCCGCCGAAGCCACGGTGCACAGCCGCCATCACCAGGCGGTCGCGGCCGACGGCGCGGGGAAGATGCGGGTGTGCGGCGTGGCGGAAGACGGGGTGGTCGAGGCCATCGACCTGCCGGGCCCGCGGTTCTACCTGGGTGTGCAGTGGCATGCGGAACGGACGGCGGGGGCGATGGGTGCGGGATTGATCGCGCGGCTGGCGGCGGCGGCCCAGGGGGGTAGAGTCCGATAGGCGGCGCTTGCGGCTTCGCCGCGGCAACGCCGGACCCGGCGCTGCGATCAGGGACCGGCCTGGCCGTGGGGCGGAATCCGGGGCTTCGGTTCGCTCGGCCCTCGGCCTGGGGGGGTTGCCGGGCCAGGCGATGCGGCAGGACAGCGGGCGAAGGCTCTCCAGGACCGATAAGGCAGAGACCGGATAAATCGGCCTGGGCGGCTAAGGCGAATCGGTGGATGATCCGATGCACAAACAGCAACGTGGGACGTCGAATCGTCTTTCGGGCTGTTTGCTCGCCCTCGCGGCGGCGGTTACCCTTGTGGGCCTGTGAAGTTAGGCCTTCCGGGGGAACTTGGCCAAGCCGCGCGCCGGGGCGCGGTCTCGGTCGGCTCAAACATCGCGGCGCCGCGCGGGTCACGGATCGCCGGTGTTGCGAGAGGTGTTGTCAAGAAGGAGTCGCAGGTTGAAGCTGGCAACGTTGATTGAGCGGACGCTGGGGGCCCGATGGGCGTTGGGTGCGGCGTTGATCCTCGCGGGCCTGGCCGGCTGCGACACGGATTCCTACCTCGACCCGTCGGTCACCGGGCGCTGGGAGAGCACGCCGGTCGTGCTGCCGATTCTCGACCGACTCGACGTGATCGAGGAACCCGAAGAAATCATTGCCGGTCTGAGCGAAGTGCGCAGCTCGGACCTGATTCCCGAAGTCAGCGAATACGTGATGGGGCCGGGCGACCTGATTACGGTCACGGTGTTCGAACTGATCACGCCGAACATCGAAAGCGTGCAGACGCGCCGCGTTGACGAACTGGGCTTCATCCGCCTGCCGGTGGTCGGGCAGATCCGCGCCGGGGGCTTGAGCACGCGGCAACTGGAACAGCGGATCATCGACATTCTCGATCCGGAGATCCTGCGCAATCCCACGGTGACGGTGATCGTGCAGGAAGGTCGGCAGAAGACGTTCAACGTGCTGGGCGCCGTGGGCGCGGTGGGCACGTACACGCTGCTCAAGAGCAACTTCCGCCTGCTGGATGCGATCGCGCTGGCCCGCGGCATGCCGGCGGACATCGACAAACTCTACGTCGTGCGGCAGGTTCCGCTGAGCGACCTGGTCGAGCACGGCTACACGGTGGACGACCAGCGCCCCGGCGCTCACCGGCCGCCCATGGAAGCCCGCGACCCAACCCGCGACGCCGCGGCGACCGAACCCGGCGGCGGCGGGGAAGATGGACTGGACCCCGGTCAACTGATCGAAGACCTGACCCGCGAACTGGAAGGGGATGCGGGCGGGGCGGATGAACAACCGGTCGAAGGGCCCGAACCGGCCGAGGCGCCCGATGAAGAAACTTCCGACGTCGCCGCGCCGCTGGCCGAGGCGATCGAAGGCGACCGCGACGCCGGCGGCCGGTGGGTCAACGTCGGGGGCAAGTGGGTGCAGGTGGCGGCAAAGGAAACGGCGCCCGTTCCGGCGCCCGGCGAAGACCCGACCATCGCCGGCGGACCGGACGCGTTGGCCGATGGCCAGTTGCCCGGGCCCGATCAACTGGTCACCCAGCGGGTGATCGAGGTCGATGCGCAGGAACTGATCAAGGGCGCGGCGAGGTACAACATTGTGATTCGTCCGGGCGATCTGATTCGCGTCCCGGCACCGCGGACGGGCAATATTTTCATCGGCGGGGCGATCGCCCGGCCGGGCACCTACGCCCTGCCCGGCGAACGCGAGCTGACGCTCACGCAGGCGATCAAGGCGGCCGGCGGCCTGAGCCCGGTCGGCATCCCCGAGCGCGTCGACCTGCGCCGCCGACTGGACAAGCAGACCGAAGCGATGGTAAGGCTGAACTACCGCGCGATCGCCGAGGGCGTCCAGCCGAACATCTACCTCAAGCCGGATGACGAGATTAACGTCGGCACGAACATCGTGGCTCCGTTCTTGGCGGTCACGCGGAACTCGTTCCGGATGACCTACGGGTTCGGCTTCCTGCTGGACCGGAACTTCGCGACCAAGGTGTTCGGCGAACAGTTTGATAACTGATCATCGTGGAGGGGGTGGCGTGGCTGGGGTGGCCGCGGCCCGATGCCGGGCTTTTCGGGGGCCGGGCTTCGGCGGCGAGAGCGGAGAACCCCCGTGGCGTGGATTGAATGCAGGCAGGACCGGACCCACTGAACCACCGACGCCCGGCGCTCGTAGGGGCGTGTGAGGGCGCCGCCAACGCCGAGGCGGATCGGCACGTCCGGCTGCGGTGAGGACGAGTGCAGGCTGAATGACTACCATCGGTGCAACCCGTGACGACCCGGCGGCGCTGAGGCCCGACGGACCGCTGATCCGCCCGGAAATCTGGGTGCGCATCGGCCTGATCGCCCTCGCGTTCGGCGTGCTGTTTTACGATATTCTCTATCGCCTGGTCCGCTTCGCCTGGGACGAGGCCGACTGGTCCCACGCCTTCGTCGTCCCCCTGATCAGCCTCTACTTCGTCTACCAGCAGCGGCACCGGCTCCGGGGCATGACCGCCCGCACGTCGTGGTTCGGCCTGGTGGTGCTGCTGGCGGGCATCGGCTTCTACTGCATGGGCATCTACCCCATCCGCAACGACATGGTCAAGGGCTACGCCATGATCCTCGCCCTCGGCGGGCTGGTGCTTTACATGACCGGCTGGCAGATGGCCAGGATCCTCTGGTTCCCGGTGGCCTATCTCGTGTTCGCGGTCAAGGTCAGCGATAAAATCTGGGGCCTGCTGGCGTTCCACCTCCAGGGCATCGCCGCCAAGTGCGCCACCGTCGCGCTCAACGTGGTGGGCCTGTTGATCGACCTGGAAGCCCACGTGTCCGGCCATCACATCACGCTGTGGAAAGACGGCGTGGAACTGGAGCCTCCGCTGACCGTGGCCGAAGCGTGCAGCGGGCTCAGTTCGCTGATGATGTTCATCGCCCTGGGCGTGGCGATCGCCTACCTCGCCCGCCGGCCGTGGTGGGCGAGACTGATCCTGGTCGTTTCCACCGTGCCCGTGGCGATCGCGGCCAACGTGATGCGCGTCACCACCCTGGGGCTGATCTATCCCTACAACCGCGAACTGACCCGCGGCGACGCCCACCAGATGATCGGCCTGATCATGCTCGTGGCCGTGGCGGCGGTGATGTTCCTGGTCATCGGCTGGGTGATGGATCGGCTGGTCGTCTACGATGAACCGGAAAACGCCGGCAATGAGTCCGACACCGCGGCGGCCAGCGAGGGGCAAAACGCATGAACTGGAAGCTGGTGTTCAAGCCGAAGGTCATTGTCGCGCTGGTGGTGCTGCTGGCCAGCGCCGGCAGTCTCAACGCGATCGTGCACAGCCTGGGCGTGTGGCTCCGCAAGAAGCCGATTCCCCTGGCCCAGCCGCTGTATCGCATGGCCGATGCGCAGGGGCCGTATCGCAAGATCCGCGACGAGCCGCCGCTGCCCAGCGATGTGGAAAAGGCCCTGGGCGCGACGGAGTACATCACCCGCCTGTACCGGGATACGCGCCTGGCCGAGAACACGTCCGGATCGGTGCTGCGACTGCACGTGGCCTACTACACCGGAACCGTCGACACCGTGCCGCACGTGCCCGAGCGCTGCGTGACGGCCAGCGGCGCCCAGCCGACCGAGGTGCGCACCGATCAGATCGAACTCCAGTCGCCGAACCTGGCGCCGGGCGAAGACGGCCGGGTCGCCGCGACCACGGCGCTGGGCCGCCGCGTCTGGCTGCCGAGCGAGTCGGTGCCGCTGCGGATCATCACGTTTCAGCATCGCCAACAGCAAACGGCCGCGTTCACCGTCAGCTACTTCTTCGTGGCCAACCATTCGTTCGTCTCCACCGCCGAGGGCGTGCGTCTTCAGGCGTTCAACGTGACCGATGAATATGCCTACTACTGCAAGGTGGAGGTGATGCCCCTGGGCATCAACGACGCCGAAGAGGCCGGCCAGGTCGTGGGGGAATTCCTCTCCCACATTCTGCCGGAGTTGATGTGGTGCCTGCCGGACTGGCAGAAGGTTCAGGCGGGCGAGTATCCGCCGAACAAGCCGTAGCAGGCCGCAACCGAACACGACCGTTTCGAGGTGACAGCCATGGCTGGACGCGTCAATACGAAATTCGTCATGATCCTCACCATCGCCCTGGTGGTGATGGTCGGCGGGATTCTGGGTCTGTGGTGGATGGCGGTGTACCGTCGCGACCCGGACCGCTACGTGGCCCGGGCCGAGCAGTTCGTCGAGCAGGGCCTGTACAAGGATGCCGTCAAGCAGTTGGGCCGCGCCCAGGCCTACGAGGAGGCCGGCGATCGCAAGATCCGCATTCTCTTCCGACTGGCCGACGTGCACCGCATGATCACCACGGACAACATGGAGGAGGCGAGCAGCCACCTGCGCCAGTTGATCGGCTGCTGGCAGGCGGTGCGGCGAATCGACCCGACCAACCTCGCGGCCACCGAGCGTCTGCTGGAGTTCTACCATCAGGACGCCCGGTCCAACCCGCGATCCATGTCCCGCTGGGATCATCTCTACACCACCACCAATGACATGCTCAACGTCGTGCCGGACATGATTCTGGCCAAGCGGTTTCGCGGTATCGCCCAGACCGCGCGGATGCAGCGGATCGACCTGAACGATGCCGCCCGCCGACAGGCTCGCGAGGATCTGAACGAAGCGCTCGAAGCCGACCCCGATGACGCCGAGATCATCCACCAGTTGGCCGTCTGGCATCTGGCCGAGGCCGACACGCAGCGCCGGCTCGGGCGCACCGAAAAGGTCCAGGCGCTGGAAGCCGAGGCGCTGCGGCTGGTCCGCGAAGATGCGGCCGGCCATCCCGATCGCATCGTGTCGAAACTGAATCTGCTGCGCGTGTTGGCGGTGCTCGGCCATCGACCCGAGTCCGACCCGGATCTGCTCGCCGAGGCCCGGGGACTGCTCGATGAACTGGAAAGCGAACTGGCGTCCGGCGAATCGCCCGATCAGGCGATGGAGACCGCGAATTCCCTGCTGCGCCTGGACGATGAATCGGTCGAACTGGCCGACGGCCGGCAGACGCGCCGCGGCATGGTCCGCGCCGAGAAGTTGCTCCGCCAAGTCGCCCGGGCCAATCCGAATGACCTCCAGGTGCTCAGCGCCCTGGGCAACCTGCTCAAGCAGCAGGGCCGCTACGCCGACGCCATCGAGTTCTTCCAGCTTGTGCGTAAGGATCGGCCGATCAGCGTTTCCATGGAGGCGATGCGCCTGAGCCACTACCAGACGATGGCGATCAAGGAACTGGCCGATCTGTATCTGGCCGAGTACGGCCGGGCCACGGACGAACAGGAGAAAGCCGCGTGGCTGGCCCAAGCGCACGAAGCGGCCGACGATCTGGCCGAACGCGCCGCCGGCAGCGGCTGGGTCGACCTGATCCAGGGCAAACTGGCGCTGGTCGACGGCAACATCGGTGAAGCGGTCAAGAAGCTCGACTCGGCCAACAAGCAGCTTGAAGGCACGAACGTCGACGCCCTTCGTCTCAGCGCCCAGGCGCTGCTGCAAATGGGCGAAACCGGCGCCGCGGCCGCAAGGCTCGAACAACTGATCGCCCATCCGCTCGGCCGACGGATGATCAAACCCTATCTCGACCTGGCCCGGCTCCGCCTGCGGGCCAACGACGTTGACCGCGCGCTGTCCCACATCCAAACCATTTTGAATGTCCGGCCGGACCATGCCGACGCGCTGCTGTTGAAGAGCGAAATCCTCGCCCGCCGCGCCCGCGCCCTGAGCGAGTCGGATCCCGCCGCATCCGAACAGGCGGCGAGAGAAGCCATCGAAGCGCTCGACGCGATTGCCGAGCAGGACCGCCGCCCCGTCGTGCAGCAGCGGGCCCGGCTGGAGCAGTTGGCCGGCCGACCCGAAGCCGCCCGCGATCTGCTGGCCGATTTCTACGAACGGCACCCCGACGACCTGGTCATGTTGCAGCAGTTGATCCGCCTGGACAAGCAACTGGGCCACGATGAAGCGGCGATGGCGGCGGTGGACCAGGCGATCGCCCGATTCCCCGAGCGCGCCGCGCTTCAGGTCATCGCCCAGTCGCTGCGGGGCGAGAGCGAAGCGGTCAGCGAGCAGATCGAGCAAGTGCTCGCCGCCGAGAACGATCCGGTCTTGCGTGAGTTGAAGCTGTATTCGTTCTACCGGCAGACCAACCGCCCCGAGGAAGCCGACCAACATCTGGCCGAGGCCACGCGTATCGCCCCGGACCACGAGCAGGTCGTGAAGCTGCAGTTCGAGCTGGCGCTGGCCGACGAGCGTTGGGACGAGGCGCAGGCGCTGGCCGAGCGTGCGGCGGCGATGAATGACGGGGCCGGCCTCGACCAGGCGCAGGGGCGTTTCTGGATCGGGCGGCGTCAGTTGGCCCAGGGCCGGCACCGCGAAGCGGTGGCCACGCTCGAGCAGGCCGTGCGCGACATGCCGGTCAGTTCCAACGGGTGGCTGCTGCTGGGCGACGCCCGCCGCGGTGTGCAGGATCTGGCCGGCGCCGAGGCCGCCTATCGCCAGTCCGTCGAACTGAAGCCCGAGAACCCGCAGGCCTGGCGGCGACTGTTCGCCATTCACGATGCCCGTGGCCAGCACGAACAGGCCCTGGCCGACATGCAGCACCTGCTGCAGTATTCCGGCAACGACCGCAACGTCTACATGGCCTACCTGGACTACCTGGCCCGGCACGGCGATCCGGCCGAGGCCCTGGCCCGACGCGAGAAGCTCGCCGAGCAGGAGCCCGACAACCAGGCCAACCGGCGCGCAATGGCGCAACTGCTCCTGCAACTCGGCCGGCCGGATGAGGCCAGGCAGATCATCGATCAACTGGTGGCCGACGATCCCGATGATCGGGCCAACGTGTGGATGAAGGCCCGCTACCTCGCGGCGCAGAATCAGTATGGCCGCGGCGAAGAACTCGTCCGCGAATACGTGCATGGCCTGGGCGACCAGGCCACGGTGGATGACTGGTTGCTCTACGCCCGGTACCTGCGAGGCGGAGGCCGGCCGGACGCGGCGGTCGCTGCCTATCACCAGGCCGTCGAACGCGAGGATGGCACGGTCATGGTGGCCAGCCGCGAACTGGCCGACTGGCGGTTCGGCCGGCAGGAATACGAACAGGCCGTGCCGCGGTACGAACAGATTCTCGAAGCCTCCGGCAACGATCCGGTGGTCTGGCGTCGCTACGTCGAAGCGCTGGTCCATCAGGGCGAACTGGACAAGGCCGACCGGCAACTGAACGCCCTCATGGCCGCCCACGATGCCGATGCCCAGATGCATCTGCTCGAAGGCCTGATCGCCGAGGGCCAGGACGACCGCGAAGCGGCCAGCGCCGCCTACGACGCGGCGGTGCACCTGGAACCGGCCAACCCGTCGGTTTACATCCAGCGGGCCCGGTTCCGAATGCACAGCGACTCGCAAACGGTGCGCGGCCTGGCCCGGACCGACCTCGAACGCGCCGTGGAGATGGACCAGAATGCCATCCTGCCGCGCGAAATGCTCGTGCGATGGCATCTGCAACGCCAGGATCCGACCGCCGCGATCAACGAGCTTCAGCGCCTGATTACGGTGCGGCCGACATACGCCCTGGCCCGGGTGCAGTTGGCCCAGTTGTACATCTCGCGCGGTCCGGCCGCGGCGGGCGATCTGGATCGTCTGCTTGACGATTCGGAAAAACGTCTGCCCAACCTGCCCATGTGGGATCAACTGCGGGCCCAGTTGGCTCTGATGCAACTGCCGGCCAACGCCAGCGCCCAGGATCGCGCCCGGGCCTACCGCGGCGCGGCCGAGCAACTGGCCGAGGCCTACGAAAAGGAAAGGACCGCGCAGCGCGCCGCCGCGCTGATCGACGCCTACCTGACCAGCCTGCAGCCGGACAAGGCCCTCGCCGTGATCGACGATTGGCCCGAAGTCCGGGACCAGTCGCCGCAGTTCCAGGCGATGCGGGCGCGGGCGATCGCCCTCCAGGGCTCCGATCGCCTGGGCGAGGCGAAGAGGGTGTTCGGCCGGGCATTGGAAATGGCCGCGGACAATCCCCAGGCCATCCGCGCCGTGATCGCCCAGATTCAGCCGGTCCTGCGCGTGGAAGACCAACTGGAACTGCTCGAACCGCGCACCGACCACGATCCCAGCGGATACACCGAACTGGTCGTCAGTCAGCTTTGGCTGGGGCAGGGCCGGCACGAAGAGGCGATCGAGCGGCTGAGTCAGCTTCATCAACGTCTGCCCGAAAACACCGTCGTGCTGCGGACGCTGGCGTCGGCGTGTTACCTGGCCGGCCGGCCGGCCGATTCGCGGAAGCACTATGAGGCCCTGCTGGTCCAGACGCCGGACGATCTGATGGCCTTGAACAACCTGGCGTACATGCTGGCCGACGAACTGGGCGCGCCTGAGCAGGCGATCGCCATGGCCGAACGGGCGGTGGAACTGGCCGGGCGGGACGAGATTCAACGGGCCAACGTGCTGGATACGCTGGGCTGGGTGCAGTACATGGCCGGGCGAATCAACGAGGCAACCACGACGCTGCGGCAGAGCGTGCGGCTGAATCCCATGCCCGCCAACTGCCTGCACCTGGGAACCGTTTTGGCCGAACAGAACCCCACCGAGGCCCGCGAACAGCTTATCCGGGCCCGCGGATTGGCCGAAAGAAGAAAAGATCAGGACACGATGCGTAAGGTCGATCAGCTTCTGCAGAAGCTCGATGCCGCCGTGTCCGCTCAGTGAAAGAGGTGATGCTATGACATCCGCCCCCGACTCCATGGCTCCGCAAGTGCTCTCGGCATCACCGTCCGGTGGTGGCGGCGGCGGACCGGGCCTGCGCTTCACCCCGATCGACCCCATCCGCGTGCTCAAGCAGTACAAGTGGCTGCTGGTCATCGCGGCGGTGGCCGGCGTGGTGATCGGCGCCGCACTGTTCTTCGTGCTCCGCAAGGTCGCCCCGCGGTACACCGCCAAGTCCACGATTCTCGTCTCCGGCGAACTGGCCGACCCCTGGTCGCCCTCCGGCGGAGGGTTCGGTCGACGCGAAGACCTCGAAACCTTCAAACTGACCCAGGCCTACTACATCGGTTCGCTCGAAGTGCTCGATAAGACGCTTGAGCAGCAACTCGAGGTCAAGAAGACTTCCTGGTTCACGAGTTTCGGCGATCGACACCGTGACCGATTGGAGGACTTTGAGCAGATCGTGGCGGTGGTGCCGGTCCGCAATACCAGCATCATCGAAGTCCGGGTGAGTCTGCCCCAGCCGACCGAGGCGTCGACGGTCTGCAATGCCCTGGTCCGGCAGTACCGCGCGATGATCGAACGGGATAACCGTACCCGCCGCGGGCAGGTCACCGCGCTGTTCACCGCGATGCGCCGCCAGAAGCAGGAGGATATCGACAGCCTGCGCCAGCGGATCGACGAGGCGATGAGCGCGGTCGACTACAGCTACACGGAAAACCGTTTCCATGAGATCGAGTCCGTCTTCCAGGAACTGATCAAGGAACGGTACGAAGTCGCGCAGATGCTCCAGATTACCCGGCATCAGTACGAAGGGCTGATCGAGGCCCAGCAGGCGCAGGACTTTGACTTCTCGCAGGCCGACTACGCCCAGGTCGACGCCGATCCCATCATCAAGAGCCGCGATGACCGCATCATGGCCCTGCAGGAAGAGCTGCGCGTGGCCAGGGAACGGTTCGGCCCCAATCACCGCACGGTCAAGGATCTGGAATTCCGCATCGATGCCATTCGTGTCGAGAAACAGCGCGAACGGGAACGGCTGCTTCGCGAGTTGTGGAAACTGAAGGTTTCCGAGGCCGAATCGCAGCTTGGCGGTCTGACCGATCGGCTCAAGGACATCGACGAGCGTCTGGCCAGCGTGCGCGAGCAGCGCCGCGAGCTCAACGCCAAGATCAGCGACTACCGGGCGCTGCGCGATGAACTGGAACGCCGGGAGGACGAGTCCGAGCAGTTCGAAAGCATGCTCAGCTCGATGGCGCTGCTGCGCGACGATCCGCGTGCCGTACGGGTGCAGATCCAGAGTCCCGCCACCCCCCCGGATTTCCCGAGCTTTCCCAAGATTCAGGTGATGGTTCCCGGGGCGACGGTCCTGGTGCTGGGCCTGGTGGGCGGGCTGGTGTTCCTCAAGGAACTGCTCGATCAGCGTATCAAAAGTCCGAGTTGCGCCCGCATGTTGCCCGACGCCGATCTGCTCGGGGTGATTCCCCATGCCGGCGAAGACCCCAGCGGACACGATTCGATCGAGATGGTCGTGATCCACGAGCCGGCCAGCCTGATGACCGAGGCCTTCCGGCAATTGCGCACCGAAGTGGTCACCCGCCTGGAACGGCGCGGGCAGAAGACGATGATGGTCGTCGGTTCGCAGGCCCGCTGCGGCGTGTCGTCGGTGGCGGCGAATCTCGCGGCCAGCATCGCCATGAACAATCGGCGGGTTGTGTTGATCGACGCCAACTTCCGCCGACCCGCGTTGCATGAGATGTTCGGTCTGCCCGATGCGCCCGGCATGGCGGAACTGCTCAGCGGGGCCGCGTCGATCGATCAGGCGGTCCAGTCGACCCGTGTGCCCAACCTGGATGTGCTCTGCATCGGCCGGGACCGCGAAAAGGTGTTCGAGTCGCTGGAAGGCCCCGCCTGCCAGAGTGCCTTCAGTCAGATGGAACATCGCTACGACCTGATTCTGGTCGATGCGCCGCCGCTGTCGATCGTGGGGGACAGTCGACTGTTGGGCAACCAGGTCGACGCGGTGCTGCTGGTCGTGCGGGCGATGGCCGACAAGCGCGGCCTGGTCTCGCGCGTGATGCGACAGTTGAAGCAGGTCCGCGGCGAGTTGATCGGCATCACGCTCAACGCCGTGCGCACCAGCGCCGGCGGATACTTCCGCGACAACTACCGGGCGTTCTACGAGTACCAGGCCGGCGCCTCGGCCTCGCGGGGACCGCGCGGCCGGCGCGGTTCGCGCCCGACCGCCACTGCCCGCTCAAGCGACGCGGCCGACAGCCTTGCCGACGCCGCCGACGATCGCGAGACCTGACGGGCTGACGAAAATTTCACACACCCTTAACGCCCCGCGGAAGCCGTTTATACGGCTTTGCGGGGCTTTTTTCAGACCAGGCGGACCCCTTGACCGCAATCGCGCCGATGATGTTCAGATTTGCCTTGACTGATGCAAGTGATGGGTTATAGTCCCTTTAGCCTTGTGCTAAACGCACCGGGTTGCCGAGGCGGTTTTCAAAGGCCGTCCGGCCCTTCGGCCGGCGTGGAGGCAACTCCCCGCGGCAATTGGGAAGCAGAGAAAGCGCTGGGAGTAGAGAGAGAAACGTGCTTGAGCGTTTCTCTCTTGTTTTTTGTCGTGCCGCCCATGATCGGCGGTCCATTCTCGGAGGGTCGCAAGAACCGATGAATCGTTCGTTATCCGGCTGGGCTCCATGGTCAATACCAAGGTCCGAAAGCCCGCGACGGTGAACGGGGTGGGGCGCGGTGTTGGCCGGCCCGAGTCGGCAGCGAACGAAAAGGAAAAACGCGGTTGCTCGTAATGCGGTTCGCCAGACCGCGCCTTGGCCGGCGCGACCGACCGCGAACCTTGCGAGAACCGGCAGGCGGCAGATTCCTGTGCTGGTGTAGTGAGAGAGATCGCCGCCTGTAGCCGGGCTGACCCTTCAGTCCGAGCCGACAGACCCCACCCTGCGCGACGACTCACCCGTCGCCTCGGTGGGGTCTTGTCGTTTGGGGTGCCGGTGGCGGAGATGGAATGACCGTCCGCCGATCAGTGCCGGCAGTGATGGCGCTCGTGTTCGCTGGACTGACACAGATTGCCGGTTTGTCCCTCGGGGTGGCGTTGGTACGAGGCGACCAGCGCGTCGAAATCGTCACCCTCGTGCCCCGCGGACACGGTGATGCCTCGAGCGGCCAATCCTTCCACGGCCCCGGGGCCGATGCCGCCGGCGACCACCACGTCCACCGCCAGATCCTTCAGCCAACCGGGCAACGAATCACACCCGCGATGCGGGCGCTGCACGAAGCGGGGCCGATCGACCTGGCCGCGGTCCGGGCTCAAGTCGCCCAGCCAGACCCCGTCGCATCGGCCGAAGTGGGCACAGAACTGTTCACCTACCGTCGGTATGGCAATCCGCATAGCGATCCTTTCCGATCAAGCATCCGTCAGCGATTCTAGTGCCGTGTCTGCCGTTGATCTTCGGCGGGAAGTTCAGCCGCCAGCCGAAGGCGAGCGCGGTGTCGAAGCGATCCCCCGCGGGTCACGGCCAAAACCGATTCCCGAATCTTGGGTGCAGACGCAATTCTAGGGTCTTTCTACGTCCATGCACAACGGCGCGGTTCGGCCACCTTTCGCCGGGTTGAGACTTTTTCGCACGCGCAAAGGCGGCCCCAACTGTTAAGATTGCGTTAGCAACTGCAAGTATTTGTATCTCGTTCTGTCTGTTGAACTTATTCAAAACGAGTGCCGGCTCCGGGATGTTGTGCCCGTAAGATTGCTGCGCAACCGCCTGCGAAACGCTCCTCCAATGGAGGCGCGCTGCGTGGCGGGTTAACCGGTGCGAAGCCGCTGAATGCGGTAGATCGCCGGATACAGCCCCGCGATCAGGCGACGCGCCTTGCGCTGCGCGGTGAACGCCGGGTTCAGCGGTTGAAGCCGCACCTGTTCGTCATCCTCGAAGTAGACCCGTTTGAACGTCGTATCATGGTCGGGAAGCAGACGCACAAAACAATCCGCACCGTCTTCGGCCGGCTCGCCCGGCGCGAACACGATGATGTCTCCCTCGCGATAGTCCGGCAGCATCGACTCGCCGATCACCCGCGCGGCGAACGCTTGCGGATCGGTCACGTCCGCGCAGGAGACATACTCATCGGCCACGCGCGTCGGATAGTCCAGGTCCGTGAAGTCGCTCGGATACCCCGCCGCCACCCGGTTGATCAGCGGCACCTGCACGCTCACCCCCACCGGGCGCCCCACGTTCGACTGCGCTTCATCCAGCCAACGATGCAAACACCCCGACCGCCACAACGCATCAAGCCCCCCCTCGGCTTGGCCTTCCTGCCCCTCCGCCATCGCCCCGCGCAGCAGTCTGCGAAGATGCGCCTGCTGCGCGCTGAGCCGCTGCAAGTCCGCCCGCACCGCGCCCGGTGTCCGTTGCCAGTCGGCCAGCCGCGCCAACTCGCCCCCCGTGATGCCCAGCGCCCCCTCCAGCGCCGCCAGCAGCCGCCGGCGCGGCGGATTGTCCACCCGCGCGTTCTCGATCGCCGACAGGTAAGCCTTCGAACAGCCCACCGCGTCGGCCAAATGTTGCAGCGTCAAGCCCAGCGCCCGCCGGCGCGCGTGAATCGTCTGGCCCAAACGTGTCACCGGCCACCTCCTTGCGAGAACGAAGGTCGTGAACTTTTTTACTTGACGTTAGGGTAATGTACGGTATATTGCATGTCAAGTGTTCAACGAAAAATGAACAAAGCGCGAGGGGACGTTCTCCCGTGTAAACGACTGCTCAAAATGATCTTGTGAAATGGGGGTCGATCCATGATTGCCAGATCCACCGATTACGCCGCGCGAGAGTGGGCCGAAACCGTCCTGCATCGATCCGTCTGGCTGGACGAACTGGACCGCCGTCTGCTCCAGCAGGTGCTCGGGCGGGGCCGCCACGCCGCCGAGATCGCCGCGCAGTACGGCGTCAGCCCGCGCGCACTCCAATCCCGCGTGATTCAACTCGCCGATCGGCTGACCGATCCGCTCGTCATCGCCATTCTTCATCACCACGCCGACTGGCCCCCGCCGCTCGACGAGATCGCCCTGGAAGTCTTCGTCCGACGCAATGCCCGCAAACAGGTCGCCCGACGTCTCGGGCTGACCTATCACCAGATCCGTCAAGCCGAGCAGCGCATTCACGGCCTGCTCGAAGCCCAGCAAGCCCGGGTCGCCCCGCGCCGCGCCAGAAGCCGCTTCCACCATTTGGCCGACATCGGAGCCGACCGATGACCCGATCCATCACCCTCAATCTTCATCGTTCCCTGCGGACCGCCGTCAACCCCACGCCCCGTGTCTGTCAGGTCGCGGCCATGTTCGGTCTGGGGGTCGACCAAGCGCACACCATCGACATCGTTCCGCCGCTGGCCCTCGAGTTGGCGCCCGGGCAGGTCGTGTTCATCACCGGCGCTTCGGGCGGCGGCAAGACGACCCTTGTGCGACTGATCGAATCCGCCCTGGGCGATCGGCCCGAGGTCCACGTCATCGACTTCGCCGCGCTCCGGAATGACGACGACGGCTCGCTGGTCGATGCGCTCGGCGGCGATCTGGAAGACGCGGTGCGCTGGCTGGCGTTGGCCGGGCTCAACGATGCGTTCGTCATGCTCCGCCGGCCCGATGAGTTGTCCGATGGCCAGCGCTACCGCTTTCGACTCGCCCGCGCCATGGCCATGGCCGAATCCCTCTGCTGCGCCGGGGCAGGAAGATGCAACGTGGTCCTCGCCGATGAGTTTGCCTCGACGCTCGATCGGCTGACGGCGCAGGTGATCGCGCGGAACATTCGCAAATGGACCCGCCGGGCGGCGGACGTCTGCTTTGTCGCCGCGACCTCGCATGATGATCTGCTCGAACCGCTCGACCCCGACGTGCTGGTCGTTCAGCACCCCGGCGGCGATGCGGAAATCGCCACCAGAGGGCAAACGGCCTGTCCGCCGCGACGTCGGCGCTGCGGTTCGACCCGCCGAGGGCTCAAGACATGTTGACCGATGATCTGAGGTTGCGTGAAGGTCGGCTGGCTGACTACGGCGTCCTGGGGCGGTTTCACTACCTTCGGAACAAGCCGGTCACCGCGACGCGGGTGTTCGTGGTCGAGCGCTGCGCACCGACGGTGGTGGGACGTTACGTGGGGCGTCCGGCCGAACGGCAGACCGCGGGGGTGCTGGTCGAATCGTTGCCAGCGCTGAGTTGCGCGCTGCGGGATCAGGCGTTGGGCGGTCGGCATGCGGGCTGGGGGGATCGCGGGTCCGCGGCGCGGCTGCTGAACGGGGAGTTGCGGTGCATCTCGCGGGTGGTGGTGCATCCGCAATGGCGGGGGCTGGGGCTGGCGGTGAAGCTGGTGCGTCACGCCCTGGCGACCATGACCACGCCGTTCGTTGAAGCGCTGGCGGCCATGGGCCGGGTGCATCCGTTCTTCGCCCGGGCGGGCATGACCGAGTATCGCCGTTGGCCGCACCGGCGTGATCAGCGGTTGCTCGACGCCTTGCGTTTTGCCGGTTTCGAACCGTGGGCGCTGGCGAACGTGGGGCGGATGGAGCGGTGGCTGTCGAACCGCACCGCGGACGGTGCGGCGGACAGGCAAGGGGCGGGCGTGGTGCGAGGGGAACTGCGCCGGTGGGCGGGGGCGCGGTGGCCGCTGGCCGATCAGCTTCGCCTGGCCCGGGATCGACTGTTGTGCGAACCGGTGTACTACCTCAAGGCGCGGGATGCCGGCCAGGCCCCGTCATGCTCGCGCCGCGGACTTGGCGGGGATTCGCCCACCCCGCGACCCTCGTGAAATCCGTCGGGCTGGCCGCTCGACCGCCGGGACGGGGCCTGCCCCTTCCAACCTTCTTGACGGGAGAAAGACCATGGACGAACAGATGGCATGGGTGCCGCTGGACCGGCTTCGGGCGCATCCGCTGAACAGCAACGTGATGCCCCAAGCGATGTTCGAGAAGCTGACCGAACACATCCGCGCCGGCGGGCGTTATCCGCCGCTGGTGGTCAGGCCCCTCTGCCCCTCCGGTTCAGAAGGCGCGCCAAGCGAAGCAGAGGGGGAAGGTCCGATGGCGGTCGCCGCGCCGCGCCGCGGGCATCGGCAGCACGAAGGGGATGGCCCCCGCGACCTCGGCGGCGCCTCGGTTCGCTCCCCCGAGAGGGCCGGGGTTTACCAGGTTCTCGACGGCCATCACCGCTGGCGGGCGCTGGAGGCGCTGGGGCACGAACGGGCGGCGTGCGTGGTCTGGCCGGTCGATGACGAACAGGCGCTGATGCTGCTGTCAACCCTCAACCGGCTGGAGGGGCGGGACGATCCGGCCCGGCGGGCGAAGCTGCTGGGCGAGTTGTGCGACCGCTTCGGCCGGGGGGCCGCGGAACTGGCCCGGTCGCTGCCCGACGCGGCCGCGGACCTCGGCAAGCTGTTGTCTTTGAATAAGCCGGCGCCCCGGCCGGCCGCGCCGCGGGCACTGGAAACGATGCGCCGCACCGTCTGCTTCTTCCTGCTGCCCGGGGAGGTTCGGCGGCTGAACGAAGTGCTCGGCGCGCACGGCGGATCGCGCGAAGCAGCGCTGATGCGGCTGATCGACCCCGTCGCGGACATCGGAACCGACCCCCCCCTGGAGAAAGCATGATGATGATGAACCGGAGCGAATCCACCCCGCCGCGCCAGGCGATCCGGGAACTGGTCGAGTGCCTCTTCGACGCCAACGCCGACGTCAAGCGGACGGCCGAGCGGCTGGGGCTGACGGTGTGTGATTTCGCCGAACTGGCCCACAGCGAACCGGTGCGGGAGTTGGTGTCGTTTCTGCGGGAGATGACGGATCTGCAAAGCGACATTTTCATCAGCAGCCACCGCAAGGATGCCGCGGCGCGGCTGCTGCACGTCGCGCTCGGCTGCGATAGCGAAGAGACCGCCCGGCGGGCGTGCAACGACTTCATCAACCTCGTGCGGCACAGCCGCGCCGAGCGCCCCACGAGCGGCGACCCGGAAGGCTTCATGCGCCCGCCCGACGATCAGCCCCTTGAGATCCAGAGCCTTTACCGCCGGCTTGGCCACCAGATCCTCGACCGGCAGGAGCACGAAGATGATCACGATCACCCCGAGGATGCTGACGCGGATTGCCCCGACCGACCGCAAGCAACTGCACGCCTGGATGTGCCTGGCGCTGGGGATTGACGTGCCCGACCGGGCGCGGTGCGCCGGTCACGATGCGCCGCTGGATTACCTGGACCACGTGTTTTTCGAGCAGCCGGGCGACGCGGTGGTCTGGGCCAGCCGGGGCGGCGGCAAGACGTTTTATGGCGCGGTGGCCACGCTGCTGGACCTGCTGTTCAAGCCGGGCATTGAGGTGCGGTTGCTCGGCGGCAGCTTCGAGCAGTCGGATCGGATGTACGGCTACCTGCGGCGAATGCTGGAGCAGCCGGGCCTGCGGCGCATGGTGCGCGGGCGGATGAAACGGCGCGGCGTGGAATTGGTCAACGGCTCGCGGGTGGAACTGCTGGCCCAGGCGGAAACGAGCGTGCGCGGCCACCGGGTGCAGAAGCTCCGTTGCGACGAGGTCGACCTGTTCGACCCTGACGTGTGGGACGCGGCCCAGTTCGTCACCCGTGCCGCACGCTGCGGCCAGCGGGACGTGCGCGGTTCGATCGAATGCTTCAGCACGCTGCACAATCCGTACGGCCTGATGCATGAACTGGTCGGGCGGGCGAACGACGGCTCGGGGGCGTTTCGCCTGTTCCGCTGGAGCGCGCTGGATGTGATGCAGCGTTGCGACCTGCCCTGTGCATGTGCCGAGTGTCCGCTGGACTATGCCTGCCGCGGCGCGGCGCGGCGGGGGCGGGGGTTCGTGGCGGTGGCCGATGTGCTCGATCAGCTTGCCCGAAGCAGCCGGGTCAACTTCGACAGCGAAATGCTCTGCCGGAGGCCCCGCCGGCGGGATCTGGTGTATCCGATGTTCGATCCGTCGCGGCACGTGCGGTCGATCGGCGTGGACACGCCGGCGGCATGGATCGGGGGGATGGACTTCGGCCTGCGCAGCCCGATGGTGATGCTGTGGGCCCAGTGCCTGGGCACCAGCCGGTACAACTGGCGGGTGCGGGTGGTGGATGAATATGTTGCCGAGAACCGCACGGTGGAGCAGAACCTCCTGGCGATCGGTCGGCGGACCTGGCCGTGCCCGGGCTGGGTGGGGGTCGATCCGGCTGGCGGGGCGCGGAACGACCAGACCGGCCTGAGCACGATCGACCTGGTGGGCGAGGCGGGCTACCGGGTGCGGACTTCGCGCACGCGCCTGACGGCCGGGGTCGAACTGGTCCGCCGTTACCTTCAGCCGGCCGACGGCGGCGAACCGCGACTGCTGATCGACCCGCGCTGCGAGCGGCTGATCCGGTCGCTGGCCGGTTACCACTACGATGGCGGCAGCCGGCCCGGCGCCCGCCCGGCCAAGGATGGCCACGACCACGCCGCCGACGCCCTGCGCTACATGCTGGTCAACCTCCACCAGCTCAACACGAAAGTCAAACACGGGGTGTGGTGAGGCCGTGAGCGGGCATCGATCCCCGCCATGGTCGTTGCGCCGCTCGACGCGGCTCGAACCGGCGCGACCCTGGCGGGGCTTGGCCTCGCGGCGCAGGCTCAGACCACCCGAACGACGGCGTAGAGAACCACGGCGGCGGCGACCATGAACAGGAGGATCATCACCGTCAGCCGCACCGTCTGCAGGGGCAGATCCTTCAGATCGGCCAGCTTGAGCGCGCGGTAGACCAGGCTGATCACGAAGGCCAGGGGGATGATCAGCCACATCCAGTGGTCGTGCAGGGCCAGCGGTTCGAGCAGCGGCCGCCAGGCGAGCATGGGGATCAGGTGGATCATCGGACGTTCTCCCGGGTGACCAGTCGACCGCGCGGCGCATCGGTATCCCACCCACCCTCCCCCTTCCGGGGGCGGGGGCGGACGACCACGTCGATAATGGCCAGCAGGTTCAGCAGCCCGGCCATGGCGCAGTAGAGGGTGCCGATTTCGTTGACGCGGCCGGTCGATTGGATGTAGGCCAGCGAGCGCGGCTGATGGCGGAGCAGGTGGAGCAGGGCCTGGTCGTATTCGAGCGAGCGGCCGGTCTTCTGGTAGTGGGACTGCTGGAAGGCGGCGACCTGTTGGCGGAGTTCGAAATCGCGGGCGTCGTGGACATAGCCCAGCGCCGGGGCGATGGGCGAAAAGAGGCACTGCCCGGCGAACCAGAGTTTCTGGTGGCGGTAATCGATCACGTCGATGCCGCCGATGAGCAACCCGGCGAGAAACAGCCCGTGCAGGGCGATCATGATGATGATGCCGCGGGCCCGTTCGCCGACGAGAAGATGTCCGAGGCCGGGCACGAGATAGCCGGCGACGGCGGGGCCGGGTTGAAATACCAGTCGGTCGGCCTGGGTGCGGCGTGGGGGCAAGGCGATCTCCGGCCAAGGCGTGGGGCGGCGGCGGGCTTTGGCGGTTGGCGGGGGGACGGGAACCTTTGAAAACAGTGGTTGACAGCGGACGAAGTTCGGTTAGTTTACCGCCGTGTTGGCCCGACGGACAGTGCCTGGAATCCAACGACCGCAAGCCCCCAAGGAGGTCCGGTAATGAAGGCGATGTTTGAGGCCGAGTCAGCGTCAGCCGTTTCGCCGTGGCGGGAGACGGTCGTCCTCGGCGCCGCGGAGACCGAATCATCCCATCCGTGGCGTCAGATCATTTCGCCCAGAATCCAGGATGACGATCTGGATGAGGACGACATTTTTGACGATGAAGAAGAGGACGACCTCGACGACGACCTCGACGAGGACCTGGACGACGAATTCGATTTGGACGATGACGAAGACGACCTGGACGACGAATTCGACGACCTGGACGACGACGAGCTTTGACGGGCCGCGGCACTTCGGCCGGTCGACCCGCTCGGGCGTCGACCGAAGTTGGAGGAGCCAAAGCCCATGCCTGACCTGACCCCCGACGAACAGCACGAAGGCCTTGATCGCCGTGATGGCGACCGCCGCGCCAGTGACGATCGGCGCGATTCGGTGGTCGATCGCCGAATGGGACTCGATCGGCGCGCCCAGCGCACCGGCCTCGAACGTCTCCGCGGGCCCGGCCGACGACGGACCGACTTCGCCAAGAGCGCCGAAGAAGGCGAGATGACCAGCGAACAGTTCCTGTTCCTCATGGCCATCGACGCCTACAAGCGCGTCAACAACAAGTCGTTTCCCACCTGGACCGAAGTGCTCGAGGTCGTCCGCAAACTGGGCTATCGCAAGACCCAGCCCAGCGAGCTGAACCTGCCCAACGCCGAAGACTGGACCGAAGCGCCCGACAGCCCGGCCATGCCCGAGCCGCCGGACGATGAAGCCGAACCCGAAGAAGCCACCGCGCTCGACCAGACCGTCTTCTGATCGACCGTCGACCGTTTGCCGACCAACACAACAAGGCCCGTCCGGATCGCCGGGCGGGTCTTGTCGTTGTTCTTCCGCAATCAGGGCACGTAGAACGAAACGTCATACGTCAACGTGACCGACTCGCCCGGCTTCAACGTCAGCGCCCAGGTCACTTCGCTGTGGTTGTTCTGCCACACGCGGCCGCTTTGCCAGTCGCTCGGATGGAAATCATCCACCCGCACGGTGGCATCGTGATCCGCCCTGGTCACTTTCCCAGCCACTTGGGCGCTGATGCGCATCGCCGAGGGCTGATCGCGATAACTGGTCACGGTGATGGTGCCCTTCTTGCGGATCAGCGAGTAGCTGCGCCCGCCCCATTGCAGAACGTTCGACTGACGCTCGATTTCCTCTTCGCTCAGCTCGCCGCGCAGGTTCACCGCCACCGTCACCGGCAGCAGCGCCCGACCGCCCGGCGGCGTGTACGTCAACAGATCCTGACCCACCGGCACTTCGCGTCGCAGAATCATCGCCGAGCCGGTCGTCCAAGGCGTCTTGGATCCGTTGGCCAACTCGAGTTGATGCCACACCCGGTTCTTCAGCAGGCGCAACGGCGAATCCGCGGGATGGCCCGCCTCGTTCGCCCCGTGCACCATGCTCCCGTGGTGCCCGTGTCGCACCACGTGCAGGTCCAGCGTGTACACGTGCTCCAGCGCCGCGTCGGATTGCCACAGCGGTACGCTGGCCCGGCCGCCTTGGCGCAGACTGAAGCGCCGCACGCTGTAGACGAACAGATCCTGTTCGCCCGCGCCGGTCAATTCCTCGGGAAGTTCGATCGCCGCTTGGCCCTCGGGGGCCGGCCGGCCGCGCCATTCGCCCGAACGCTGGGTGAACATCGCGTTGCTCATCTGCCCCATCAACTGCGGCGCCGCCTGGGCCAGCGCATGGCGAAGCTGCTTCTCCAGCGTCAGGGGCGAGATCACCTCCCGGAAACGAAAATGCGGCACGCCCACCACCAGATCCAGCGCCACCTCTTCCAGATCCTCCATTTCGTTGAGAATCTCCGCCTGCAGCGCCAGGTGCGCCCGGTCGGTCAACGCGCCGCTGAGCCGGTACGTCGGAATCCATCGCAGACCCGGCGCGAAGTACATCAACGACAGCTCGACCGGCTTGCCCGCTGCCTCCGCGCCCAGGTCGAAGCTCAAACGCTTGGCCCGGGTGAACACGACCTCGGCTCCGTCCGTCCGCGACCGCGAGGGGCAATGAAGGTTGATGATGCGCGATTCGGCCAGAACCACCGGTTTCAGCTTCCCGGCCTCGGCGAGGGCCATCGTCGGCGCTGACGGCAGCAGCGTCACCATGGCGATGTGATTGGCGGTTGAGCGGCCCAGCAGCACCCCGCGGTGCACCTCGCCGTCCACCGTGGTCAGTGCCACTTCGCGCCCGACCGCCGAGTTCAACAGGGCGGCAAGATTCGTCTGTCTCACCGCCGGCGTCGCCGCCGACCGCGCCCAGGTGTCGGTGTATTCAGCCCGCATGCCCACGATCTGCCGATCGCCGCTGGCCGCCCAGAAACTGCCCAGCACCGCCGCGTCCGGCACCTCCAGCGTGTGCACCCGTCCCGACGCGTCCGCCACGCCGCGCGCCTGTTTGACCAGCAGGCCGTAGCCATCCTTGAACACGACCGCTCTTTGCGTGGTCAGCGTCAGTCGGCCCTCGGCCGCCGTGGCCCGGTCGGCCTCCAACGCCACCACCCCGGCCGCCGCGTACAGAACCAGACCCACCCAGCCCCACCCGACGAGGTTGTTCCGATGCATGATCAAATCCTTTGGAGGTGTTCGTACCCGCCCGCCGGCCCCGACGGTGCTGAGCCGTTGGACGCACCGGGCCGGCCATGGGTTCGCGCCGCGCACGAAAAACCCGGCGCGGCGCCGGGTCGGTTCGAGGACAGGCCTTCCGATCCGCCGGCGGGTTACTCGTAGTAATCCGCGTTCTTCTGGATGTACTCCTGCCATTCTTCGGGCAGATCCTCTTCGGGGAAGATGGCCTTGACCGGGCACTCGTCCACGCACAGGCCGCAGTCGATGCAGGTTTCCGGGTCGATGTAGAGCATCTCGGCGTCTTCAAACGCCGGCTCGTCCTTGGTCGGATGAATGCAGTCGACCGGGCACACGTCCACGCAGGCGGTGTCCTTGGTTCCGATGCAGGGCTCGGCAATAATGTGAGGCATGACTTGCGTCCTCGCCATTGGGATTAAAGTGGATTCGGGGTCAGTATAGGCTCCGGGTCCTCGGCGACAAGCGGGGAGCGATGAATTGGCGCGATCCCCGGCACAATCGCCAGGAGCGGTTCCGCCCCCCGTTCCTCCGGGGGAAGTGGGCAGGGGCGGCCTCGAAATCAGGCTTGTCCCATCGTACCGGGCTTGCGGCGCGAGTTGATCCGCCCTGCCCCGGCCGCTCCCGGAAGCAGGGGGTTCCCTGCGATTGCCCGGCTCGGCTCCCGCCGGCGGCGCCCCGCGATCGCACTGGCCCTCGCCTGCGCTGCCTGATCGTCACAATCGATTCTCCGCGGCGAGGCGTTTGCCCACCCGGTTTGCGTCCGGGCCGGTTATATCGCACATCAGATCGTGATCACGGACAGGCGCGGCGCTTGGCCGCGGGCAGGCGGTGTCGAGTTGGCACCGGGTCCGCGGCGGGAAGACGCCGCCAACAAAAAGGGCAGGTTCGACATGTTGACCCAGCGCGCCATCACACTGACTGCACTGGTCTGGACCGGGTTGTCGTTCAGCGGCATCCTGCGGGCTGAGACCATCGAGCTTCATCCATCCGACTTCGCCGTGTACGCCGGCGGTTCGCTCGGGGCGGCGCAGTCGGTGCGGATCGACGGCACGATCGGATCCGGCGGCGACACCTGGCTGGACCGCGAGGTGACCATGACAGGCGACGGTTACGCCGGCGGCACGTTCGGCGTCGCCCGCAACGTCACGGTGACCGGCCGTCTCGTCTCCAACCGCGACGTGTCGATCGACCGCGAAGCGGTGGTCGGGGCGATCGACGCGCAGCGTGACGTGTGGCTGGGCGCCAGCGCGGCCAGCGGCGCGATCGACGCCGGCCGCCACGTCGACCTTTCCGCCGGAACGAGCGTGACCGGCGCGGTGCGCTACGGCGGGCGGTACTGGGCGTCCGGCTCGGCGAGCGTGAGCGGGCCGATCACCCAGGGCGCTGCGCCGGCCGGCTGGTCGGTGACCTCACGCACCGCCCCGGCGTTCCATCACGCCGCCGGAAGCGACTGGCACGCCCGCGGCAGCGACCTGGCCCTCGACCCCGGCGAATACGGCAGCCTGTCCGTCGACCGCGCCAGCACCATCCGCCTGACCGCCGGCGAGTACCACTTCAACAGCCTCTGGGTCGACCGGAACACCCGCATCATCGCCGACACCAGCGGCGGCGACGTGACGGTGAACCTGGCCGGCACGCTGAGCACCGGGCGCGAAGTGAGGTTCACCTCGACCGGCGGCGGCGCGATGCTCTTGAACGCCGGGCAGAACATCCACCTGGGCCGGGACGCCGATATCCAGGCGAGCCTGATCGCGTTCGGCAACGTCAACGTCGATCAGTCGGGGCGGATCGACGGCGGCCTGTACGCCGCGGGCCACGTGTGGCTGGATCGGGACGTGCAGGTGGTCGGCGGCTTCGCCGGCGCACCGGGCGATCAGCCGGTGCCCGAACCGGCGAGTCTGGCGGTGGCGGCGGCCGGGGTGGGTCTGATGCTCCGCCGACCGCGCCCCCACACGCCCTGATGTCTCGTGCTGGTGGAACGAGTGAGAGCACCCATGCAGGCGGTCCCGTTCGCGGGGCCGCTTTTGCTTGGGCGGCGGCGTTGCGTTTGCACGGCCACCGGTGCGCTTGCGTCCGGGTCGGTTATATCGGTTAGTCCATCTGGCGACACCGTGGGAAAGCAGCAGGCCGCACAGCCGACATCGTTTCTCCTTCGCGAGGCCCGACGATGCCCGGCCGTGCATTGGACATCACCGGGTGGGCTCTGCCCGCCGCGGGGCTGACGATCGGCCTGGCCGCGCTCGGCGCCGGCGGGCAGACGCTGGTCGCCCCGCCCATCACCGCCGACACCGCCAGCCGCAGCGGCGACCCCTACCTGGCCGAGATCACCGACCGCTTCGATCCCGCGTTGCCGGCGCACCTGCCCCAGTCGCCCGAAACGCCGATCGATCCGTTCGGCCTGGCGCCCGAGCGAGCGATCCATCCGGTCGACCTGCTCGCGGGGCCCGCACCGACAGGCGAACGATCAACCCCGCCCCGCCGTGGGCGTGGGCGGTTCACGCAACGGCCGCCCTCCCCGCCAGCCCCCACCCACCAGCCCGCGGGGGTGCCCGGGCCGGCCACGTTCACCCTCGCGCTCGGCCTGGCGGTGTTCACCGCCATGCGACGGCCGGTTCACTTGCGTCGACGCCGGCGCGGGGGCGAGCACTGCGGGCACCGGCCGTAAAGAATCACCTCGTGCGATTCGGCCACGAACCCCGCCGGCAGATGGGCGTGATGGTCCAGCCCGCAGCCTTCAATGTCGAACACCCGATCGCACCGCGTGCAGTGGAAGTGATGATGGTGTTCGAGATCGGCCAACTCGTACCGCACCGGTTCGCCGGGCAGTTCGACCTTCTTCAGCCAGCCGGCCGCTTTCAGTTCGCCGGCGGCGCGATAGACGGTGGCGATGCCGATCCGCGGCAACGTCTTGCGGGCCAGGGCGTGGGTTTCCTCGACGCTGAGCGGCCGGCCGGCGTCGGCGAACACAGCGCGAATGGTCTGTCGCTGGGCGGTGTTGCGTTGCATGAGCCTATTGTAACTTGACAACTAATGATATCTAGCTATCATTACCGTTATGTTGCCTCCGCCCCGCCACCGCGGTTTCACGCTCATCGAGCTGCCCTTCGGCAGGCTCTCTTCGAGCCTGAGCCTCAGAGCCGAAGGCAGGACCACGC
>CAYNCM010000045.1:0-25628 GCA_964395825.1 uncultured Planctomycetaceae bacterium
AGAAGGGCTACAACCCCGACTTCGGCGCCCGGCCGCTGCGGCGGGCCATCGAGCAGTACGTCGAGGATCCCTTGAGCGAAGCAATCCTCCGCGGCAACTTCACCGGCAAGCACCGGATCAAGGTCATCCGCAAGGGCTCGGAAGATCAGCCGCTGGACTTCGAAGCCACCGAGATGACGGACGAGGATCAGCCGTCCGACCAACCGAAGACCGAGGCCGATTCCGACACCGCCGAAGCCAGCACCACCTGACCGCGGCCAGGACGAAGCGCGTCTGGTCAAGTCACAACGCCCCCGCCACGCCTGGGGGCTTTCCCCATGCGCCGGACCCGATCCGCCATCCGGTGATGCCTGTGACGATGATGATGATCGTGACGATTGTGCCGTCTGCGCTGACGGCTCGTGCGATGGCAAAAAGTCGTTGGCCGCGCGGGGTTTCCCGTATCAAGAAACCCACACGCGGCGACGATAACAACACTGTCAGGCACGCGATCGACGCTTCGCGACGCGATGTCATTGCAAACCGGCCCCCCGGCCCCGGCGCGAGGAAACGCAACATCCATGAATCAGCAGCTCCTGGAGAAGGTGCTTCAGTGTCCCCGGCTGCCCAGCCTGCCCACCATCGCCATCGAGGTGATCGAGCTGTGTCGTCAGAAAGACATCAACATCCGCCAGATCGCCACCAGCATCAGCAACGATCCGGCCCTGACGACCAAGATCCTCCGCACCGTCAACAGCAGCTACTACGGGCTGAGCGCTTCGGTCAGTACGATCAGCCACGCGCTGGTTATCCTCGGGCTCAACAGCGTGAAAACCCTGGCCCTGGGCTTCAGCCTCATCGGCGGCATGAAAGAAGGCGCCGGCAAGGTCGACATGCTCAGCTTCTGGCAGCGCAGCCTCTATTCGGCCGTCGGCGCGCGAACCATCGCCAAGCACATCTCGCTGGTCCAGCATGAGGAAGCCTTTCTCGGCGGCCTGCTGCAGGATCTGGGCGTGATGGCCATGATCGAGACACTGGGCGATGACTACATGGCCCTGATCCGCCAAGCCGACGGCGATCACGCGAAGCTGTGGGAACTGGAACGCTCCCGACTCGACCTCGATCACACCGAAGTCGGCGGCGAACTGGCCGATTACTGGAAGCTGCCGCCGATCCTGAAGACGCCCATCCGCTACCACGAGACACCCGAGCAGGCCCCCGAACCACTGCGCCCGCTCGTGCAGGCGGTCCACCTGGGCACGCGGGCGGCCAACGTCTTTCTCATCGAAAGCCCCGACGCGGTACAAAACTTTTTCAGCGGGCTGCGCGATCAGTGCAGCATCGGCTCAGCCGACGCGGAGAAGCTGCTTTCCACCATCGGTCAGACCACCGAAGAAATGACCGAACTGTTCGACATGAAAACCGAGAGTGTTCGGAGCGTCGAACAGATTCTCGCCGAGGCGAACGAGACGCTGCTGCAACTGTCCCTCCAATCCCAGCAGAACGCCAGCCAGCTTGAGCAGGCCAACAAACAGTTGCAGGAACAGGTCACGCGCGATTCGTTGACCGGCACGGCCAACCGCGGACGGTTCAACGAATTCATCCGCGAGCAGTTTGAGGCCGCCTGCCGCAACACGCAACCGCTGAGCATCGTCTTCTTCGACGCCGACCGCTTCAAAGCCGTCAACGACACGCACGGACATCTGGCCGGCGACAAGGTGCTGGTCACACTGTCACAAGTGGTCAGCGACCTGTGCCCGGGAGAAGGCCTGGTGGCGCGTTACGGCGGTGAGGAATTCGCGATGGTGCTGCCCGGCCATGATCGCCGCAACGCCGCTCAACTGGCCGAACGCGTCCGCAACGCCATCGAAGACCAGCGCATCGACATCGGCGACGACCTGGTGCTCAAGGTGACGGTCAGCCTCGGCGTGGCCACGTTCGACGGCATGCGTTTTTTCAGCCGCCCCGAGCAGTTGATCGAAGCCGCCGACAAAGCTGTCTACGCCGCCAAGGAATCCGGCCGCAACTGCGTCCGCGTCTTCGCGCCCCGCGCCGCGTGACCGGCCGTCCAGCGAACCCAACGGCTCACTCGCCCGGCGTCAGTCGCACCGTGGCGCGCGGACGGAACGGCCGGTCGCCGACCAGTTGCCGCAGATCATCGGCCGTCACCTGTTCCACGCGATGCAGTTCCTCTTCCAGAGGCCGGTACTGGCCCGTGTACAACCACCCGGCGCCCAGTGCCATCATCCGACCGGCCGGCTGCTCGTTGTGCAGCATCATGTCCATGGCGATCTTGTTCCGCGAACGCTCGACTTCCGCGTCGGTCAAGCCGTCCGCCGCCGTGTCCAGCACTTCGCCCAGCGCCGCTTCGACCTCGTCCGCGCGGGCCGGGTCGCAACTGGCATAGGCCAGGTAACAACCGAACCGGTCGAGCGGCTGATAGCTCAGTTCCGCCTCGTCGGCCAGGCCCGGGTCGATCAGTTTCCAGTACAGCCGGCTGCCGTCGTCGTCGCCGAGCACATTGCCCAGCACCGCCGCCGCGTAACGCGCTTCGTCCTGCCGCGAGGGCCCGGGCATCAAACTCACCACGTAGTGCCGCTTCAGCTTCGCCTGGGCGACGGTTTCGGTTGCGTCGTGGGCTTCGACCGGCGTGTAGTCGCGCTCGGCGCCCGTGCTTCGCCAGTGGCCGCACCGTTCGTTGATCTGGTCGACGGTGCGCTGGAAATCGAACCGGCCGCTCAGCGCCACGACCATGTTGTCCGGGCTGTAGCGTTGTGAGAAATAGCCGGCCATCTGATCGCGCTGCAGGGCGCCGATGGATTCGGGCGTGCCGAGGATGCGGTAGCCCAGCGGATGCTCGCCGCAGAACTTCTCCATCGCCTGCTCGTAGGCCACCCAGAACGGCCGGTCGCGGTACATGCCGATTTCTTCGAGGATGACGTTCTTCTCCATCTCGAAGTCTTCGCCGCGCAGGGCCGGCCGGAGAATATCCGCCAGCAGATCGACCGCCTGGTCGAGGTATTCCGGCAGGACGTGGGCCCAGAAGTACGTCGCTTCCTGGCTGGTGGCGGCGTTGTAGTTGGCCCCGATGTTGTCGAAACCGATGTTCACCTGGTCGGCGGTGCGCTGGTCGGTGCCCTTGAACATCATGTGTTCGAGAAAGTGGCTCACGCCGAGCAGTTCGACCGGCTCGTCGCGGACACCGGTCTTCACGAAGAACCCGCACGCGGCGGTGTGCGCCGAGTCTTTCACTTCGGCGATGACGGTCAGCCCGTTGTCGAGCGTCGTGTGTTGAAACTGCACGCTCATGCGCTGTCTCCGTTGTCGCCGAGCGGCTCGGGGCCGATGGTCAGCGTGGTGAAGCGTTCGGGCTTGTGGGTGGCGAGAAACTCGTTCAACTGTTTCAGCGTTACCGCTTCGACTTCGTCGTGCAGTTCGTCGAGCGTGCGCGGCCGGCCGATCAGCCACTGATCGCCTGCGATCGCCGATGCCCGGGCACTGGTCGATTCGCCCTGCATGACCAGTCGGCTTTTAAGCCCGACCCCCGCGCGGCTGAATTCCTCCGGTGCCACGCCCTCGGCGGTACGCTCCAACTCGCGCCGCAGCACGACCAGCGTGTCCTTCGCCCGCTGGGTGGTCGTGCCGGCATAGGCATAGATCGCCCCGCGATCGCGAAGGCTGCGGTAAGCCGCGGTCACCGCGTAGCACAGTCCCCGCTTCTCCCGCACCTCCGTGAACAGTCGCCCGCTCATCCCGCCGGCCAACACCGCCACGCCCAATCGCTGAGTCATGCTCATGCGGTCGGATTCGGGCACGGCTCGGCAGGCCAGGCCGATGTGTTGCTGGGTACTGTCGGCTCTGACGTAATGATAGCCGTCGCGCCCGTCGCCGGTCGGGTGCGGCAGTGCCACCGCGCCGCGCCAATCGCCCAGCAGCCGTTCGATCGTCCGGCGCGTCGCGTCGAAATCCACCTTCCCCGACAGCGCCAGGATGCATCCGCCCGGCACGAACCCGCCGGCGTGATGGGCGCGAACCTGGTCCATGCTCAGTTGTTCAAGATCCTCCCGCCGACCCATCGTCGAACGGCCCAGCGGCTCGGGCAGATGCGCCCGCTTCAGTTCGATCATCACCTTCTGTTGCGGTTCATCTTCCAGAGCATCGATCGCCTGGATCGCCAGGTCGCGCGACGGGCCGAACGCTTCATCCGCCAAGCGCGGACGCCGCACCATGTCCATCAGCAGCGGCAGGGCATCGTCGATGCGATCGCCCAGGAAGCTGGCCGCCAGTTGCACATGGCAGGCCTGTACGTCGCTGTTGCGCTTCATGCCCAGGCGATCCATCGCTTCGGAATGGCCCCGCGCGTCCAGGTCGCCGGCGCCGCGGAAGATCATCTCCGCCAACACCCCCGCCACGCCCTGCTGATCGGCCGGTTCCAGGCTCGCACCGCACGGCAGCAGCATCGTCAGCCCCACGCTCTCGACGCCCTCGATTGGCTCGACCAGCAGTACCAGCCCGTTGTCGAACATGTGTGAATGAATCTGGCTCATGGATGTCCCGGTGATAGCGGTTATGCGGCCTGCGCCGCGCTGATCGGCATTCTAGCGGCCCAACACGCGGATGCCAGCCGAGGCCCTTTTAAGTCCCTGATCGGAGCAGCCGATATCGGCCCCGGGGATCACTGTGCGCTGGAGTCTTCGCATGCGCCTTGTGGTGGACACCCTGATCGCACTGGCGCTGGTGGCGACGCTGGCCGGGATCGGCTGGCATCGGCACAGCAAATCGGTGCAGCTTCGCCACGTCGAGGCGGTGCAGGCTGCGCTGCGATCCATGCAGTCGCAGGTGCTCTACCACGCCGGCCTGCGTGATGTGCCGCTCACCGACACCGGCTATCCCCAGACTCTCCAGCCCGATTGGTTCGACGATCCGCCCCGCAACGCCTGGAATGGCGGCGAAGCGCCCTGGCTGGATACCGCGTCCGTTGGCGAACGCCGGCAGTGGGACCCGCAGTACCTGGCCATCGAATCCGGCCGGGCGGCGTTCTGGTACAACCCCTATCGCGGCATCGTCCGGGCCCGCGTGCCCCGCCAGCTCAGCGATCGCGCCACCTGCGACTTGTACAACCTGGTCAACGGAACCGCGGTCGAACCGGATGAGGTGATCTGGTAACCGGGCGGAAGGCAAAACGGCCGAAACAGTCGGAAGCCGGTGGGGTCGAACAGGGTGGGGGGCGTTGATGCGCCCGTTCCACTTCAGGCCAGGCGGCGAATCGCGAGGGGAAGAGGCATGGGAGAATCCGCGATGGCTCGCCGGTCTCACGCGGCGGCGCGGCTGCCAATCGAACGATGGATGATGCGTGGGCTTTGATGGAGATGTCGTTACACTGGTGCGATCCTGAAGAAGGAGTTGCACCATGGCGGATTACTTCGTATTTGACGATGAGGCGCGGGCGATTCGGGTCTTGCGGCCGGACACGCCGCAGGCATGGATTAACTACCTGTCGAACGACCGGTTCCATGCGTTCGTCTCGCAGGCCGGCGGCGGGCTGGCGTGGTGGCATTCACCGCTGGTGCTGAGGCTGACGCGGTATCGGCAATACAACCTGCCGCTGGACACGCCGGGATTCTACATCTACCTGCGGGGATCGGACGGCGTGGCGTGGTCGCCGACCTGGCGGCCGTGCGAAACGGCACTGGACCGCTGGGAAGCGTCGCACCGACCGGGGGTGACGACGTTCGAAGCATCGCGGGGTGCGATCGACGCGCGGCTGTCTTTGTTCGTCGCGCCGGACGACGACGCGCTGGTGTGGGATCTCTCACTGACCAACCGCGGGTCGGCGAACGAGTCGCTCGACGTATTCGCTTACGTGGAGCATTCGCAGCTCAACTGGGAACCGGAGCCGGCGTGGGGCTATTACTGCAAGTTGCAACTGAAGACGTGGCACGACGAGGCGGGCGGGAGCATGAACTACCTGTGCCACACCCATCACCCGCGGGCGCGGGAGGTGCCGCTGGTGTTCTTCGGTTCGAGCCTGCCGGCCGTTTCGTATTCGGGCAGCCGCCATCACTTTGTCGGCGATTACCGCAGCGAGCGCAACCCGATCGCCGTGGAGCGTTGCGATTGCGGCAACGACCTGATCGACTGCGGCGAGCCGGCCGCGGCGCTGCACGGCAAGGTGGCCCTGGCCGGGGGCGCGACGCAGCGGGCGGTGTACGCGCTGGGCGTGGCGCCGGGGGCGCTGGTCGATCTTCCGGCGGCCGAGCGGGAGCGCGACCGCGTGCTGGGCGCGCTGCTGAGCGAATCGGCGGTCGACGAACAGGCGGCCAAGCGAGACGCCTGGTGGGCTGAGCACCTGGGCGTGTGGCATTGCAGCATTCCCGACGAGGCGGCCCAGCGGCAGATCAACACCTGGAGCCCGGTCAACAGCGTGCACACCGGCCGGTACTCGCGGTCGGTGAACACGTCGGCGCCGGGGGTGCGGGGAATCGGCTTCCGTGACACGTGCCAGGACATGCTGGCGGTGGCGTACCGTCGTCCGGCGTGGGCGGCGCGGGTGCTCAAGTTCCTGCTCAGCCAGCAGTACCCCGACGGGCACACGGTGCATTACACCTACCCCGAAGAACGCAAGGAACCCACGCGGTCGCTGCGGAGCGACAATCACCTCTGGCCGCCGCTGGTGGCCCATGCGATCATCAGCGAAACCGGCGAGGCGGGGCTGCTGGACGAGAAGACGCCTTACCTGGCGGACGATCACTGTTCGCCGGCCGGCGAGGCGAGCGTGTGGGATCATCTGATGGCCGGACTGCGGTTCACCGAGTCGAACCTCGGGGGCCACGGCATTCCGCTGACGTTTCACAGCGACTGGAACGACATCATCGGCCGGTTCAATCGTCGCGGAAAGGGCGAGACGGTGTTCGCGGGGATGCAGTTCGTGCTGGCGATGAAACGGATGCTGGCGCTGGCGGAGATGACCGGCCGCAGGCAGGACGCGGCGTGGCTGGCGGAGATGATCGACAAGCAGACGCAGGCGCTCGAGGCGTGTGCTTGGGACGGCGACTGGTGGCGGCGCGGTTTCGACGATGACGGCAACCCGGTGGGCAGCGCCGAATCACCGGCGGGCAAGTTGTTCTTGAATCCACAAAGCTGGGCGGTGCTCAGCGGACTGGGCACGAACGAACAGCGCCGCGCGGGGATGGACGCGGTGGGCGAGCAACTGGACACGGGCGTGGGGCTGAAGATTCTCACCCCGAGCTTCGAATCGTGGAGCGATGAATCGGACGGCGAAGGCCCTTCGCCGCGGACTGGATACGGGCCGGGCTGCGGGGAGAATGGGGCGATTTTCTGCCACGCCAACACGTGGGCGATCATCGCCGAATCGCTGCTGGGCCGGGGCGACCGGGCGTGGGGCTACTTCATGCAACTCATCCCGGCGAACGCAATGGCGAAGGTGGGTGCCGACCGCTACCGCGCCGAGCCGTATGCGTGGGTGAGTAACATCGTCGGGCCGGACAACAACCGCTTCGGCTGGGCGAACGTCGAACAGATCACCGGCACCGCGCCGTGGATGGACGTGGCGGCGACGCAATACCTGCTGGGCATTCGGCCCGAACCGGGCGGCCTGCGGATCGACCCGTGCCTTCCCGGCGACTGGCCCGGCTTCACCGTCACCCGCCGCTTCCGCGGGCGGCGGATCGACATCGAAACCGTCAACGAAACCGGAGACGGCCACGGCGTCAAACGGTGGACGATCAACGACCAAGATCAGCCGACCGACCACGGCGCCCTGGTCGGCGCCGACACGCTGGCCGCGGCCGGCGCGGAACTGACTGTGCGCCTGGTGGTCTGACGATCGGCGAAGACGAAGACCCAACAACTCGCGCGGCGCACGGAAAAAGCGGACCCGCCGGGGGCACGGCGAGGTCCGCCACTACAGGCCGGCTGGGGGGTGCCGGCCTCATCGGGGTGGGGGGCAGTGTCAATGGGTGTTAATCATCGCGGCATCGGCCGGCGGCAGCAGCACCGAATCGATCACGTGAATCACGCCGTTGGCCGCATCGACATCCGCCTTGACCAGTCGGGCGTCGTTGATGAACACGCCGTCGGACTTCTTCTCAATCAACACCGAGCCGCCCTGCACCGTCTTCGCCGCGCCGGCTTCGAGGGCCTGGTCGCTGAACACCCGGCCGGGCACCACGTGGTAGGTGAGCACGGCGACGAGTTTGTCGCGGTGTTCGGCCTTCAACAGCGTCTGCACCGTCCCCTCGGGCAGGCCGGCGAACGCCTGGTCGGTGGGCGCGAAGACGGTGAACGGCCCATCGCCGCGGAGCGTTTCGACCAGGCCGGCCGCTTGGACCGCCGCGGTGAGCGTATTGAACGATCCGGCCTCGGCTGCGGTGGCCACGATGTCCTGCGTGCTGGGCAGGATCACCCGGTCGATCACGTGGATCACGCCGTTCGACGCTTTGATGTCCGTCGCGGTGACGGTGGCGTGGTCGACGGTCACCTTGCCACCGTGCACGGTGACGTCGACACGCTGACCGTTCAGGGTCACGGCACTGGTGAGTTTGACCACGTCAGCGGCCATGACCCGGCCGGGCACCACGTGGTAGGTGAGGATCGCCGCGAGCGTGCCGCGGTTTTCCGCCTTCAGCAGCGACTCGACGGTTCCTTCGGGTAATTTCGCGAAGGCTTCATCGGTCGGCGCGAAGACGGTGATCGGCCCGGGCCCCTTGAGGGCATCGACCAGTCCGGCCGCCTTGGCTGCGGCCAGCAGCGTGTTGAACTGACCGGCGTTGGCTGCGGTGGTGACCACGTCGTGGTGGTGCGTGGCCTTGGCCTTCGACGAGTAACCGCTCGAGCAGCCCCCGGCCCAGGCCGTCGAGGCGATCGCGACCAGTGTCGCGCCCGCCAGGGCCCCGAACATGGTGTGAGTGCGAATCATGGTGTGTTTCCTTTCTCGATTCAGTTAAGGGTTTGATCCGCCGGGGCGCGGTTGGTTACGCCGCCTGCGGAGCGTGCGAGGCGCGAACGCCCCACCGCTTCTGGATGGCCTTGACGCTGGCTGCCTGCCAGACTGCCGACAGGCCGACGAGGATGTACACGATCTTCGCCAGCACCGAGGTGCTTCCGCCGAACAGCGTGGCGACCAGGTCGAACTCCAACGCACCGACCAGGCCCCAGTTCAATCCACCGACCACCAGCAAGACCGCCGCAATCACATCGATGACTTTCATCACAGGCTCCTTTCGAGAGCGTTCGGGTCACGGGCGGCGCTCAACGTGAGCAGCCGCGGACGATTCGGGTTTCGGTCAGCGACTTGGCCTGGGTTGGCTTCGGCGGATTTTTCGTGTCCGCTGACCGGCCGGGTTGGGGTTGAGTGTCTTCATGGCCAGGCCGCTGATCCGCTGGTTTCCAAATCGAACGGGGAACACTAGGCACACCCTTTAAAACAGTCAAATCGTTCACCTTGATTTATTCTGTACTTTCTCGTGATTGACCGTTAAGACTATTGTCAACAGTATTTTGAAGCGATACTTGATTTTGTCTTCCAGGCGGGATAATATCGTTCAAATCATTCATTCTTTGGCGATGAACATGAAACCACACCTTTCACCCCGGGAACTGGCCGAGGCCACGACGGTCAGCGAATCGTCGGTCAAGCGGTGGATCGAAGACGGCCGGCTGACCGCCGCGCGGACCGCCGGGGGCCATCGCCGCATCCCCATCGCCGAAGCGATACGCTTCATCCGCCAGGCGAACCTGCCGCTGGCTCGTCCGGGCGCGCTGGGATTGGTCGAAGCCGCCGGCGCTCAGACCGCCGTCGCCGTGGCCGATGACCCGGATCGTCAGTTCGCCGCGGCGATGTTGGCCGGTTATGCCGACGAAGCCCGTGGCCTGGCGATCGCCATGTACACCCGTGGCCGGAGCATCGCCGAAATCTGCGACGGGCCCATCGTCAGCGCCATGACCGAACTCGGCCAGCTATGGCAACACGATGCGAACGGCATCTTCATCGAGCACCGCGCCACGTCGATCTGCATTCGCCTGCTGAACGATCTGCACGCGCTGTTGCCCACGGCGGACAACGATGCGCCGGCCGCAGTGGGCGGGGCGCCGTCGGGCGATCCGTACCGCATTCCATCATTGGCCGCGGCGGTGACGCTGACCTCGGTCGGCTGGCGGGCGACGGACCTCGGACCCGACCTGCCGGTGGATTCACTCATCCGCGCCGCCGAAACGCACGAGGCAGACCTCGTGTGGCTGTCGATCAGCGCCCTGCGCTCGCCGACGATCGCCCAGCGCACGATCATGGACCTGGCCTGCGACCTGGGCGAGCGCGGCCGGGCGATGGTGGTCGGCGGGCGAGATCTGCCCTCCCTGCCCGACGTCGCCCTGGGCACGCTGCACCAGGCCGGGTCCATGACCGAACTGGCCGGCCTGGCCAAGGGCCTGCGCAGCCGGCAGGTCGGGCCGCGATCCGCGTGACACCCCGCGCATCGGATGCGGCCACCTGTTATGCTGCCCGCCATTGGGGCGCTCAAAGCACCGCGTCGGACCGGGGCCCGATGTACGGAGTTTCCAGTCGTTCGGGAATCCACCATGCCCGCCGGTATCGACAACGCCGCCGTGACGCCCACCGCCCGCCAGCTCGAATTCGCCGACCTGGAGATGGGCCTGTTCCTTCACTTCGGCATTCGCAGTTTTCACGAAGGCCATCGCGACTGGGACGGCAAATCGCTCGATCCGGCCAACTTCAACCCCACGCAGCTCGATTGCGATCAGTGGCTTTCGACGGCAAAGGCCGCGGGAATGGGTTACGCCGTTCTCACCGCCAAGCATCACGACGGGTTCGCCAACTGGCCCAGCGCGTGCACCGATTTTTCCGTCGCCGCCACGCCGTGGAAGAACGGTCAGGGCGACGTGGTGCGCGAATTCGTCGACGCCTGCCGCGAACACGACGTCAAGCCGGGCCTGTATTACTCGCCGGCCCAGTGGGGCGGCGCCGACACCTTCCACCAAGACCCCAAAGCCTACGACGATTACTTCGTCAACCAGATCAGCGAACTGCTTGACGGGCGGTACGGGCGGATCGACTACCTGTGGTTCGACGGATGCGGCAGCGAGGCTCACGAATACGACTGGCGGCGCCTCGTCGCCGAGATTCGCCGGATGCAGCCGGAGATCATGATCTTCAACATGGCCGACCCGGACTATCGCTGGGTGGGCAACGAGTCGGGCCTGGCCCCGCGACCGCTGTGGAACGTCACGCGGCGGGTGCCGTTTTCGATCCGCATGCAGTCGCAGGAAGATGGGGCCGACGGCGAGGCGAAGTGGCTGCCGGCCGAGTGCGACCTGATGATGCGCGACCGCAACTGGTTCTTCGAGCAGGCCGACACCCACACGGTCAAGCGCGTCGAGGAACTGGTGGGGATCTACTACTACTCGGTCGGTCGCGGCGCGAACATGCTGCTGAACATCGGGCCGGATCGCCGGGGGCTGCTGCCGGATGAGGATGGGGCGCGGCTGACCGAATTCGGCGAGGCACTGCGCCGGCGGTTCGGGGCACCGCTTGCCCGGTTCGACGATTTCCAGCGCGACGGCGACGTGTGGCGATGGACCCCGAATGAGCCGACGCTGATCGACCACGTGACGGCCATGGAGGATCTGACCTGCGGCGAACACGTGCGAGGGTTCGACATCGCCATCCAGCCCTACCTGCACCGGGTCGCCGAACCGATCGTCGTCTACGAAGGCCGACACCTCGGCCATAAGGCGATCTGCCCCTTCCCGCCGGTGCGGGCGAGCGAAGTGCTCGTCCGCATCACCGACCGCGCCGACGAAGTCGATCTCCGCGACATCGCCGTCCATCACGTGGGGGGAAGCTGAGGGCGCCGAGACGCAGACACACGGACGGGCTTCCGATCACGGTTGTCTTGGTGCCTGTACATCGCTGCGCCCTGCGTGATTCGGTCTGCAAATCTCGCAGATTTTTCGACAAGCGCGGCATTCGGTGCGTCGAACCGTTAGACTGGTCGAAGTGTGCGGGGCCCCACAGCCCCGTGCGGAAGCAAGGCGGCCCATGATGCGAGTCGTGTTCACGGCACTGATTGTCGCGATGGCGTTGCTGGCTGCGTGCGAGGCGCAGGAACACCGCCAACTGGCCGACACCGCGCTCAACGCAGGCAGGCCCGGCGAAGCGGTCCATCACTACCGCGAAGCGCTCCGCGCCGATCCGGGCCTGGCGAACAGGCCCGCCTTCGCCGAAAACTACCGGCTCGCACAGCGCGATCAGGCTCTCAGCACTGCCCGCGATGCGGTTCGCCAGCAAAACTGGTTCGGCGCGGTGACCGAATACCGCCGCGCCCTGGAGCTTGATCCCGATCACACCGGCGCGAGCATGCAACTGACGCGCGTCCGTGCCGCCGCCGCCGACCACTACCATCAACAGGCCCTCGACCACGCCGACCACGCCCGACTCGACCGCGCCCGCGAAGCGATCAACGCCTCGCTGCAATTCGATCCCGATCACCCCGCAGCCAACGCGGCCTTGAATTCCTTCAAGCAGCCCGACCCCGCCGTGGCCCAGGCCATGGAAGACATCACCCGCACGTGGCGTCAGGACAAGCGAGTTGAACGGACAACTCGACTGCTTGACGAGTTAATCGAAGTCGATCGCGATTTTCTGCCCGCCCGCGCTGCGCGATTCACCGCCCGTGCACAACTTGAACAGGCCCGACGGCTCTTGCGGCAGGCCGCGGCGCAGGCGGACACGGGGCTGCTCGAAGCAGCGCTCGGCGATGCCCGGCGCTCGCGCGACATCTGGCCGCACAACCCCGAACTCGGACCGCTGGTTGAACGAATCGAGCGCGAACGGGCCGCGGCGCAACAGCTTGCCGACCTGGCCCACGAAGAACTTCAGGCCGGCCAACTCGACAAGGCCCAGCACCACTTCGCCGCGGCGCTCGAACGTCAGGCGGACCTGGCCGCCGCCCGCGCGGGCATGGCGCAGGTCGCCCGGACACACCTGGCGCAGGCTGAGCGAGACAACCATTGGGGCCGAGCGCTGGTCTGGCGCATGGCGGTCCGTGAATACGATGTCGGTTCATCGGATGGTCCGGCGTTGCGTCAAGCGCGCCGGCGTCTGCTGGGCGGGGCCGGGGCCGATCTGCTGATCGACGCCCGCGTGCTCGACGCCGACGGCGCCGCGTTCGCCTCTGATCTGGCCGCCGAGCTGCGCCGCCGGACCGGCGAAACGTTGATCGTCAATCCTTCCCGCGTCGTCACCGACCGGCCCCGCTACCGCGTACGCATCGCCGATGTCGACTTCCACGCCGATCGCCAACTCGTCCGCACCCGTCAGCTCGAACAGCCCTACCAGGACGAGCGTACCGTGCCCAACGAAAAGCTCGACGACCTGCGTCGCAGCCTGCGCCTGGAGCGCGAGTTGGAACAAACGCTCCGCCGTCAGGCACTGACTGATCGGGAACTGTGGGAAAGCCGACGCGATGCGCTCGGCCCCAACCCCACTGACGCCGAGAAGTGGCACGTCTATCAACTCCACGAACGCATGCAGCGCTCGTGGGAGCGGTACAAGGACCAGTTGCACGCGGTTGAAGACATCGTCCGCGCACTGGAAAGCGAACCGCTGACGCTCACCCAAACCGTCGAACGGCGCTGGCCGTACAACGAGTACACGTATCGCCTGACCGCTCGGGTCGAGGCCCGGGGCGAGTTGCTCGACGCGGCGGCCGACCGGGTCATCCACACCATCGCCGTGGACAAGTCGTTCAGCGCCGACGACACGACCATCGACAGCCCGCGTCCATCGATCGGCCTGCACGCCGACCCGCTGAGTCTGCCGAGCAGCGCGTCGGTCCGCCGGACGCTCATGCCGAAGGCGGTCGCTGAAGCGGCCGACGCGGTGCGCCGTGCCGCCCTGCGGGCGCAGGTCGCTCACCTGCACGATCGCGGCCGGACCCACGCCTCGGCGGGCCGGACCGAACAGGCCCTCGACGCCCGCATCGCCGCCGCGTTGCTGACCGAACAACTCGACCCCGCCGCCGGACGCAAGGCACTGGATGAGATCCGCGCGCAGGTCACCCGTGCCCGCTAGCACCAGCGCCGGGGCAGCGCCGGAGCCGCGTGAGGGTTCAGGCGATGGCTGGGGGGCCAGGTGGCTCAGGTGGCGCGAAGCGGGGTTCGTGCTTGAAACTTTGCGAGCGCAGGGGTATAACGCGGGCGCGTATATTGGACCTGTGGGGTTCATTTCGTATCGCGGTTTGGATGAGGCGGTCGTGACACCATTTCTCTGGAGGCGATCCCATGCTTGGCATTGAAGACCCGGGCGTCTGGGTGGCGTACCTGTTGTGCCTTCTCAGCGCGTTGTTGTGCGTGGTGTACGGGGCGATCAACTGGAACAAAGGCGAAGAGCCGGTCGAACAGGAAGACCGGCAGTGGGCCCGCGAAGAGAAGCAGGTCGAAGAAAAACTGTAATCTTCCCGAACATTCGGACCGGTCGGGGCGGGCGGAGTGATCGGCGATCGGCTTTTTGCGAAAGGCGCAATCATGACCTGGACACTGGCACAGGCGGTGGGGTTGACGGAAATCATTCTGGTTCTGGTTTACCTGGGGGTGGTGGGGTATCTCGGCTGGCTGGGCTGGCGTCAGACGAAGACGGCGGCGGATTACCTGGTGGCCGGCCGGCAGGTGCACCCGTTCATCATGGCCCTGAGCTACGGGGCCACGTTCATCAGCACCAGCGCGATCGTGGGGTTCGGCGGCGTGGCGGGCATGTTCGGCATGAGCCTGCTGTGGTTGACGTTCTTCAACATTTTCGTGGGCATCTTCATTGCGTTCGTGTTTCTGGCCGGGCCCACACGGCGAATCGGCCATCGGCTCGATGCGCACACGTTTCCCGAACTGATCGGTCGGCGGTTTCAGAGCAAGTTCCTGCAGGTGTTCGCCGGGCTGGTGATCTTTCTGTTCATTCCCCTGTACGCCGCGGCGGTGCTGATCGGCGGCTGCGCGTTCATCGCCAACACGTTCTTCCCCGGCATGGAAGGCGGCTACAACACGGCCCTGCTGGTGTTCAGCGTGATTATCGCGGTGTACGTCATCATGGGCGGGCTGAAGGGCGTGATGTACACCGACGCCCTGCAAGGATCGATCATGTTCATCGGCATGATCATTCTGCTGGTGGCCACGTACGTGATGGTCGGCGGGGTGGTGACCGGCCACGAGCGGCTGGACGAACTGGGCAAAGCGCCCAACCTGTTCAGCGGGATCGGTTTCAAGGGTTGGGAGGCGATGCCGGCGTTCGGCTGGGGGGCGGCCGAGGGCGTGAAGGAAGGCTGGGAGAACAGCTACCACGACCTGTGGTGGATCATCGTCAGCACGATCACGCTGGGCGTGGGCATCGGCGTGCTGGCCCAGCCGCAACTGGCCGTGCGCTTCATGACCGTCAAGAGCCGCAAGCAACTCAATCGCGCGGTGCTGGTCGGCGGCGTGTTCATCCTTATCATGACCGGCGTGGCGTTCACCGTCGGCAGCCTTTCCAACGTCTTCTTCCTGGAAGAAGAACAGGTCACCGGCAAGCTGACGGGCGTGTCGGGCGTGGGCGACAAGCCCCCGGACTGGGCCTGGGTGGTCGCCAAGCGGCAGCGCAATCTGAATCTCAAGCCCGACGGCGAGAAGATCAATCCGCTGATCGGTAAGGATGAAAAAGCCTTGCCCGTGGTGCTGATCCATTTGGACACCGACGGCAACGCCGAGTCGGACACCCACCTGATCTACAAGGGCTACGGCGGTGCGGCGGCGATCACGCCCGCGGCCAAGATCACGAGCCTGGAACAGGGCGCCGACCCCACGCCGCTGATCGGCGAGCAGATCACCGTCAAGCCGCACGCCACGGCCTACCTGCGGGCGATCGTCAAGCGCGAGGTGCCCACCGTCGAAGGCGACTCGCGCATCGTCTACGAAGCGATGACCAGCCGCATCGTCCCCAACTACATCAACCGGGCCATGCCCAAATGGTTCGGGCTGCTGTTCCTGCTGACGCTGCTGGCCGCGGCGATGAGCACGCTGTCCAGCCAGTTCCACGCCCTGGGCACCAGCCTCGGGCGCGACGTGTTCGAGCAGGCCATGGGTGAGAAAGGCAACACGATCGGCATCACGCGGATCGGCATCATCATCGGCATCATCATCGCCGTGCTCATCAGCTACTTCAACCCCGGCGGCGGATATATCATCGCCCGGGCCACGGCGATTTTCTTCGGCCTGTGCGCTTCGGCGTTCCTGCCGGCATTCGTCGGCGCGCTGTTCTGGAAGCGGGCCACCAGGGCCGGCGCGATCGCCTCGATGCTGATCGGGTTTCTGATCACGGCGTTCTGGCTGCTGCTGGTCAAGGAATCGGAGGCCGCGGCGTTGGGCGTGGTGTTCAAGGTCACCGGCGGCTACACCTCGATCTTCCACGAACACCCCACGCTGCACGTGGTCGACCCGATCGTCGTCGCCATGCCGATCAGCATCCTCGTGTTCATCCTGGTCAGCCTCGTCACCCGCAAGCCGGATGATGAACACCTGGCCAGATGCTTCGGCCAGTAAAGTGGTCAACAGCCCCGCCCTGGTCTGCCGGGGCGGGGCGCTTTGATGTCGCCGCTTGACACCGCGCCCCGGCGTGTCTAATTTCGCCGGTTCGTTCTCCGCACGGAGGTCGCCCCCGGAAGTTGCGTTGCGGCGTGCCTTGCGCAGAGGGGCACTGGCTGGACGTGCGGCACCACCATCTTCCCCTTCCGAGTTGTTGTATGGAGGTCTGTGATGTCACTGAATCCACGACCGGCAAGCGAGTGCGAGTTTGACGCGATGAGTCTCGGCGAGTGCATGGTGCGGCTGAGCCCCGTCAACCACGGCCGCATCGAGTTCGCCAACCTCATGGACGTGTGGGTCGGCGGCGGTGAATACAACGCCACCTATGCCCTGGCCCGCTACGGACTTCGCACCGGGTGGCTCGGGGCGCTGGTCGACAATCCTGTCGGCCGCATCGTTCTCAACCACGCCCGCGCCGCCGGCATGAACACATCCGAAGTGGTGATGATGCCCTACGACGGCGTGGGACGTGAAGCCCGTATCGGTTTGAACTTCACCGAAGTCGGCGTCGGGCCTCGCGCTTCGGTCACCCTGTACGACCGAGGCCATTCGGCCACCAGCAAACTGAAGCGGGGCGACATCGACTTCGACAAGATCTTCCGCAAGCGGGGCGTGCGATGGCTGCACACCGGTGGCATCTTCACCTGTCTCAGCGAATCCACCCGCGAGGTCGCCGCCGAAGCCGTTCAGGCCGCCCACGAAGCGGGAACCATCGTGTCCTATGACCTGAACTTCCGCAGCAAGCTGTGGTCCAGCGAGCAAGCGATCGCCACCACCAGACCGCTCGTGCCCTACATCGACTGCCTGATCGGCAACGAGGAAGACTTCCAGCAGGTGCTCGGCTACAGCGTCGAGGGTCTGGACGACAACCTGTCAAAGCTCGATCCGTCGAACTTCAAGTCGATGGTCCAGCAGGTCGCCGCCGACTATCCGAACCTGAAGGTGATCGGCACGACGCTGCGCGAAGTGGTCAGCGCCAGCATCAACAACTGGTCGGCGATCCTCTACTGGGCCGAGTCCGGCGAGTTCTTCCAGGGCCCGCAGTTCGACGGCCTGACCATCGAAGATCGCGTCGGCGGCGGCGACGGCTTCGCCAGCGGCTTCATCTACGCCTTCCTCAACGACATGGACCCGCAACAGGCGGTCAACTACGGTACGTGCCACGGGGCGATGCTCCAGTCGACCCGCGGCGACACGAGCCAGATCTCCATCGACGAACTGAAGCGCGTGGCCGCCGGCGGCGGAGCGCGCATCATCCGATGATCCGTCCGCAGTCCCCCCCTGCGCTACGGAGACGGATTGGGCAGGGGCTTCGAAGCCGTGCTGATCGTCGGCACGATTGTGCTGGTGATGCGGGACACAGCACAATCGATCGATGGGCGTACCGCCTTTGGCGCCAGCCTGGCCTGCCTGCGCACGGCGGGGCCGGGGCCGGGCAAACTGGGGCCGGCCTGCAACCACCTGGGGTTGCCGGTCGCGGCGAAGTTACTGTTGAACGGGTTGATGCTGCCGGGGCGGCGGGAGATCATCCCGGTGCTGCCGCTGCTGCATTCGAGGCGCTGGACCGAACCGTGAGCCTCTCCGCCCGAACCGCTAGCGCTCGCCCGGTAATGGAGCATCGGCGGCGCTGACCGCGAAAGTCGGCGACGGCGACGGCGGGTCGATGTTCGGGTCGGCCGGCGTGTAGGCGAGCATCTTCCCGCCCACCATCAGGCCCACCAGTGAACGGGTGAACGCCTCGGCATCATTCCAGTTCAAGTGCGAAGCATCGGGACACTCAAACCGCGCCAGGGCGGGGTGGTCCTGGAAGTGAACGGTGGTCAACCCGGCGGCTTCAAGCTCATCGAAGAACTCGGCGCGCCGGTAGCGGGCCTGGTCGTGTTCCCACACCCGGCCGCTCGACGGCATGCGCAGGAAGATCACCCGCCCGCCGCGCTGCTCGATGCGATCGGCCGCGGCGCGCAGGTTACCCAGCATACTTCGCCAGCGCCGGCGCAATTCCTCCGGCGGCGCGCCGTGCTCGGCCGTCGAGCGCGCGACCCGCCGGGCGCGGTGTTCGATCAGCCACGTTTCGCCGAAGGCTTGATAGTCCGCCCGGAGGTAACGCGATTCGTCCATGTGCAGATACCGCGAACGCGGCAGCGCCCGGTGCACGATCGCGCTGTCGCACAGTTTCACCGGCGAGATGCCCGCGATCACCAATCGTCCTTGCAGCCACGAACGCACCGACTGATCCACAGCCATGTTGATCCATCGGCCGTGGCGCGCCATGCGGTGGTAGTGCTCGATCCACTCGGCTTGCCGATCCGGTGGACGCGGTTCGACCAGCGACGCGACGAAATCGCAGATCAGCGTGCCGCGGAACCCGCTTCGCTCGGCCACGTCGTACAACGTCGGCAAACACGACGTACCATTGACCGACAGGTGCACCACCTCCGCGTCCGGCAGGGCCTGTTCGATGACCCCCGGCACCAGGCCCAGTTGCGAGCGAGAATTGCCGATGATCGCGATGGTCCGGGAAGTATCGTCGGCATCCAGCGCCCGGCGATGCATCGCCCACAGCGCCGCGCTGTCCGTGACGTTCGGCCGATGCCCCGCCCGCCGCGCGGCGATCTCCAGTCCGCCGAGCATCAGCCCGGCCAGCACCACCGTCGTCAGCCACATCCGACCGAACTTCACGTCCGGTACGGCCGCGGCCAGGTCAGAACTGGAAGTAGATGAACGCACGGTCTTCTCCGAACAACCCCAGGAACGTGAGCGCCGACATCACCGCCAGGACGAACGACGTGACCGGCCACGGCAATCGTCCGACCACCCGTCCCAGCGACCGGCCTCGCATCAGTTGATGCAATAACACGCATGCCCCCACCACCGTCAGCGTGCGCAGGGCCGTGTGATACGTGAACGCGTCCCAGAACCCCGCCTTCAGCCCGTTGGCCCCGAGCATCGCGCTGCAGAGTTCGACGGCCGTCGCCAGGTCCTCTGCGCGGAAGAACACCCAGGCGAAACAGACGCACACGAACGTGACGGCAATGCCGATTTGCTTCATGCCGGCGCCGCGCCACAGGCCGCCCGTTGGCAGGGCGCGGCGGCCGAGGCGCTCGGCCAGCAGAAACAACCCGTGCAGCCCGCCCCAGGCCACGAAGTTCCACGAAGCACCGTGCCACAGTCCGCCGATCAGCATGGTGAACATGACATTGCCGGACTCGCCCAGCAGGCCGGCGCGGTTGCCGCCGAGCGGGATGTACAGGTAATCGCGCAGCCAGGTGGACAAGGAGATGTGCCACCGTCGCCAGAAGTCGCTGAAACCCACCGCCGCGTAGGGGAAGCGGAAGTTGGTCGGCAGCTCGAACCCGAGCATCAGCGCCACGCCGATCGCGCAGGTCGAATAGCCAGCGAAATCACAGAAGATCTGCACCGCGAACGCCAGCGTCCCGCCCCACGCCGCCACGAACCCCCACGGCCCCACACCCCCGTAAACCGATTCGACCGCCGGCGCCATCAGCGCATCGGCCACCACCACCTTGTTGAACAGCCCCACCACCACCAGCACCATGGCCCAGCCGAGTTGTCGTCCCGTGGCCCGTTTCGCCTCGCGGCACTGCGGCAGGAAATCGATCGAGCGCACGATCGGACCGGCCACCAATTGCGGGAAGAAGGTCACGTACAGGGCGTAGTCGAGGAAGTTGGGCCACGGTTGCGTGCGGCCGCGGTAGACATCCAACGTGTACGAGAGGGTCTGGAACGTGTAGAACGAAATGCCGATCGGCAGCGTGATGCTGAGTACCGGCGCGTCGAACGTGAAGCCCAGCGTTCCGCTGAGTCCGTGCAGGTTGTCCAGCGCGAACCCGCCGTACTTGAAGAACCCCAGCAACCCCAGGTTCACCGCGAGCGTACCGAACAGACACGCCCGGCGCACACCGCGGCGCTCGGCCCGCGCAATCCGACGGGCGAGGAACCAGTCCGCCATCGTCGACAACCACAGCAGCAGCACGAACGGTGGATTCCAGGCCGCATAGAACAGGTAACTCAAGCCCAGCAGCAGGCCCTTCCGCCAACCCCACGGCAGACGCAGCCTGCTCGCGGCCAGCGCGATGACCAGGAAGACCGCGAACGAGAATGAATTGAACAGCATGCGCCTCGGCCTCCCTCGAGCCGACTCCCGAGGCAGAATCGACCGGATCGCCGGCCGACTTAATCGCCCGTTCGGTGAACTTGCACCCTCCGACCCCCGCAGATAGTCTGCCCTTGCCCTGGGAGTCTTGCCCATGCAGGTCCAACGCGTGACGGTTCAACCCGCCGATTCGACGGTCAACGCCAACATCGTCGCGCGGTTCCCGCTCGACCGGGCAGCGTGGGTGTGGCATCCCGATGCCAGAGACGACCGGCCGATCGTGCTCAAGTTCGTCAACCGCTTCACACTCGACAAACCGATCACCAGCCGCATTCACATCAGCGCCGATCAGCGGTACCAGTTCTTCATCGACGGTCAGCGCATCGGCATGGGCCCGGACCGCAGCGAGTTATGGAGTTGGTCGTTCGCTTCGTATGAACTGACGCTCGACGCCGGCAAACACACGGTCGAGGCGCTGGCCTGGTGGCTGGGCGAACTGAAGCCTGTGGCCCAGGTGACCTGGCGCGGCGGATTCATCTTCACCGCCGAGCAACTGGAAAACCAACTGGCCACCGGCCGCGGGCCCTGGCGCGTGGCTGAAGCGCCCGGCCATTCGTTCACGCCCGGCGGCATGGCAGGCTATCACGTGATCGGCCCGGCGCAGACATTCGACAGCGCCGCGGCGCGGGCGGCCGAACCGATGCTCGTCGAACCGCGCATCGTCCGGCCTCCGCTCGACACCGAGCCGCGCACGAACCACACCGGCGTCGTCGCGCCCGGCTGGCGGCTGGAACCCAGTGATCTGCCGGACATGATGCACCAGCCCCGGCGCACCGGGCGCGTGCGAGCGGTCATCGACGGCGACGGCGACCGCCCCGTGACCGACAGCGCGTGCCGGTCCGATGACATGGACACCTGGCGCCAACTCATCGACTCCGGCGAACCGGTGACCGTGGCACCGAACCGGGCGGTGCACGTCATCGTCGATCTCGAAGACTACTACTGCGGGTTCGGCGATGTGGAACTGACCGGCGGCGCGGGCGGCGGGGTGCGCCTGGAGTGGGCCGAGTCACTGTTCGAGGTGCGCCACGGCAAGCGCTCGGCCCACAAGGCCAATCGCGGCGACGTGGCCGGCAAGCTGTGGTTCGGCTTCGGCGATGAGGTGATCGGCAACGGCGACCGCGTGCGCTTCACCGGCCTCTGGTGGCGAAGCGGGCGTTACCTGCGGTTGTCCGTCCAGACGGCCGAGCAGCCGCTCACGCTGCACCGGGTTGGGTTCGTGGAAACGCGCTATCCCTGCGAGAACGACGGCCACTGGCAAAGCGACCGACCCGAACTCGATGCGATCGTGCCGCCGGCCGTGCGCGGCATCCAGATGTGCGCCCACGAAACGTACACCGACTGCCCCTACTACGAACAGATGATGTACGTCGGCGACACGCGCCTGCAGATGCTCACCGCCTACGTGATGACGCGAGACGATCGGCTGACACGGCGCGGGATCGAACTGTTCGACCGTTCGCGCTGGCTGACCGGTTTCGTGGCCGAACGCTGCCCCAGCCAACCGTTCCAGGTGTCGCTGACCTTTTCGATGATCTGGGTGCTGATGGTGCGCGATTACCTGATGTGGCGCGGCGACCGGGCGTGGGTGCGGGCGCGGCTGACGGGCATTCGCGCCCAGTTCGAGGGCTTCCTGCCGATGCTCAACAATGACGGTCTGCTGGAAGACGTGCCCGGTTGGTCGTTCGTCGATTGGGCCGAGCCGTGGCGCATCGGCTGGCCGCCCGACGCAACGCACGGCGTGTCATCGGTGGTGAATCTGCTTTTCGTCTGCGCCCTGAAGTCCGCCGCAGCCGTCGAGGCCGAGTGCGGCGAAGCAGCGATGGCCGAACGTTATGCCGTCCTGGCCGAACGCACGGGCACAAGCGTCGTCGAGCGGTTCTGGGACAAGCAGCGCGAACGCATGGCCGATGACGTGGCGCACGAACATTTCAGCGAACACGCCCAGAGCCTGGCGATTGTGACCGGCGTGCTGGACGACGCCCGGCAGGCCGCGGTGCTGCGATGCTTACAGCGCGATGACGACCTGGTCCGCACGACGGTGTATTTTTCGTTCTACCTGCTCGAAGCGATGTCGCAACTGAGACGGGGCGATCTGGTTGTCAAACGACTGCGATTCTGGGACAAGCTGAGCGAACTGGACCTCAAGACGCCGTTCGAACAGCCCGAGCCCTCGCGCAGTGACTGCCATGCGTGGGGTTCGCATCCGCTGTTCCACTTCCACGCCACGCTCGCCGGTGTGCGTCCGTCGTCGCCGGCCTTCGAGTCGGTCCTCATTCAGCCCGCCCCCGGACCGCTGCGCCGGATCGACAGCGACATCCCCCATCCCCGGGGCCGACTTCGCACATCGCTGCAATTCGATGGCGACCAGCGCTGCCGCGCTCAAATCCAACTGCCCCCCGACACGCCCGGCACCTTGGTCTGGAACGGGATCTCATACCACCTGAACCGCGGCACGACGAACACCATCGAAACCTGACCCCGCAGCCAAGTGGCCAGGCCACCTGTCGGACTCGGACCGACGTCCGTCGGCTGATCGAATCGTGGCGATCGGCGCGGTTCACCGACATCGCCGGCGCGACGCACGGCCCGGGGCAGGCGCTCCGGCGGCACCGGACCGGCCAAGGCCCGATGCTTGTTGACGGCGCGGTGGCGATAGACCGATAGGTTGCCGGCTTCCGTGAGGGGCCACGTCGAGTTCGATGTAATCGGCCTGCTTCGGTCCCGCCCTGAACACTGCCGTCGGCGGGTCTGATGACCGCGACCGTCAGATCGAGCAACGCCAGAAGGACGTGGCCGAGCGCGACCGGTTCATCGGCGAACAGGCCATCGTCATCCCAGCTTCACAGAAGGTGCAGCCTTCCGACTCAGACCGCCGTTCACATTCCGACCGCCCTGCTACAATGCCGCAATGACCATCGCCGACCGACCGCTTGCTGATCAGCTCCGGCGCCTCGTCGGTGAAGATGGCGTGATCACCGATCCCGCCGAGCTTCTGACCTACGAGTGCGACGGGTTTCCCATCGCTCGCAGTGTGGGTCGGGCGGTGGTGTTTCCCCGGACGACCGAACACGTCGTCGCGATCGTCCGCACCCTCGCCGCCGCCGATGTGCCCATCGTGCCGCGCGGCAGCGGCACGGGTTTAACCGGCGGGTGCGTCGCCTTCGCAAACGGGGTGATCGTCTGCACCAGCCGCATGACCGACATCATCGACCTCGACCTGGCCAACCGCATCGCCTGTGTCCAGGCCGGCGTGCTCAACACCCAGCTCACCCGCCACGTGAACCGGATGCCCGGCGGTGAGCACCTGCATTTCTCGCCCGATCCCTCAAGCCAGCACGCGGCCACCATCGCCGGCAACGCCGCCACCAACGCCGGCGGGATTCACGTGGTCAAGCACGGCGTGTCCACCCAGCACGTGATCGGCATTGAAATGGTCCTGCCCGATGGCAAGACCCTCACCACGCGCCCGGGGCCGCTGCTCGACGGCGTCGGACCCGATCTGCCCGCGTTGCTGTGCGGTTCGGAAGGGACACTGGGGATCATCACCAGGCTCTGGGTCCGTCTCACGCCCAAGCCCCGCGCCTTGCGAACCATCGTGGGTATCTTCGACGCCACCCGCAACGCCTGCCAGACCGTCGCCGATGTCATCGCCGCCGGCATCATTCCCGCCGCCATGGAGATGCTCGACGGTGCGATGGTCAAGGTGGTTGAAGATGCTTTCCATTACGGTTTTCCGACCGATGCCCAGGCGCTGCTGCTGATGGAGATCGATGGCGTGGACGCGGCGCTTGATGAACAGATGCGCCACATCGAACGCCTCTGCCGCGAGAACCATGCCCGCAGCGTCGACAGCTCCGACGATCCTGCCCGCCGCGAGCAGCTCTGGTCCGCACGCAAGCGGGCGTTCGGCGCGATCGGCCGAATCAGCCGCAGCTACTGCACCCAGGATGCCTGCGTGCCCCGCTCCGCCCTGCCCGACGTCGTCGAGCAGGTGGGCCGCATCGGCGAACGGTTCGGCCTGACCATCCCCAACGTCTTCCACGCCGGCGATGGCAACGTCCATCCCATCCTGCTGTTCGACGAGGATGATCCGGACGACGTGGCCAACATCATGCGCGCCAGCCACGCCATTCTCGAATACTGCATCAGCGTCGGTGGCACGATCACCGGCGAGCACGGCGTGGGTGTGGAGAAACTGCCCATGATGAGCCTCCTGTTCACCGAGCCGACCATGCGGACCTTCGCCCGCCTCAAACACGCCTTCGACCCGCACGACCGTATCAATGCCGGCAAGCTGTTGCCCAGCGACCGCATCCACGTCGACCTGCTCCCCCCCCACAAGCCCGATCCGCGCCAATACGCCCGGCGGCGCGCTGTGAATCGCCGCTCGTAGATTTGTGTGCGCCTCCCCGAAAACTGGGCGCGTGGTTAAAGTGGATTCGCTCCGGGACAGGAGACGAATTTCACGACACGGAAGCGTCGACGGTTCAGCGCGGATTTCAAGGCGAAGGTCGCCTTGGAGGCATTTAAAGGCCAGAAGCCGGTGGCTGGGTTGGCGGGGGAGCACGAGGAATCCGTGGCCAACGTTGTCTGCCCCGGCACGAGTCGCGCAATGAATAACCCCGGCGGGTGCCGGGGTCAGTCAAATCCGGTCTTTGACAGATGAACAGGTAGGACGCCATTGGCGATGCGTTACCGCATCGTTGCACCCCGAGGGGTACGAGAAATGTACTCACATCACTTCGGGTGGTTCTCACCAGAGCCGAAGTCTAAGGAAATCCCTTAGAAAGGAGGTGATCCAGCCGCAGGTTCCCCTACGGCTACCTTGTTA
>CAYNCM010000046.1:0-25132 GCA_964395825.1 uncultured Planctomycetaceae bacterium
GCGTTGCCCGGATTGCCCACGGGGACGGTTTCGATATCCACCGCCGACGCCGCCGAGACCAGAGACACGCACACCACCGCCGCGACAACCACGCGGCCCAACCAAGAGATTCTCCCAGGCATCTTCGTGCCCTCCTTTGTGATGTGCCCGCCCACCCCACGGGGTTCCCGCCTGAGCAACCCGAGCAACGAGCAACGAGCAACGAGCAAGCGGAGTCCAATAACCCAGGTCGGTACGGACCTCGACAAAGAGACGGTTCATAGTCTAACCCAATCCCGCGATTCTGTCAAGCGCGAACCCTCAATTCCCTGCTCACGAATAGTGGCCTTTAGCCACTTTCTTGCAGCCATAAGTCTTTGCTGACAAAGACTTATGAATTAACGCAACTCACTCGAAAAAGGTCGAGTTGCCCGAAATCCAGCCGGGAATCACGGATTCCCGAGGCACGGTGACGTCCAAAATGGCTAAAGTCCACGAATAGCATAGGGCAATCACCGCATACCGGTTGCGTCCCTACCTCTCCTCTGCTCCTCCCACCGCACCGGCAGGTTCTTCCGCAGCTTCTCAAGGCTGAGGCCCCTCGGCCGCGCTCGGGACAAGCCGTCGGGTTCGTCGCCGCGGAGGATCGCTTCGATGATGTCCGGCGCGAGGCTGGTCAGGCGGAGCATGCGCCCGACGCCGGCGTGAGCCACGAGGTCGACCCCGACTTCCTCGAACATGCTCACCGCGAGGCCGAAGACGGGCGGGATCAGCCCGAACTGCCCTGGGACGCCTGAATCCAATCGCAACCAGCCTGGCCAGTTTCGTCTTGACCGAGGCGGGACCGGGTGTCATATTGTCTGTACGCAGCTTGGGGACGTTCTCCGAGCAAAAACACCGGTTCCAGCAGGCCAGAACCGAGGGTTCGGAAGGTGGAGGCGGCAGATCACACGCCGATGAGGAGCGCGGGCAAACCTCTTAGTGTCCCCCTCGCCCCGCGACGCTCACCGGCATTTACCGTACCGAGAACCGGATCACCCCGAACACCGCCGCCGCACGACAGGCGACGGACTGCGGTCGACCAGCGGGTCGGCCAGGCGAGATGAACACCATGCGTAACCCACCGAACATGGCGATCGCCGGAGTCACCGGCGCGGTCGGACAGGAATTTCTGCGCATCCTGGAACAGCGCGATTTTCCCTTTGCGTCGTTGAAGATGCTGGCCAGTTCGCGCTCGGCCGGCCGGACCATCGACTTCAAGGGCCAGACCTACACCATTGAGGAATTGACCGCCGACTCGTTCGACGGCGTGGACCTGGCGCTGTTCTCCGCCGGCGGATCGACCAGCAGGCAGTTCGCGCCCATGGCGGCCGAGCGCGGCTGCGTGGTGGTGGACAACTCCTCGGCGTTCCGAATGGATGCCGACACCCCGCTGGTCGTGCCGGAAGTCAACCCCGCCGACATCGCCAGGCACAAGGGCATCATCGCCAACCCCAACTGCTCGACGATCATCATGAACGTGCCCGTCTGGCCGCTGCATCAGGCGCTCGGGGTCAGGCGGGTGGTGGTCAGCACCTACCAGGCCGCGTCGGGCGCCGGGGCCAAGGCCATGGCCGAACTCGAACAGCAGGCCCGCGACTGGACCGAAGGCAAGCCGCTCACCCAGGCCATTTTCGGTCGGCAGTACCTGTGGAACCTGTTCAGCCACAACTCCGACATCGATCCCCAGACCGGCTACAACACCGAAGAAACCAAGATGATCAAGGAGACGCGGAAGATCTTCCACGATGACGATATCCGCGTTTCGGTCACCTGCGTGCGCGTACCGGTGCTGCGGGCCCATTGCGAGTCGATCAACCTCACCCTCGCCACCGCGGCCACGGAACAGCAGGTGCGCGATGTGCTGGCCGGGGCGCCGGGCGTGACGATTCTCGATGACCGCACCGGCAACCAGCACCCCGAGCCGATCATCGCCTCCGATCAGGACAACGTGTACGTCGGCCGCATCCGCCCGGACCTCGGACAGGATGAGGGCGTGGGTTTTGAGATGTTCATCGCCGGCGACCAGATTCGGAAAGGCGCAGCGCTGAATGCGGTGCAGATCGCCGAGCGGCTGATCGCACATTGAGCGACTGGCCGCACGAGTGGGGGCGCAGGGGCTGGGCCTTTTCTTGCAACGCGGGACGTTTTCGGTAACCTCACGTGTCCCGGCGGGTCTGTGATTCCGGCGGGTGCGGATTGGCGAACCTTCGCCGCACCGCGCCGAACGCTATCAAAACCCAACTTCACGAAGGAGCCTGACATGGCATCGGAATCGGTTATCAAGGGACTGAACGTCGTTCTGGCTGACGCGATGGTCTTCTATCACAAGCTGCACAACTACCACTGGTTCGTCACCGGCAAGCAGTTCTTCGCGCTGCACGCGAAGTTCGAGGAACTGTACGACCGCTGGGCCGAGGTGATGGACGACGTGGCCGAGCGCATCCTCACCCTTGGCGGTAAGCCGCAGCCCACGCTGGCCGCGGCGCTGAAGGACGCGACCCTCAAGGAAGAGTCCGGCAGCCCCGACGCCAAGGACATGGTCGAAAATGTGATGAAGGACATGCAGGCCCAGGCCGACCGCATGAAGCAGGTGATCCGGGAAGCCGAAAAGGCGGACGATCGCGGCACGGCGAACCTGCTGGACGAGTTCTGCGATGAAATCGAAAAGACCTGCTGGATGCTCAAGGCCTGGCAGGACTGAATCGGCTGAGCCATACGACCCCCCCCGAGCGCCCGGCGGCTTTTCTGTCGTCGGGCGACTTTGCGCCGGCTGCGGGTTGACGATCAGTGGGTCTGCTATAAGGTGCGCTTCTGAGCCGAAAGGAGCATGGCCGTGAGTGAATTGCGGGTCGGTGTGATCGGATGCGGCGGGCGGCTGCGGGATCTGCTGGGCAAACTGCGGCATCAGCATCCCGACGTGAAGATCGTGGCGCTGTGTGACCCGAGCGACCAGGCGATCGACGCGACGCGGCAACGGGTCGGCGACCAGGCCGAACGCGCTGAGGATGTCGCTTCACTGGTCGGGCGCGATGACATCGAACTGGTGATGATCGGCTCGCCGAACAACGACCATCGCGAACATGCCGTCGCCGCGCTCGGCGCGGGCAAGCACGTCTACTGCGAGAAGCCGCTGGCCACGACGCTGGAAGATTGCCTGGCGATCCGCGATGCGGCGCGGCAGGGGCCGGCTCGGCGCTTTGTGGTGGGGTTCACGCTGCGGTTCAGCCCGCATTACCGCGCGATTCGTAAGCGGATTGACGACGGGGCGATCGGCGATTTGATCAGTTTCGAGTTCAACGAGAACATCGACTGGCAGCACGGCGGATTCATCCATCAGGACTGGCGGCGCCACCGCGCCATGGCGGGAACCCACCTGCTGGAAAAGTGCAGCCACGACCTGGATCTGGCCAACTGGTTCGTCGGAGCGCGGGCGAAGCGGGTCGCGTCGTTCGGCGGCCTGCGCTTCTTCACCGCCGACAACGCCCATCACCAGCAGCGCATCGGTCCGCATCCGCAAACCGGGCAAACGGCGTTCGCGGCCTGGCCGGGCGCCGACCGCAGCCCGTTCAACGATGACAAGGACATCATCGATCACCAGGTCGCGATCATCGAGTATGCCAACGGCGTGCGGGCGACGTTCCACGCCAATTGCATCGCGGGCATTCCCGAACGCCGCATGTACCTGCTGGGCAGCGAAGGGGCGATCCGGGCCGATGTGATCAGCGGCTCGATCGAGTATCAACGGATCGGCTGGGATACGCAGATCGAACGCGTCGAGGCCAACGTCTCGGGCGGGCATGGCGGCGGCGACCCGGTGCTGATCGACGAGCTGTACGCGGTGGTGCGGGGCGAGGGCGAACCGGCGGCCACGCTGGAAGCCGGGCTTGAATCGGCGGTCACCGCGTTCGCGATCGACGAGGCGATGGATCGCGGTTGCGTGGTCGACCTGGGTGAATCCTGGCGGCGGGTCGATCAGGCCGGCTGAACGTCGGAACGATCGGATGCGGCATCCGGCGGCGACGGCGAGGGGGCGGTGGGAAAATCACCGGTCATTCTGTAGCGGTCAGGTTAACTGGGCGGTTTGTTCGGCCGATGTCACCTGTGGCGTTTAAGCCCCTGCCGTGGGCGATTCCGGGGGCCGACGCCCAGGGAGCCGAAGTGATGTCGGGAACACTGACCTACACCGGGCACGAGCAGACCGACCAACCGACGCCGGAAACCTACAAGTTCGATCGCCGGTACAGCGCCCGCCATCGGGTGGCCGGGCGGGCCACCGTGCAGCGCCGCGATCACGATACGACGGTCTATCAGCATCCGATCTGCTCGGTGCGACTGCAGGACATGGGGTTTGGGGGACTGGCCGGGGTGAGTGACGTGGCGATGTCGCCGAACGAATCGGTGGCCGTCTTTTTCCCGGCCCACGGGGCGGAGCAGGGATGGGATCTGCACGGCCGGGTGGTGCGTTGCCTGCCGGCCTGCGGCGGGTACCAGGTGGCGATCGCCTTTGACGATCAACGCGCCGCCTGACCCGGGCAGCCCAACCAAGGAGATTCGAGGGGGATTGGATAAACGGCGGCGCAAGCCGTCGTTTCCTTTCGGCGCCCGTTCGGTGGTTGGAACGGGGAAGGCCGCGGTGGGATTCGAACCCACGAATAACGGATTTGCAATCCGTCGCCTTAGTCCACTTGGCTACGCGGCCGCATGATCGACGTGGCGCCGACGTCGGCGTGCGATTATAAACGGGATGGCCCGGCGGGCAATGCCGGACGATCAGGTCGCGTCGCGGGTCGCCTGGATCGGTTCGGATTCGCCGCTGAACCGGTCGCCGTAGGGAAACTCGCACAGCGGTTCGGGCGTGTCGGGCTTGCCGAGCAGGTGTGCGACGGTGGTCTGGCCGAAGGACTGTTCCACCATGGCGATCGTGTCATCGAGGCACTTGTGCAACGGGCACAGCCCCTCGCCGTGCGAGCCGAGCTTCAGCGGGCAGCTCTTGATGCGGCGGATCGGTTCGACGGCGTTGATCACCTGCAGGACGGTCAGTTCGGCCGGCTCGGGGGTGAGCTGAAAGCCGCCGTGGCGTCCGCGCTGCGAGGTGATCAGGCCGCTGCGGCTGAGCCCCTGGAGCACCTTGGACAGATAGCCGGCGGGCACGCGGGTGGCCGCGGCAATCTGCCGGGTCGTCCACGATTCGTGGGGGTGCTGGGCCAGGTACACCACCGCTCGCAGGGCATATTCGGTCGTCTGGGAAATCATGGTTGCCCACCTCAAAGTGTCAATTGGCCTTAATCTGCGGATCGTCCATCGGTCCGCGCGTCGGGCGGCGGTGTGGTCAGCGGTCGCCCAGCGAAGATGCTCACACCCACAAATCGCGATTATAGCCGCGATGGGCCAGTATACGCACGGAAAATCTGATTTCCTGCCGCTTAAATCCAAATTTATTGCCGTCACGTCGAGACGGCTTTGCGGCGGGGGGCTGCCCGCGTAGGATGACGGTCATGCTTGTCGATCGGGCCACCATTTTCGTCAAAGCCGGGCGGGGCGGTGATGGCGTGGTCAGCTTTCGGCGCGAGGCCTACGTGCCCAAGGGCGGGCCGGACGGCGGCGATGGCGGCCAGGGCGGCGATGTGATTCTCGAAGCGACGGTGGGGGTGGACACCCTGCTCGACATGGCCGGACGGCATCACTGGTCGGCGGAGGACGGGCGCCACGGCCAGGGCGCCAGCCGCACCGGTGCACGCGGGGCCGACCGCATCATTCCCGTGCCGCCGGGCACGCTGGTTTACGATGACCAGACCGGCCACCTGCTGGACGATCTGGACACCGTCGGCAAGCGTCTGGTGGTTGCCCGCGGGGGTCGCGGCGGGTACGGCAACGAGCATTTCAAATCCGCCACCCACCAGACCCCGCGCCACGCCGCGACGGGCCAAGCGGGCGGGCAGCATCGCATCCGGCTGGAACTGAAGCTCATCGCCGACGTCGGCCTTCTCGGTCTGCCCAACGCCGGCAAGAGCACCCTCCTGTCCCGCATCAGCAAGGCCACGCCCAAGATCGCCGACTATCCTTTCACCACCCTTGAGCCTCAACTGGGCATCGCCGAGTTGCCCGGCTTTCGCCGACTGGTCATCGCCGACATTCCCGGCTTGATCGCCGGCGCGGCCGCGGGGGCGGGACTCGGACACGATTTCCTCCGCCACGTCGAGCGCACCCGCGTGCTGGTGCACCTGCTGGAGATGGAGCCGGCCGACGGTTCCGACCCGGTCGAAAACTACCACACCATCCGCCGTGAGCTGCGCGAACATTCAGCCGTCCTCGCCGACAAGCCGCAGATCGTCGCGATCAACAAGGCCGACCTGCTCGGCGACGAGCAGGACATCCGCACCGCCGCCGACCTGATCGAACAGGCGATCGGCGAATCGGTCACCGTCATCTCCGCCGCCACGGGCGCCGGCACCCGCGAGCTGCTGGAAAGCTGTTGGCAGATGCTCGAACGGGTGTGAGGGGTCATTGCCCGCTGACCGCATCCAGAACGGGGATGAGGGCGGTTCGTTCGTGCGATATACTCATCGCATGGCTGTGAACCTGCTTACCGTCAACGTCGGCAACACGCGCACGGAAGTCGGGGCGTTCGTCAGCGGCGATCTGGAAGCCCGGGTGTCCGTGGCCCACGATCTGCCGCGGGAACTGGCCGCGGCGCTGCGGGATGCCGCCGCAGCGTTGGAAGGTGCTGAGAACGCGGTGGCGTATCTGGCGTCGGTCAACGACGCCGAGGCCGATCGCGTGCGTCCGCTGATTCACCGTGCCGCGGATCTGCCTGTCTGCCGGATGGAGCGAGACATCTCGGTGCCGATCGGCCGAAAGCTCGATCCGGAAACCCTCGTGGGCGAAGACCGCCTGCTCGCCGCGGCGGCCGCGTACGATCAACTCCGCCAGGCGTGCATCGTGATCGACGCCGGCTCGGCGGTGACCGTCGACTTCGTCGACGGCGAAGGCACCTTCCACGGCGGGGCGATCCTGCCCGGGGCGCGGCTCATGCTCAAGGCCATGCACCAGCAAACCGACCAACTGCCCGAGATCGACCTGGTTCGGCCGGACGAGGCGATCGGCCACAACACCCGTCAGGCCATGCTCGACGGCGTGTTCCACGGCATCCGCGGCGCGGTGCGCGAACTGGTTGAAAACTATGCCCGGGTCTATGGCGCTTACCCGCGCGTGATCGCCACCGGCGGCGATGCGCCCCTGCTGTTCGACGGCTACGAATTGATCGAGAACGTCGTGCCCGAACTGGTGCTCATCGGCATGCGCGTGACCCGTCGCTACGAGTTGCAGAACCCCCAATGAACGACGCGCCCACCTTCACCCTCGCCACCGCCAATGCGCCCGGGGCGATCGGGCTGGTGCAACTGCACGGGGACGGTTCGGCCGACATCGTCGAACGCCTGACCGGTCGACGACCGACCGATCGCTGTGCGCTGGCGCGGTTCGAGGAGATCGACGAGGGGCTGATCGTCGCGCTGCGGGACGACTGGTGTCAGTTGATGCCCCACGGCGGGCTGCGCGTCATGCAGCGCCTCAGCGAGCGGCTGATCGAGCTGGGCGCCACCCCGAGCGAGCAACTCGACGCACAACAGGTTTACCCCGAAGCGTCAACCCCGCTGGAAGCGGACATGCTGTTGACGCTTGGGCGGGCGGCGAGTCCTGTGGCGGTCGGGTTATTGCTGGCGCAGCCGGCGCTGTGGCGCGCCAGGCCCCATGAACTGCCTGTCCGGCGAATCCTCGCCCGCAGCGAGCGGCTGGACCGCCTGGTCGAGCCGCCGACCGTCGCGGTGGTGGGGCGGGCGAATGTGGGCAAGAGCACGCTGACGAACCTGGTGATGGGGCGGACGGCCAGCATCGTTGCTGACCTGCCAGGGACGACGCGCGACTGGGTGGGCGGGCTGGCGAAGATCAACGCGCCGATCGGCGAGGTGGTGGTTCGCTGGTTCGACACGCCGGGCTTGCGCACCAGCGATGACCCGATCGAGCGGCGCGCCATCGAACTGGCCCGCCGGGCGATCGACCGGGCCGATGTGCTGATCGCCCTGCGCGATCCGATCCGCGACTGGCCGGAGGCGCAGCGCCTGCCGCGCCGGCCCGATCTGCATGTGCTCAACAAGATCGATACAAGTCCCGCCATGGCCGAAAGCCGTGGCGGGGATACGGGCGCCGCCGGCGCCGTGCTCCGCCTCTCGGCCCTGCACGGCGAGGGGCTGGACGAGTTGTGCGGCGCGATCGCGGGTGTGCTGGGCCTGGCCGATGGGTCGGCCGATGTCTTGTGGGCGTTTTCGCCGGCGCTGCGTCGGCTGGTCGCCGGCGGCGGTGCGGAAGCGTGGGCGCGGTATGTCGGGTGATTGCCTGCCTGGCAGGTCGGCATTAAACTGTATGGTTTGACCGAATCGGGCAACGAGGATCGAGCCATGCGAACCCAAGCGGTCTGTGTCATCGGTCTGGTCGGAGGGTTCCTGCTGGGCGGCTGCGATGGATTCGGCGGCGGTTCGACGAACTCGTCCAGTCTGGCCGAGCCGAGGACCGCGGACGAATCATCGGCGAAGACCGACGCCCCCCCGCCGGCGGGACTGGTGTCGGTCGCCCGGCCGCTGGTGCCCGATCTGCCGGTGCCGATCGGGTTCAAACTGGCCGAAAACATCAGTCGCAGCTACGAGTCGGCCGGCGCGCGGTTCGTCGACCACACGTACATCGGCCGGGTGGACAAGGTCGACGCCGAGCGGTTCTACCGCCTGCACATGCCCGATGCGGACTGGACGTTGCGGAGTTCGCAGATGGTGCGCGGCGTGTTCCTCATGCGGTTTGAAAAGGGCAACGAACTGTGCGAAGTGCGGATCTGGGATGAATCGTCGCTCACCGGTCCGCGCACGCACGTGAACCTGAACGTGCAGACACTCGGCCACGGCGATCTCGGCGCCCGCCGCGACGCCACGAAGAAGGACTGACCCCCCAGGCGGATTGACCCGATGGATTCACAAGAACGTCACGAACTGAAACAGAACGACCTGGCCGAGTTTCTCAGTCACTTCAAGCAGTGGTGGGACAAGCACGGCACGACGTTTCTGTTGGTCCTGGTGATCGCGATCGGCGGGTTGTACGGCTACCGCTGGTACACCACGAAGGAACACCGGCGAAAGCACGCGGCGTGGTCGGCGGTGATGGCGGCCGGCACGCCCGAAGCGCTGCAGGACGTGGCCGCCCAACATGCCGACGTCGACGGCGCGTGGTCGCGGGCAACGCTGGACGCGGCGGACAGCCTGGCTTCGCAGGCGAACCTGGGCGTGGAGCCTTCCGCCGCCGGCCAGCCCGACCAGAGCACTGATCTGACCGAGGAACAACGGCAGCGCAAGCTGGAACTCGCCGAAAAGCTGTATCAGCAGGTGATCGAACGCGGCACGCCGCTGTTCGCCGCCAATGCGAGGGCCGGACTGGCGGCGGTGTACGAATCGATGGGTGAATTCGACAAGGCCGCGGCCCAGTACGCCCAACTGCAACAGACCGCCTCCGCCTGGCCGGTGATCGTGCGCCAGGCCCAGCGCCAGGCTGCCGACCTCGAGCGCCTCAAGCAGCCGGTCGAGTTCCGCCCTGCCCCCGAAATTCCCGAAGACGCGGCGACTGAAGCGGACGAACAGCCCGACCCGCCCGCTTCCGCCGACGCCCCCGATGCGCCCGTCTCAGACGCCGCCACGCCATGACCGGCCCGCCCGCATCCGGCGATTCGAACCCTCCGGGTGACGATCGGGCCAACCCGCCCGTCGACCCCCAGAGCCTGTCGGATGGCGATGCCTTGGCCGAATCCGATCAGCCCGAACACGTCCGCTTCAAGCTGACCCGCGATGTGAACAAGCGGCTGGACCGGTACCTGGGCGACCGATTCCAGAAGCTCAGCCGATCGCGCTTGCAGAAACTGATCAACGAAGGGGCGGTCACGGTCAATGGCCGCCAGCCGAAGTCCAGCACCGTCATCCGCGTGGGCGACGAGATTGACCTCATCATGCCGCCGCCCGACCTCAAGCGGATTCCCCCTGAAGCCATTGCGCTGGACGTGCTGTACGAAGACGATCACCTGATCGTCATCAACAAGCAGGCGGACCTGGTGGTGCATCCGGCCCGGTCGAACCTGCGGGGCACGCTGCTCAACGCGCTGGCGTGGTATTTCAAGGACGCCGAGTCGCGTGGTCTGGCGTCGCTGAGCGAGGTGGGCGTGGAGGCATTCCGCCCGGGCATCGTGCACCGGCTGGACAAGGATACGACCGGGTGCATCGTGCTGGCCAAGAACGAACGCACGCACTGGCGGCTGGCCCGGCAGTTCGAACAGCGCCGCGTGCAGAAGTACTACCTGGCCATCGCCCACGGCGAGATGTCACCGCCCGGCGATGTGATCGACCAGCCCATCGGCAAGCATCCGGTGGTCCGGGAAGCCTGTGCGGTGCGGCACGACACCGCGGCGCGGAACGCCGTGACGATCTGCCGCGTCCGCGAAGTGTTCGACGGCTATACGCTGGTGGAACTGGAACTGAAGACCGGCCGCACGCACCAGATCCGCGTGCACCTGACGTGGCTGGGCCATCCGATCATCAGCGACATCATCTACGGCGGTGAACCATTCGGCCAAGCGGAACTGACCCAGCCGCCCACCGCCGCCGGTTCCCAGGCGGCCAGAACCTTCGCTCGCACCAAGCCCGACGGGTTGAAGGTCTGGTCGCGGATGGACCGGCGCGGGGATCTGCTGATTCATCGGCCGGCCCTGCACGCCGCCGTGTTGCAGTTCGCTCATCCCGAGACCGGCCAGGCCATGACGTTCACCGCGCCGCTGCACGCCGATATGGCCGAATGCCTGACCGAACTGCGGGGTTGTCGGGCGAAATCCGGCCCGTTGCCGGCGGAAGGGGCGAGGGTCGACCTCGCCGCCGTGATGCCGTAACCGATGGACATTGCGGTGGGGGGCCGAGGCCCTGGCTGAGCGGTTCCAACCAGACCCGGGCCAAGGTCTTCGCCGATCAGCCGGCCGGCGGTTGGTGTATAATGGGCCGACCGGTCAAGGCCGACCGGAGCCACCAGACCCCCGCGTAAGCGGCGGGGCGGAGCGTCTTTGTCCCTGCCTGCCACCGGAAGCCTGGCCCGCCGATGAATCGGGATTCGCACACCAAATCAGGACGTTCATTCCGCGTGCGGTTTCTCCGCGGCCTGGGCATTCTGCTGCCCACGGTGCTGACGATCTGGATTCTCGTGGCGGCGTACCGCTTCGTGGAGCAGCGGATCGCCGACCCGATCAACGACGGCGTTCAGCGGCTGGTCCTGCGCACCACGGCCTGGCCTCGGGTTGAGGATGAAAAAGTCAATCAGTATCTGACCACCGAACAGCGACAGGCCCGGGAGGACGGCGACCTGACCCTCGCCGACGCCGTGCGCATCGCCCGACGCGAGAAACTGCTCGGTTGGTGGAAGCAGTGGCCGGGGCTGAACCTGATCGGCCTGTTCATCGCGATCATCCTGATCTATTTCGTGGGGCTGTTGCTGGGCAGCTACATCGGCCGGCGGTTGTACACGCGCGGCGAGGAGTGGCTCGCCCGTGTGCCGGTGTTCAAGGCGGTGTATCCCTACGTGAAGCAGGTCACCGATTTCTTCGTGGGCGAAAAGGCCGACAAACTCAAGTTCTCCAACGTGGTGGCCGTTGAATATCCCCGTAAGGGCATCTGGTCGTTGGGCCTGGTGACCGGCGACACGATGCGCACCATCGAGCAGAAGGCCGGCGCCGAGTGCATGACGATCTTCGTGCCCAGTTCACCCACCCCGTTCACCGGTTACGTGATCACCGTCCCGAGGCGGGATACAATCAACCTCGACATCACCATCGACGAGGCCCTGCGTTTCAGCGTCAGCGGCGGTGTGATCGTGCCCGCCACCCAGGTGATCCACCACGGCACGCCCTCGGGGCAACTTGGCGCCGGCCGCTCATCGGCGTCGTCCGACGCCGGCCGCGACGAAGACGACGGGGCCGGCAGGTCGCGCGATGGCGAAACGTGAGCAAAATCCGTAAAGTGTTAGACATTCTCCGGAGGCCCGACTGACTATGGAATTCAAGGTAACCGGCCGGCACATGGATGTCACCGACGCCATCCGCGAATACGCCGACAAGAAAACTTCCCGCCTGCCTCGGTATTTCGACCGCATCCAGGCCATCGACATGGTCATCGATCAGCAGGACCGTATCTTTGAGGTGGAACTGGTCGTGGACATCGAGCACGCCGATGACATCCTCGCCACGGCCGAGGGCGAGGATCTGTACGCCTGCATCGACGCGGTGGCGGACAAGGCCGAACGGCAACTGACCGATCACAAGGAAAAGCGGCGCAATCGCAAGCACAGCGCCTAGTGGCCTTGGCGACTTCGGTCGCGGCGCGTGGTGCAAGACATGAGGGATTTGCTTCCATGAAACTGGCTGACATCATCATCAACGACGCCCTGATCCCGCAGTTGGAATCGACCGATCGCGATGACGTGATCCACGAACTGCTCGACGAGGTGATCGCCGCCGGCGCGGCACCGAAAAACCTGCGCGACGACCTGTCGAAACTCATCATCGACCGCGAGAAGAAGGGGTCAACCGGGTTTGGCAAGGGCGTGGCCGTGCCGCACGTCAAGCATCCGAAGATCAAGAAGATGGCCGCGGCGATCGGCGTGTCGGCCCGGGGCGTCGATTTCAACGCCCTCGATAAGGCGCCGGTGTTCAGTGTCGTCCTGCTGCTCAGCCCTGAAGACAGGCCCGATGAGCATCTCCAGGCCATGGAGAACATCTTCCGCAATCTCCAGAACGACACGTTCCGCCGCTTCCTCCGCCAGGCCACCAGCGCCCAGGACATCCGCGAACTGATCAGCGAAGCGGACAACCAGCAGCTCAGCGGCTGATGTTGCCCGGCCGGCCGCCGCCGTTCTTCCTGCCCCCCCAACGCCGCCCGCCGCGATGACCGAACGCCTCCAAACCACCGTCACCATCAAGAACCGACTGGGCCTGCACGCCCGGCCGGCCATGGCGTTCGTTGACGTCGCCAGCAATTTCAAAGCCGCCATTACCGTACACAAGGCCAATCAGACCGTCGACGGCAAATCCATCATGCAGATGATGATGCTCGCCGCCGCCCAGGGAACCGAACTGCAACTCGAAGCAGCCGGCCCCGACGCCCGACAGGCTCTCGACGCCCTGACCCAACTCATCGATGACAAGTTCGACGAGGACTGATCCGGCCGGCCGTTCTTCCGTCCGACGGGCACAGGCCGTATCATGGCGGCCATGAGCAAGTTGCGCAAACCATGGGAACACGCCAAGCATGGCGGGAGCGAACACGATGAACTGGCCGCGCGGTTCGTCGAGTCGCTCAGCCAGGACACGCGCCTCTACAAGCACGACATCGCCGGCTCGATCGCCCACGCGCGGATGCTCTGCCACGTGAAGCTGATCACCGAAGACGACCTCGCCGCCATCGAGAAGGGCCTGGCCGAAATCGAATCCGAAATCGAGAGTGCGCCGGGCGGCTTCCGGGGGTGGCCCGGCTGGCAGGTCGAACTCGAAGACGTGCACATGTGCATCGAAGCCGCCCTGATCGAAAAGATCGGCGAGCCGGGTAAAAAACTGCACACCGGGCGCAGCCGCAACGACCAGGTGGCGCTGGACCTCCTGTTGTGGAAGAATGACGCGGCGTGGGACATCACATCACTCCTCGCGAGTTTGCAGGAGTGCTTCGAGGAGATTGCCAGGAAGCAAGGCGACGTTGTCATGCCCTCGTACACTCACCTGCAGAGGGCACAGCCGGTCACGGTGGGTGGTGAATGCGCGGCCTGGTATAGCGCTTTCGAGGTCTGCTACACACGGCTGAACTCAAGCATCGCAACCGACGGCAGCAACCCGCTTGGCGCCGGCGCAATCGCTGGGTCTTCGCTTCCTCTGGATCGGGACTACACGAAGCAGGTGATGGGGTTGTTCGAGAATTCGCCGAGCAGCATCCACGCCACCGCCTCGCGCGATGTCGTCCTCGACTTCGTCTACGCGCTCAGCATGACCGCCATGTGGCTCAGTCGCTGGGCCGAGCAGTGGATCATCTACATGACCGCGGAGTTCGGGTTCCTGACCCTCGGCGATGCGTACACGACCGGCTCGTCGATGATGCCGCAGAAGCGCAACCCGGACATGCTCGAACTCATCCGGGGCCGGTGCGGCGGGGTGTATGGTCATCTCATGGCCTTGCTGACGATGTGCAAGGGCCTGACGATCGGCTACAACCGCGACCTGCAGGAAGACAAGCGCCACCTCTTCGCCGCGTACGACACGGTCAGGGACTGCCTCGAGATGGCCACGCGGATCGTGCGCTCGGCGAAGTTCAACGAAGACCGCATCAAGGCGTCGGTCCACACCGGCTTCCTCGATGCGACATCGCTTGCCGAGTACCTCGTCACCAGGGGCGTGCCGTTCCGCACCGCCCACCAGTGGGTCGGCGCGCTGGTGTCGCACTGCATCGAGAACGATATCGTGCAGTTGAGCGACCTGACCGTCGATCAGATGAACGACCTGTCAGCCCCCCATGAACATGCGGGGGTCTTCGCGAACGACGTCTACGACTGGCTGGGCGCTGAGAACGTCGTCAAGCGCTACCAGACCTACGGCAACGCCGGCCTCAGCGGCTTCAAACAGCAACTGGCCGAATGGAAGAAACGGCTGGGCGAATCGGGCGAGTGACCACCGGCCGGCTGCAGCGCTCGTGCCTGGGCCTCGACGCCGTACGCCCCCCGTCCGATCTACGGACTTACCCCGGCATGCCCGAGGCCGCGTACGCGATTAACGCATTTTCCACAACCGCGCTGAAACATCAGCGTACCATCATCTGTTGGCAATAGAAACGCGCCGCCGAGCGTTGTGACCACCGGCGCGACAGCAAGGATACGACCATGACCACCGCCACGATCCATCACGATGCCCTGATCGACCGCTCCGCGGTGCGGTTTCTGCTGGCTCATCAGTCCGGGCGGCTGATCACCGGCGACCCGGCCACCGGCGAAACGTGGGTCAGCCTGGTGGATTACCGCTTCGGGCCCGAAGGGGCATTGATCGTGGCAATGCCCGAAGACGAAGCCCACGCCCATGCCCTGCGTGAAGGCGGCCCCTGCGCGCTGACGGTCATGGCGGATCGGTCGTTTGGCCACGGGCCAGTCACCGATGAAGACGGCCTGGCCACGCCGCGGGCGATCGCCCATCTGACCGCCCACGTCGAGGCCGACGTCGCCCCCTCCGGCCAGAGCGATGCCGTTCGGCTGTATGTGCGGAACGTGGAAGCCTACCTGCGGCGCGAACCGGCCGCACCGTGAGGGTGTCCGAGGGGGCAAACGCCCGGATCATTCCAGCGCGATCGTCGGTTCGGGCGTGGCCCGGCACCAGCGCACCTTGTCGCGCAACTCGAACGCCTTGACGAGGTAGAGGATCAGCAGGACCAGTCCGGCCAGTCCGGCCAACGAGCCGGCGTACGGCACCAGCGACGCCACGCCGCACAGGCAGTACCACAGACCGATCTGTCGGCCGCAGTCGCCCACATCGTGCCGCCCGACCGAGTTGAAGGATCGCTTGAATGAATCCGACATGGGCATGAACACGAAGAACGCCCAGATCAGGTTGAACAGCGGGATCATCAGCAGCCAGACCTTGCCCGGGGTGACCTGCCGGTGTTGTTCGGGCACTTCGCGCAGGCACTTGGTCAGCAGGTAACAGATCAGGGCCTGAATCGCCAGGCTGATCGCCAGGACGAACAGCACCGCAACGATGATGAGGACGACGAAGATGGTGAACTCGGCGTCGGGTCCGCCGTGCGAGTACGAACCGTGTTGTGGCATGGCGTGATTCCCGGTGGGCGATGGATGACCGCCGGATTGGAACAGCCCATCGGGCGGTCAGCGATTCGACCCGCCTTGGCCCTTGCGGCGCTTGCGGCGCCGCCGGCGTTTACGCTTTGGTTTCGACGGGTCGCCGGTCTGATCGGGCGAGGCTTGCGGATCGGCCTGGCCGTCGGCTTCCGCCCCGTCGGAGGGAACGGCGTCGTCCCGCGGCGGGTCGTGGGATTGGCGTTGCCGCTCGGCCTGCCGGGCTTCGCGCTGTTGCTCGGCCACCTCGCCGGGTTCGGGGATCGGCTGGCCTTTGTACGGCTCCAGTTCCTCCAGCGGGAACACCGCCCGGGACCGGTTGGCTTCCAGTTCCACCTGCACCAGTTGGGTGAGCACCTGCGTGTTGAGCACCACGGCCGGACCCTCCGCGGTCAACAGTCGGGTGTTGCGCGGGGGCAGGCGATGGCGCAGTTCCTCGTAGGTCGTTTCCTCGTAACGCAGGCAGCACATCAGCCGCCCGCAGCGGCCGGAAATCTTCGTCGGGTCCAGCGTCGCCTTCTGCACCTTCGCTGCCTTCATGCTCACCGGTCTGAGCACTTTGAGGAACTGCTTGCAGCAGCAGTGCTGGCCGCATTTTTCGTAGTCGGCCACCAGCCTCGCTTCATCCCGGGCGCCGACCTGGCGCATTTCGATGCGGGTGTGGAAGTCACCGGCCAGACGCCGAACCAACTCACGAAAATCCACCCGCCCCTCGGCCATGAAGTGGAACACGATGCGGTCGCCGCCAAGCAATGCTTCGACTTCCACCAGTTTCATCGGCAGGTCGAGTTCCCGGATGTACTGTTTGCACGCCGCGGCGTAATGGGTGCGGTTCGCGTCGAGGTGGGCCTGTTCGTGCAGGTCTTCGGGCGTGGCGAGGCGCAGCACTTTGCCTTCGGTGGCGAACGGATAGTGGCGGCCGCCGGATTTCTCGATGTAGGCGAGCATCTGCTTGCGGCTGACGTTGTGGCCGCACCCGCCGTTGGGACAGGTGCTGGTGAGCACCGTGGCCAGCTCCAACCCGCGCGGCGTGCGGGCGACCACGCGCGCCCCGCAGCCCGGACGCTGGTCGGCCTCGTAACGCAATTCAGCGATGAAGCTCATCGCCCCGTAACGGACGACGACGCTCTGGGGCAGTTGCCCGGTGGCGGCTTGGCGTTTCTCACGCTCGCGCTGGTCCTCTTCAAGCACCGGAAGCGGATCGATCGGCATACCAACAACCTCACGAAGGCCAACCTCACCGGCGCCCGGCGCGACAGACAGCCGGCCGGACTTCCGGGGATGGCGCTTCGGTATGTCGTCAGGGGGGTTCTAACGCCGCCGGGCGCCCTGACCGCGCCCGGCGGTTCCCGATGCATGTGAGGCGGACCCGCCGGGGCCGCCGAGGAAGGCCGTCAACGCCCCCGCGGTGCCTTGCGTGGAGGCAGGGGTCAATCCCGCTGAACTCTCGTGGCCCATTGTATCGCCAGGTTGTCCAGCAACAAGGGCACGGAAACGTTCGTCTCCAGGTGGCGGTCGGCGTCCTGGGCCAGGTCGATCCCGCGCAGCCACGGCTTGAGTCGCCCCTCCACAACATCCGGATCGGACGGGTCGACCTGCCCGGTCAGATCGCGCAGCCGCCGCCGGCAGATTTCCCCCACCAGCCCCAACGCATGCCGCACCGCCGCCTTGTTCGCCGCATCCTTCGAGGCGTTGGCGTTCCGCTTGACCCACTGTTCGGCGAAGGCGCCGGTCAGTTCCACCATCGTCGGGCCGATCTCCCCCGCGCCCCGGCCCCGGGCCAGGGCGTCGATCATCGGTTCGAGCTTCTGCTGCCAGGTGTCCAGCCGGTATTCGACCGCCAGCTTCGCCCGGCCCAGGCTCCCCCGCGCGAAGCGCACCACCCATGCCCGTTGCTCGGCCGGCAGGTCGATCTCATCGGCGGACTGGATGAATCGCTCGGTCCAGGTGCGGACGGTTTCGTCGTCGAGCAAACCGAACGCCACGCGCTGACAGCGGCTGCGGATCGTCGGCAGCAGGCGGTCCTCCTGCGCGGTGACCAGGATGAGGTACGTTCCGGCGGGCGGTTCTTCGAGCGTCTTCAGCAGCGTGTTCTGCCCGGTCGAATCGAGCAGTTCCGCTTCGTCGATGATGAACACCTTGTGGTGGTTCATCTGCGAACAGCGGTAGGCCGGGTCGAGCAGGTGCTGTTCGAGCACGCCGCGCGGAATGTTGCGGAGCTTCCGCTCGCGGATGCTGCGTTCATCGTGGTAGCGGGCCAGTTCTTTGACGACCACGTGCAGATCGGGATGGGCGGTCTGCTGCGAGTCGATCAACCGGCAGGCCTTGCATACGCCGCAGGCGGCCACGTTGCCGGTGAGATCGGCCGAGGCGCTCGGGCAAAGCAGCACGCGGGCCAGCCGCACCGCGGTGGTGAACTTCCCCACGCCGGCTGGACCGTGGAAGATCCAGGCATGGTGCATCCGCCCACTGTTCATCGCCGTCTGCAGGACGCGGATCGCCGACGACTGGTCGAGAATCGACTCCATGGCGGCATTGTAGAGGCAAAAGGCGGAAGGCAGAAGGCGAAAGCCAAGGCGCCGGGGCTATCGCTTCGCCTGAAGCTTGGCGAGCAGCTCGGCGAACACCGTATCCGCATCGCGGGTCGCGTCGATGATGATGTGCCGGTCGGGGTCGGCCTCGGCCTGGGCGACAAAGCCCTGCCGCACGCGCCGGTGGTACGCGGCGCCCTTGGCTTCGATACGGTCGAGCAGCGGGCTGAGGCGATGGGCGGCGGTGGCTTCGTCGACATCGAACACCACCACCCGGTCGGGCCAGTGCCGACCGAGCGCCACCCGGCCGACCGAGAGAATCTCATCGACCGCCATGCCGCCGGCGGTTCCCTGGTAGGCCAGGGTGGAGCTGATGAACCGATCCGCCATGACCAGTTCGCCGCGCCCCACGGCCGGGGCGATCCGCTCCGCGACGAGTTGGGCGCGGCTGGCCATGTAGAGCATCGTCTCGCAGCGCACGTGCATGTTGTCGTGGGCGCGGTCGAGGAGAATATCGCGGATGCGCTCGCCGATCTCGGTCCCGCCAGGTTCGCGGACTTCGCAGACGGTCAGACCGGCGACGCGGGCGAAGTCGGCGAAACGGCGAAACTGCGTGCTCTTGCCCGAGCCGTCGGGGCCGTCGAAAACGACGAACTTGCCGGCGAGCTGGTGAACCCATGCGTTGGACATGGGGCCATTGTAGTCGGTGGGCAGGCGGTTGTGGGAAGCGTTAAGCCAGGCCGGCGCGGCGGGGTGCCGGGCGCGGCGCGAGGGGACCGGTCATGCCCTGCCCTTGAGCGCCTTGCTCGCGCCGGTGAGGTAGGGGATGCCGCTGATGATGGTGATGACGACGGTGGCATAGACAAACAAGTCGCGCACGACACCGGTCCACGGATGGCGCAGCGGATCGATCCACACGACCGCCAGCACCAGGGGAACGGTGACCGACTGCAAAATCATCTTCCACTTGCCGGCCCATCGGGCGGAAAAGTCGAGGCCCTTGCTCTCCATCGCGGCGCGGATGCTGGTGACCAGCAGTTCGCGCAGCAGGATAAGGACCACCATCCAGGGGTATACGCCGGTCACCATGTTCAGCGAAAGCCCCAGCGGCGCGTCGGGGTTCGGGTCGGCGGGGGGGAGGATGAACCGCGGGCCGGCCAGGTAAATGAACGCGCCGATGACGAGAATCTTGTCGCAGACCGGGTCCATGACGCGCCCGAACAGCGTGATCGCCTGCCAGCGACGGGCCAGGTAGCCGTCGAGCATGTCGGTCAGGGCGGCGATGATAAACAGGGCGATCGCCGTCAGCAGCAGCCCGGTCTGTCGCGGGGCGTCGGGGCCGGGATAGCGATAACCGTTGAGCACGGCGAAGAACACCCCGGCCAGGACCAGGCGGGCGATGGTCAGTTGGTTGGGCAGGTTTTTTCGCATGAGCGATGGGCGATAACAGGCATTCAGACCGGGCGCGGCGTGGGGACGCGGGCGGCGGGGCGTCCCACGGGTCACGTCTGCGGTTCCTTGAACGACAGGCGCGCCTGTTCGATGTCCGGGTACAGGTGGAAGATCCGGCTCAGCCCGGTCACCTGCAGAACCTGGGGAACCATGCCCTTGACGTGGGCGAGCTTGAGATTGCCCTCGTGCTCGGCGATCTTCTTGTGCAGGCGGAGCAGCACGGCCAACCCGACGCTGGAGATGTAGTCCAGGTGCTCGCAGTCGACGATCAGCTTCCGCAGGCCCGCGTCGACGAGTTGGCGAATGCGATCGACGAAGTCGCCGGCGTTGTGGCCGTTCAGCCCGCCGTCGGCCTTGATGACCAGCACGTCCGAGTCGGCATCGTGATAGTAGAACTCCATCGTTCGCTCCGCGAAAAGACAGAACGAACCCGGCCACCACGGCGGGTCCGTCCTGAGAGTGTAACGTTCGATGGGGGCGGGGCAAGGGGCCTGGCGCCGACGGGGGCGAACCCCCCGGGCCGCGTGGCCTTTCCCGCGGCAGCAGACCGCCTGCCCGGTGGGGCGGAGCGGATCAACTCACGACGCCCGCGGGTGGGCCTGGTCGTAGGTCTGACGCAGACGCTGGCTGGTCAGGTGCGTGTAAATCTGCGTGGTCGACAGCGACTGATGGCCCAGCAATTCCTGCACGCTGCGCAGGTCCGCGCCGTTGTCCAGCAGGTGGGTGGCGAAGCTGTGCCGCAGCGTGTGCGGGCTGATCGACGAATCGAGTCCCGCATCGGCCAGGTACTTGTCCAGCTTTCGCCGGACCGAGCGGCTGCTCAGCCGTCCGCCGGTCTTGTTGATGAACAGGGGCGTCGGTTCGCCGCGTTCGGCCTGCTCATGGACGGCGGTGAAGCGCGGATCGGCCTGGAGCCGTTGCAGGTACTGGCCCAGCGCCGCCAGGGCGTGGGAGCCCAGGGGCACGATGCGCTCCCGCTTGCCCTTGCCGCGCACCGTCAGGGCTTCGCCCGCCTCGTCCATGTCTTGGCGGTTCAGGTCGACCAGTTCGCTGACGCGGATGCCGGTCGAGTAGAGCGTTTCGAGGATCGCCCGGTCGCGCGCGCCCAGGGTGTTGCCGGCATCGGGCACGGCCAGCAGGCGTTCGACCTGTTCGACGCTGATCGCCTTGGGCAGCCGCTTGGCCTGCTTGGGCGTGCGGATCAGAAGCATCGGATTGGCCTGCACCAGGTTCCGACGCATCAGCCACTTGTAGAAACTGCGCAGGGTGGCGATCTTCCGGGCCATGGTGGCCGGCGAATACTCGAATGGATCGAGGTAGCCCAGGAACCGGCGGATCACCAGGGCATCGGCGGCGATCATGGCCTGGCTGACCGGCGGGGACGGGGCGCCGGCGGATGCCGGGGCCGGGGCGGATGACGCAGGAGAATCATCCGCATCGCCAGACAGAAACTCGGCGTACTGCCGCAGGTCGGCGCCGTAACACCGGGCGGTGTAGGGGCTGAAGTGACGCTCGAGGCGCAGGTACTCGAGGAACTGGTCAATCAGTGGGCTGTTCATGTCGTGCTTCCTTGGGGACTGCGCCCGCGCCGGGCGTCCGAGCGGATCGGATCGTCCGCGGGGTCAGGTTTCCATCATGGCCTTGAGCTGCGCGCCCATCTGGTCGCCCATCTGGTGACTGAGCACGGCGGCGTCGAACCAGTCGAAGTCGGCCCGCTCATCGCGCGCGGTCTGGGCCAGCCAGTGGAGGACCACGGTTTCCTCCCCGGCCATGTAACGAAACACCCAGCGCTGGTTCTTCTTAACCAGAACCAGTTGGCGGGCGTCGGGGTTCGGGGTTGAATGGCAGGACATCGGCAAAATCCCTGGGCTGACCTCGGGACCGGCGAGCCGATGCCGAGGGGGGCTACTGCGGGTCGGGCGGACGGACGGGGGCGGTGGTCTGCCGACCGGCGGTCAGGCGTTGCCACTCGGCCTCGAACAGCCGACCCGTCAACTCGTGCGAGACGAACTCGCTGTAAAGGTCCATGTTCAGCAGGTACGCGCGCCAGCCGGCGGGGCTTTCGAAACCGCTGCGGCCCCGGGCGTAGCCGGTCAGGTCGTCCAGCACGTCGCCGTTGGCCGCATCGAAGTAGCCGGCGGCGGTGGCGACGGGCTGATCGAACCGCGTGGTGCCCGGCAGATCGCGTTCGGTGGCCGCGTAGGTCAGGCGGCGGGTGTCGACGCTGTTCGATCCGCCCGGATTGCGGCGGGAATACAGTTGAATCGTCGCGCCGATCTTCGGTGGCTCGTAAGGATCCCATGCGGAAATCGAACCGACGATCAAACCATCCACGTCGAGCGCCTGCATCAGGCTCAGCGCCTCGGCGGGCGCGTCGATCGGGCCGATCTCCGTGGCGTTCGCCGCTTCGATCACCCGGTTGACCGGCACCACCTGCATGCGGTCGACCTGCTGAAGCTGCTGGGCGAGCTTCTCGGCGAAACGAACGCCGTCCACGATGCTCGTGCCCGACTCGTTACGCAGCGGCATCACCGCCCACAGCTTCGGTCCGGGATAGGGGCTGATGTGCACGGCGGGCTTTTCGATCTTCGGCCCGCAGCCCACGCTCATCGCGCCGACCACGGCCAACATCACGATCCACGCCTGCCGCAGACACTCCCGTTTCCCGGCCAACATGGCCTTTTCACTTGTCATGGCGTCCTGCCTGTTTGAAGATGAGTTCCACTCATCGGTCTATCGCTCGGTTCGTCTACGGCCCGGTCGGGGCGCCGGCCACGGCGCCGTTCACGCCACCGGGCGCCGGATCGGGCGAAACCGACCACAGGTTGTCGTGGCCGTTGCGGTTGGACACGAAGTAAATGTTGCCGTCGGCGGCCCAGACCGGCTGAAGGTTCACGAATCCGTCGGAACTGAGACACACCCGGCCCGTCCCGTCGAGATGGACGGTCCACAGGTCGGCGTTGTCAGGCCGGGCGCCGGGGTCATTGCCCGGATCGACCACCGTGGCAAACACGATCCGCTCGCCGTCGGGCGACCAGGCGGGGTTGATGATCGCGGCGTTGGACGAGGCGGCGATCTCCGTCGGCCGCTTCCCTTCACCGTTGTCGTAATCCACCGTCCACACGCTGAACCAGCGCGTCCCGCGGAACCGGGCCCGCTGGAAAAGAATCTTGTCGCCGTTGGGGCTGAACTGCGGGAACAGACCGTAGCCGATGAATCGCCGCTGGGCGGCATGGGCCACGTCAACCACCACCATTTCCCACTGGCCGGACTGCGCGCCCAGGGCGCTGAAGACCAGTTGATTCCCGTCGGCCGACCAGCTCGGGTGAATCTCGTGGGCCGGGTCGGAGGTGATCTGCACCGCCTGCCCGCCGGACAGCTCTTGGACGTAGATGTCCCACGAGCCGCTGCGGTCGGAGCAGAAGGCGATCCGGTCGCCGCGGGGGCTGATCGCGGGCATGGTGTCGTTGGCCAGGTCGGCGGTCAGTTGCGTGACGGTGTTCCCGCCGATGTTCTGGAAGTACAGGTCGGCGGTGGGGCGGTGGCGCGTCGAGGCGAAAACCATGAACTTGCCGTCGCGGGCAACGTCGACGTCGAAATCAGCCCCTTCGCGGGTGAACGAAACCTGCCGGATGTTGCCCAGTTCATCTTCGGGCATGGATCGCGGCGAACCGGGCATTTCGCCGAACAGGCCGATCGCCCCGGCGCTTCGGCCGAAGGGGGTCAGTGTTGGCGCGGCGCCGATTTCCACGAACGCGCCGCCCGCTTCGGGCGAACGGGCGGTGGCGGCGGGTTGGCCGGACGCCGCGGGCGCGGCGAGGGGCGCCGCGGGCGGGGCGAACGGGTCGTTCAGCCCCAGGTCGCCGCAGCCGGTCAACAGGCCGATCAGAAGGCCGGTCATCGCGAGGGAGATTCGGATTTGAGTCATGAGGGTTGGCTCCGAAGGGTCGATCCGTCCTTCTGCCTTCTGGAGTCGGCCGGTTGCGCCGATAAGCTGTCGGAAAAAACGGCGGGCCGAGTCCACAGGCTTTATCGGACGAGTTGGGGGGGGCGCTTTAGCAAATGGGCGGGGGCGATGGGCCATAAAAAAAGCAGCGAGCTGCTGAACGCAAACTCGCCGCTTTCCGGGGGCAATGTCAGGTCGAGCCGATGAGGCGCGAGCTACCAGATCAAAAAAAACGCCGCTGGTTAGCTGGTGTTGGCAGCCATGGCCAAACGGCGCGCCCCGGAAAGAAGCAATGTGTTGCTGGCAGTCGTAGCCAGTCACCGCCTTTATCCAGCTATCGGTAAGGACGACCGGGCGGCTTTAACTTTCTTGGGTCTTGTCCTTGTCCGCGCCGCCGCCGAGCAGATCATCGGTGACGAGCATGGCCCGGGCGAGGTCGGGCAACTTCTGCCGCGTGCTGCGCGACTGTTTCTGCAACTGTCGCATGGCGTCGGCTTCGTTCAGGCTCAGCCGGTCCATCAGCAGGCCCTTGGCCCGTTCGATCACCTTGCGGTCTTCCAGGGCGGTCTTCAGACCCCGCACTTCGCCGCTGAGCCGCTGCTGCTGGGTGTACAGCGCCCAGGCCACCTCCAGCGAAACCCGCAGATCGTCGGCGGTGATGGGCTTGAGGATGTAGCCGAACACCCCGATGCTCGAGCTTCGCTGGACGTAATCTTCATCGGTGAACGCGCTGATGATGACCACGGGAACGTTCATCTGGCGGTAGAGGATGCCCGCCGCTTCCAGGCCGTCCATCCCCGGCATGCGGATGTCGACCACGGCCATCTGGGGCCGCTGGGCACGCGCCATCTCCACCGCCTGTTCACCGTTGGACGCCGGACCGATGACCTCGAATCCCAGGTGTCCCAGGTGCTCGACGATGCTCATGGCGATCAGGTGTTCATCCTCGGCGACAAGAATCCGTTTGAGTGTGCCGCCGGTCGGTTCCTGCTGATCCGCCCGTTGCGATGGTGCCGCGTCTGCCATGTCCCAGCCTTGGCCTAAAAACCCTGCCAGCCGCCTGTCGAACGGTGCAGCCCGACGCCACGGTCATGGTGGCATTCATCGGCGAAACAGGCATTCGCCGGCACCTTTGTTTTTCGCACTCTACAGTGAAACCACTCATTTGCCAACCCGCAATGGCCCTGACTCATCCCCCGTTTCATTGGGGGGTGGCGAGGGTGGCCAGGAGCAGGGC
>CAYNCM010000047.1:0-25097 GCA_964395825.1 uncultured Planctomycetaceae bacterium
GGGCAAGCTGAACGATCGGCTTCTGATTCTGATCGACCTGGAGAAGCTGTTCGCCTCGCGGGATCTGAAGCAGATCGACCGGACGCTCGCCGCTTCGCAAGGCGCCGCCGGATGACCCGGACCGGCTGACGGGCGCGGCTCGACCGCCCGCCGGCTACAGAACCTGACCAACCCCGTGGAGATGCCATGCCCGCCACCACCGCACCAGCCAAGATGTCCGACGAACAGTTCGAGAAACTGCGCCAGATCATCTACCAGCGCAGCGGCATCTGGTTCGCCGAGGGCAAGAAGTACGTTCTGGAAAGCCGGCTGACCCAGCGCCTCCGCCAGCTCGAAATGGAAGACTTCGATCAATACGCCATGCTGCTGAGCATCGGACCGTACCGCGAAGACGAATTCAACGAGATGTTCAGCCGCATCACCATCAACGAAACCAGCTTTTTCCGCAACGCGCCGCAGCTTGACGTGTTCGAAACGCGGGTGCTGCCGGTGCTGCTCGAATCGCGGCGGGCTTTGAAACGGCTGCGCATCTGGTCGGCGGCCTGTTCGTCCGGGGAAGAACCTTACACCCTGGCCATTCAGGTCCACCGGTCGCTCGGCATTCGCCTGGCCGACTGGCACGTGGAAATCCTCGGGACCGACCTGTCGCAGAAAATGCTCATGGCCGCCGAAACCGGCGAGTACGGCCAGTACGCCCTGAGCAACACCGATCCGCTGGTGGTCAGCCGCTACTTCACCAGAACCATGGGCGGGTACACGATCGACCCGACCATCAAATCGATGGTGCGGTTCGAGCGGCATAATCTCAAGGACACGCTGGCCGCACGCCGCCACGGAAGCTGGGATGTCATCTTCTGTCGCAACGTGATGATCTACTTCGACCAGGAGATGCGCGCCGGTTGCCTCAACACATTTTATGAACTGCTGGCCGATGACGGGGTGCTGTTCATCGGGCACAGCGAAACCATTCGCATGCCCGACCTGTTCAAGTCGCGCCTCGAGCCGCAGGCATTCGCCTACGCCAAGGCCGGGCGGGAGGTGAGCCATGCCGCTGCCTGAAGGATTCAACCGTGACATTCTCGACGACTTCGTCACCGAAGCCCGCGAACTGATCGAGGCGACCGACCAGGATCTCGTCTCGCTCGAGCAGCGCCCCGACGACCAGGACCTGATCAACGCCATCTTCCGGGCCATGCACACGATCAAGGGTTCGAGCAGCTTCCTGGCCCTCGATCCGATCACTTCGCTCGCCCACGCCGCCGAAGATGCGCTCAATACCCTCCGCCAAAGCGCCAGTTCGGTGACCGGCGACACCATGGACCTGATCCTCCAGGCGGTGGACCTGCTGAGAAAGCAGCTCGACCAGGTGGACCGCGACCAGATGCCTCGCGTCGCGCCGGAAGACCTGATCACCGCCCTGCGCCGCCTGGGCGCTGAGGGCGCCCAGCGTCAGGAAATCCGCGACGATGCGTCCACCACCGAAGACGCCGCCGCCGCCGCCTTTGAACTGCCTCCGGCGAAGTTGGAGATTCTCAGTTTCGTGGTCGAAGACATGACCGAACTGCTCGACCAGTTGAGCGGGCTGATCGAAAAGGCGATCGAAGGCGAACCCTCATCCGCGGCGGTGGCGATCGCCGACCTGGCCGAGCAACTGCGCCGCTGTGCCGCCTTTTTCGAGGTCCAGGCGCTGGCCGATGAAACCGTCGCCCTGCATCAGGCCGCCGGGTCGCTGGACGATATCGACCCGTCCGACGCGGCGCAGGTGCTGCCGCGCCTGGCGGCCCTGGTCGAGTTGATGCGCCGCCGGGCGCTGGCGCTCGGTGAACAGAAACTCCTCGACCTCGACACCCGCACGCTGATCGAACACCTGACCGCCGCTTGCCGGGGAAGGCTGAGCGATGGCGCTCGGCTCGAAGAACAGGCCGACGTGGACACCGTGCTTGCAACCGATGGCGTGACCGCCGCCGAACCGGTTCACAAAGGTTCGGCGCCCTCGGCCGAATCGGGAATCGCCGATCAGGCCGGTCCGTCGAGTGAGAGCGGATCGTCCGGCGGGCGCCCCGGCGCCGAGCGCACCATCCGCGTCGACGTGGATCGGCTGGAGTCGCTGTTGAACCTGGTGGGCGAACTGGTCCTGCAGAAGAACCGCGTGATGGGCATGGGCAAGCGAATGGCCGGCGGGCAGCTCGACACCCGGGCCGTGGAGGAACTGGTGCAGATCGGCGGCGATCTCGACCAGATCACCAGCGACCTGCAGATGAGCGTGATGAAGACCCGCATGCAGCCGCTGAGCAAACTGTTCAACCGCTACCCGCGGGTCATCCGCGACATCAGCCGCAACCTCGGCAAGCAGATCGAGCTGCGCATGACCGGCGGCGACACGGAAGTCGATAAATCCGTCATCGAATCGCTGGGCGACCCGCTGGTGCACATTCTCCGCAACAGCGCCGACCACGGCGTCGAGTCGCCGGAGGTGCGCACCGCCGGCGGCAAGAGCGCCCAGGGCGTGATCGCACTGAGCGCCCGCCACGAAGGCAATCACGTGCTGGTGTCGATCCGCGATGACGGCAAGGGGCTCGATGGTGAAAAGATTGCGGCCAAGGCGATCGAAAAGGGTCTGGTCAGCGCCGAGCAGGTCGCCTCGATGTCGCCGCGCGAAATGCAGAAGCTGATTTTTGCGCCGGGCTTTTCGACGGCCGACCAGGTGTCGAACGTGTCCGGCCGGGGCGTGGGCATGGACGTGGTGCGTACGAACATCGCCCGGCTTAACGGGACGGTGGAGGTGCAGTCGCAGGCCGGCGCAGGCACGGAAGTCACCATCCGCATTCCGCTGACGGTGGCGATCATGCCGGCCTTGATGGTGGAAGTGCGGGCGGCGCTGTACGCGGTGGCGATCTCGAACATCCAGGAGATCGTCCGACCGGACGCCGATCAGATCAGCCGCGTGGCCGGCAAGCCGGTGCTGCGGCTTCGGGACTCGGTGCTGCCGCTGGTGGACCTGGGCCGGCTGTTCGACCGCCGGACGCCGGACGAGGCGCCCCCGCCGATCGCGGTGATCGTGGCGTTGGGCGAGAAGCGGCTGGGGCTGCTGGTCGACGGGCTGTCCGGGCAGGAGGAGATCGTCATCAAGCCGCTGGACGAAGGCTGTGAACGATCGCCGGCCATCTGCGGCGCCACCGTGCGCGAGGACGGCGGGGTGAGCCTGATTATCGACATCGCCGAACTGTTCAAACTGTTGGATCAACCCCTGCGCCAAGCGGCGTGACATGCAGAAAGGAATCGATGTGACTGGACAAGATGTGCTTCCGTTTGTCAACGCCGTGGGCAACGTGTTTTCGACGATGCTCTCGGTTCAAGTGGACATCGGGTCGCCGGCCCTGCGCACCAGCGAGGAGCCTCAGGCCGACGTATCGGGCATCATCAGCGTGTTCGGGGACATGTCCGGCGCGGTGGTCATGTGTTTCCCGAAGGCGACAGCCGAAGCACTGGCCAGCCTGTTCGTGGGCGTGGAGGTTTCGGCCGACAGCGCCGACTTCGCCGATGCGATCGGTGAACTGGCGAACATGGTCGCGGGAAACGCCAAGGCGGAATTCACCGGCGCCCAATTGACGATCGGATGCCCGTCGGTGGTGGTCGGCTCGGGGCACAAGGTGTTCCAGCAGAAGGACCAACCCATCCTTGAAATTCCCTGCTCGTGCGAGTGCGGGGATTTCGTGGTGGAAGTCAGTCTCCGCGCCACCCGCGCGAAGACCCGGGACGAATCGCAGGCCCCCGCCGTCCAGGTGTAGCCGCTGCAATCGCTCACTGAGGAGATCACGATGAAAGTCATGCTGGTTGACGACTCGCGCACGATGCGTAACATTGAGAAAAACGTGCTGGCCCAACTGGGCTATACAGATGTGGTGGAGGCGGCCGACGGGCTGGAAGCCCTGACCGTCGCCGCCGCCGAAAAGCCCGACCTGATTCTGCTGGACTGGAACATGCCCAACATGGACGGCCTGGGCTTTATCCAGAAGTTCCGCCAGTCCGACAAACAGACGCCGATCATCATGGTTACCACCGAAGCGGAAAAGCGCCGGGTGGTCGAGGCGATCAAGGCGGGCGTGAACAACTACGTGGTCAAACCGTTCACCCCCGACGTGCTGGGCGGGCGGATCCGGGAAACCCTGGGTCAGTCCGAGGCGGCGTAAGCCGGCCTCGCCCGGCGGGCGGCGGGTTGGAGTGATGCGCCATGGACGCGCAGGCCCCACAGGCTGGATCGCCGCTGACCGCGCAACTGGCCGACGACGCGATGTCCGCGGAACTGACGCTGCCGGCTGGGCTGGACAGCGACACGCTGACCGAGCAGTGCTGCGCCGAGCGGCTGGCCAAGGCGGGCGTGGCCGTCAACGACGACATCCGCCAGCAACTGACCGCGGCGATCAACGCCTACTTCGAACACCCCGATCAGCAAGCCACCGTGCGCCTGGAAGGCAGGCCGCCGGTTCACGGCGAGGATGGGCGGATCGAGTGGGAAAGCGACTGCGACCTGCAGGCGCTCGATGCCGAAGCCGCCCAGAGTCATCAAGTCGATCACTACAACCGCCGCACCTACATCACCGTCCGCGAGAACCAGCGCATCGGCCGCATCATCGACCCCACGCCGGGCGCTGACGGTGCGGATCTGGCCGGTTGTCGCCTCCGCGCCGAGTCCGGCCGGCCGACGCCGATCAAACCCGATGACTCGATTCTCATCGACGCCGCCGGCGGATTGACCGCCCTGCGCACCGGCGTGCTCAGCCTCGAAGCAGACATCCTCCGCGTCTCGCCCTGCCTGCGTGTCGATGAGTACGTCGACTTTCACACCGGCAACATCAACTTCGACGGCGATGTGGAAATCCATCGCGGCATCCGCGACAAATTCGTCGTCGAAGCGACCGGAACCGTCACCGTGCGCGGGCTGATCGAAGCCGCCACGCTGATCGTCGGCGGCGACCTGCACGCGCTCGGCGGGATGGCCGCCAAGAGCAAGAGCCGCGTGCTCGTCCGGCAAAACCTCTTCGCCCGCTACCTCAACAACGTCAGCGCCCAGATCAAGGGCGATGCGATCGTCGATCGCGAAGTGGTCAACTGCGACCTGGACGTGGTGGGCGATCTGACCGTGCGCGGCGGAGGATTGATGGGCGGGCGCACCAGTGTGGCCGGGTCGGTGCACGTCCTGACGCTGGGCGCGCCGTCCGGCGACCACACCGAGATCATCCTCGCCTCGATGCCCGCGGTGGATCGGCTTCTCGAACAAGTCGAAGAAGCCTGCGATCAGCTTGACGCCCAGCTTGCCAGAGCCGACCAGCAACTTCATCAGCTTCAAAGCAACAACGCCTCCTCCGCGACCCAGCGCGAAGCGATGACCGAACTGATGTTCAAGCAGACCGACCTTCAGCATCGCAAGGAGCGGATCGGCTCGAAACGCGAACAACTGCGGGCGTTTCTGCAACGCACGTGCAAAGTCGACCTGCACGTGCATCGCTCGATCGAAGCGGGAACCTCGATCACCTGTCGCGGCATCACCGCGCAGTTCGACGCGCCGGTCAAGGGCCCGCTGTGGATCGGATGGGAAGCACGCAAGCGCAGTTTCGTGTGGCGGATGGGCGAAGACGGTGTTCTGCAGCCGATCGCCGACCTCGCTGAGGTGCGCACCGGCAGACGAAAGCAATGAGCCGGCTTGCCCCGCCGGCGGGCGCAGCAAAAAAAGGTCCGCCTGGGCTGCCCCCCGGGGTGTGCCCTGACGGACCGGTCGCAGCGAAGACGGCCGTGGATGCAGGCGATGACCGGAAGTGCATCACGACCGTCCAGCCGCAGATGCCGGGTGCAAACGCGCGGGTTCATGGAGGGTAAACATGGCCCCCGGGAAGTGGGCGGTTACCTCAGCATTTGCGTCCCCGGCATCCCTCATGTCGACCTTTTCATCCAGCCACGTGCATAAGCATTTGCGCATACGGACAATCCCTTACTCCGCCTGCCGCCGGTGGGTCATGACCGATCGTTTCGGATTTACGGTTCCAACGCCGCGGCCCGCGCCGGTACAATGGCCGATGAACGACACGAGGTCCATTTTCGCGGCGTGGCCGCGCCGGTGACCGTTTCAGATCTTGACGCAACCGTTGGGGGTTGCCACGGATGCAGCGGAACCACGGGAATCCTTCATCGGGTCGAGGCAAGGAATCGTCGGACCGGCTCGGCGATCCGGCGTTCCTCCATCACCTGCTGCACACCGCGCCGCACGGCGTGACGCAGATCGATCTCCACGGGCGCATCGTCTACGCCAACCGCCCCATGCACCGGATGCTCGGGGACGACGACGGCCCCTTGATCGGCCGCGTGGCCTTCGACCTGATCGCCGACGCCCAGGACCGCCAGCGGGCGCGGGATCTGATCGACCGTGCCCTGGCCGAAAACTTCACCCCCGAACCGTTTCTCTGCCGGATCGCCCGCAGGGACGGCAGCGCCTTCCACGCCCAGATCGACTGGAACTACCTCCGCGATGAAGCCGGCGCATTGATCGGGTTCGTCACGATGATCATCGACATCGACGATCGCCTTGCCGCCGATGCCGAACTCCGTGCCAGCCGCCAGCGCTACCATCACCTGTTCACCGTCATCCCCGATGGCGTGGTCATCATCGACGGCGCCACGTCCCGCTTCCTCGATGCCAATGGCGCGGCGTTGGACATGTACGGCCATAGCCTCGAAGATTTCCGCCGCCTCACGCCCGTCGACCTTTCCGCCGATCCCCAGCAAACCGCCACCGCCTTTGACCGCCTGTTGGATCAGCAAGCGATCCACATTCCGTTGCGCTACCAGAAGCGCCGCGACGGGTCGGTATTTCCGGTGGAGATTTCGGGCGGGACGTGCACCGTGAACGGGCGTCGGCTGGCCTATGGCATCGTCCGCGATATTTCGCGCCGACTCTGGGCCCAGCAGCAACTTCACCACACCATCGCGCAGCTTAACCAGCTCCACGCCGCGATCAACCGCGGGCCCATCGTCGTGTTCCGCTGGCGGCTGGTTGACGACTGGCCGGTCGAGTTTGTCTCCCAGAATGTTTCCCGATTCGGACATCGCGCCGAGGATTTCACCTCGGGCCGGGTGTCCTGGTCCCAAATCGTTCACGCTGACGATCTTGACCGGGTCAGGTTGCAGACCCGGCAGTGCGTCGCATCGAACCGCGAAGCGTTCAGCCGGCATTACCGCCTGGTCACCGCCGCCGGCGAGGTGCGGTGGATCGAGGATCACAACCTGCTGATCCGTGATGAAGCCGGGGCGTCGACGCATCTGGAAGGGATTCTGCTCGACGCCACCGAGCGCCGTGAAGCCGAGCGCCGGGCCGCCGAAAGCCGGGACCAGCTCGCCCACCTGCTCCGGCGGCACACGCTGGATCGCATGGCCGGTGAACTGGTGCACGAGCTGAGCCAGCCGCTGAGCGCCTTGACCCACTACGCCGAGACCTGCGCGGCGATGATCGGCCAGACCGACGCCGACACCGCGCAGCTCGCCGAGCCGATCCGCGAGATCGCCGCCCAGGCCCGCCGCTGCATCGCCATGGTGCAGGGCATCCGCGCCATGGTTCGCAGGCACGAGCCCCTGCGCGTCGAGACCGACCCCGCCTCGCTCGTCGATCAGGTGATCGGCCTGGTCGAGCGCGAGCTGATCAATCACCGCATCAAGTTCAAGCGCGATCTGCCCGCCGAGCCTCAGCGCATCTGGGCCGATCCCGTGCAGTTCCAGCAGGTGCTGTTGAACCTGGTGCGCAATGCCATCGACGCCATGACCGACCAGACCGCTTCACCCGCCCAACTGATCCTTGCCGTCCGACCGGTCGACGGTATGGTGCGGTTCACCGTCGCCGACACCGGCCGGGGCCTGGCCGACGCCGACGCCGAAACCCTCTTCCGCCCCTTCTTCACCACCAAACCCGACGGCATCGGCATGGGCCTGGCGATCAGCCGTTCCCTCGTCGAAGCCCACGGCGGGAAACTGTGGCTGGAACCCAACGCCGACCGCGGCCTGACCGTCCATTTCACCATGCCCGCCCGCCTCAGCCCCGACGCCCATGACGACTGAACCGACCATCTTCGTTGTCGATGACGATCCGTCCATGCGGCGATCGCTCCAGTGGATGCTCGTGCAGGCCGGCCGAACCGCCGAGACGTTCGCCAGCGCCGCGGAACTGTTGAGCCGGTACGAGCTTGATCAGCGCGGATGCATGGTGCTCGACGTGTGCATGCCCGACATGACCGGGCTGGAGTTGCAGGAAGAGGTGCTTCGCCGCGGCTGGCCTCTGCCGGCGGTGATCATCACCGCCCATGCCGACGTGTCGATGGCCTTGCGGGCGATGCAGGCCCAGGCGGTCGACTTCCTCGAAAAACCCTTCACCCGCGCGGCCCTGCTGGCCGCGATCGATCGTGCCCTGCAGCGGGAATCGAAACTGCGGCAGCGGTACGAACTGCGCCGCCGATTCCAGCAACGCTACCGCCAGCTTACCCCGCGCGAACGGCAGATCATGGTGATGCTCGTGCAGTTCGAACAGACCAAGCGCGTGGCCTACGAACTGGGCATCAGCAAACGCACCGCCGACATCCACCGCGCCCACATCCTCGCCAAGATGCAGGCCGACAGCCTGACCGACCTGGCCCTGACCCTCCGCAACGCCGCCCCCGAGCTGCTTGAAGCTCCCCATGCCGCGCCCTGAGCGCCGTGAAAGGCCGGGCCGATCCACAGCCGATTCCCCCGTTCCCGCCTCCCGGCTACAATGCCGCCCGCCCCACCGCCACTTCATTCGCCAGGCGACCACCTGCCGCCGCGATCCTGTCTTTGCCGACCCGTTCACCCGCATCGCCCGCCCCTGCCGGTAGTCCGTGGATCGGTTGACCGCGCCCCGGTCGTGCCGTACCTTTGCCGCTATCCACTCCCAGTTAGGGGCACGTCATGGCGCAATGGTATTACCTGGTCCATAACGAACAGCAGGGCCCGATCTCCAGCGAGCAGCTCAAGGAACTGGCGGCTAACGGAAGCGTCAGCCCCGAGACATACATCTGGCGCGAGGGGCTGGAAGACTGGAAGCCGGCCAAGATGGTGCAGGGCCTGTTCGGTGAAGCGCCCGCCCCCGGCGGCGCGGCGCCGGACGCCGGCACCGCCCCGCAACCCGGCGCACCGGTCGGCGGGGCGCAACCGGCCTACACCGGCGCCATGGGCGGACTGACCGGCGATCCCGGACCCAACGCCACCGCGGTCCTCATCTGGTCCATCTTCGCGACCATCTGCTGCTGCTGGCCGCTGGGCATTCCCGCGATCGTCTTCGCCGCCATCTCCTTGAGCAAGAAGGGCGCCGGCGACATGCCCGGGGCTTACAAGGCCGCCGGCACCGCGAAGATGTTCGCCTGGATCGCGTTCGGCCTGGGCCTGGTCGGCATGGTCGTCTACGTCGGCATGATGATTCTCGTCGGTACAGCCGAAGGCTGGTGAGACCCGATGACCGAAGCCACCGGTCAACTTCCTCCGCTGCCGGCGCCGATGCGCACCGGTGGGCGGCGCGCGGTGCTGGGGATCGGGGCGATCGCACTGGCGGCGCTGGCCTACTGGATCTTCCGCACCCCGCCGGGGACCGGCCCGCTGCCGCCTTGCGTCTTTCATGAACTGACCGGTCTGCATTGTCCGGGCTGCGGGATGACGCGGGCGGCGCACGATCTGTTGCACGGCCGACCGCTCGTGGCCCTCGGGCATAACCCGCTGGTCGTTCCCGCCGCGCCGTTCATCCTGGCCTACCTGGCCTGGAGCGGCCTGCACTGGGCCCGCCTGGTCCGCCGCCGCCCGCCGAGCCTGCGCTCGGGCCCGGGTTGGGCCATCGTCGGCGTGATCTTCGTCTTCTGGTTCGCACGCAACCTGCCCTGGTGGCCGTTGACCCTCCTTGCCCCGGGATGACCGGGCTTGGCCATCGTCCGGACCCGGGCCATCACACTTCCGCGGGGCGGGTCATCCACAGGCCGGACCACGCGCCGTGCTCACCGCGCCTCAGGCACATCACGCCGGCGCACGGCGTCAACCGGCCGGTGGGATGCGAACCGAGCAACCGCTCGGCCAGATCATCCACGAACGGCAGATGTCCGACGATCATCAGGCTTCCCTCGAACGCCTCGAGCGCCTCGGCGATCGGCGTGACGGAATCGTTGGGCTTCAGGCCGTCGCGCTCGACGCAGCCGTCGGGCGGATTGAGACGTTCGGCGATCAGGGCGGCGGTCTGCGCGGCCCGCGCCTTGTCGCTGTGCCAGATGCGATCGACGACGATCGCGCGCTCGGCGAGGTGATCGGCCATCCGCCGGACCTCGCGCGTGCCGGCGTCGGTCAGCCCGCGCTGCGGATCATCGTGTCGGCTTTGGGCCTGGCCATGTCGCACGAGGTACAGATGCATGGATCACGCGGAAGCGGCGGGGGTGGCGATGGTGTCCAGGGCGTTGTCAACCCAGGGGAGGTAATAGCCGACGATCTCAGCCGCGGTCGCGGCACCGAACACGACCGTGGCCAGCGGATTGCCCATCCCGCCGAAGCTGTCGCCCAGTTCGACATAACCGTTCTGCGCCGCGATCGACACCACGAGCAACGGCACGAACACGCGGAATCCGCAACAGGCGGCCAGCGCGATGCCCACGCAAACGCCGATGATCACATCCATGACGGTATCTCCACGTAAATTATACCCCGCCCAACACCCGCACGTCCGAAATGGCGGTCGGGGGCATTGGATCGGCACGATGGTCGGGTATGATGGTGCGATCATGAAACCCTTGAAGAACCTGTCGGGAATCGGGTTGCTGGGCGCGGTCGTGCTGATGGTTTTGGCCGCTTCGCCCGTTCGGGCACAGCACGCAGGCGGGCAGACCGGCCCGGCCGCCGCAGCCAAGACCGTCGTCGACCAGGCTGACGGCACAAACGGTGAGGCGACCGGAGATCAGTCCGGCGAGGGAGAAACCGACTCGCTGCTGGCGTTCATCGACCACGTCGACTTCACCCGGCTGTGGCAGGACAACACCTATGTCGAATGGCTGATCCTGCTGGGCGGCATCTTCGGCGGCCTGGTGATCGGCCGCCTCGTCGGCTACCTGCTCAACAAGGTCGGCACGCGCTGGGACAAGCGCGGCTGGCGCGTCAGCGGCCACCTGCTGATGGACCTGGCCTCCCCGGCGAGCCTCGCCCTGCTGACCGCCGGTCTTGGCGTGGGACTGAGCTACCTGGTCATCGATCGCGCCGTTCAGGATTTCGCCACCAAAATCCTCTATCTGCTGGTCACCGTCGCCGCGTTCTGGTACGCCTACAACCTCGTTTCCGTGGTGGAGGTGTTCCTGACCGATCTGACCCGCCGCACCGAAAGCGAACTCGACGATCAACTGGTCCCCCTGATCCGTAAGAGCCTGCGCGTGTTTCTGGTGGTGGTGGCCGTTCTGTTCATCGCCCAGAACATTCTCGGAGCCAACGTCACGTCCTGGCTGGCCGGCCTGGGCATCATCGGCCTGGCCGTGTCGCTGGCGGCGCAGGATTCGCTGAAGAACCTGTTCGGTTCGGTGACCATCTTCCTCGATCAGCCGTTCCTCGTGGGCGATTTCATCAAGTACGCCGGCGAAACGGGAACCGTCGAGGAGATCGGCTTCCGCTCGACCAAGGTCCGAACGCTCAAGGGGCACGTGCTGACGATTCCCAATTCGCTGATCGTCAACGACCCGGTGGAGAACATCGGACGCCGGCCGTACATTCGACGTGTCCTCAATGTGACGGTCACCTACGACACCCCGCCGGAGAAAGTGGAAGCGGGCGTGAAGATCATCCGCGAAATCTGCCAGACCGAAGGCATCCGCGAAGCGATCCACGACCCCGACGAGCCGGACAACCCCGACCGGTTCCCCCCGCGGATTTACTTCAACGACTTCAACGCCGCGAGCCTGAACATCGTGGTCTATTACTGGCATCGGCCGGGCGCGTGGTGGGATTACCTCGCCCATTCGCACAAGTTCGACATGGAACTGCTGCGGCGGTTCAACGAAGCGGGCATCGACTTCGCCTTCCCGACTCAGACGCTCTACCTCGCCGGCGACGAGAACCGACAGTTGACGGTGAACGTGCAACACCACGAGGGGGACGGCCCGCGACCGCCGCGAAGATAAGGGTGAGGTGACATGCCCATGACACCGACCCGGCCTGGTCATGCTGGGCGGTCAGGCCGGGGCCGGTTGGATCACGGACGAGCGTCAGCCCCGGACGGACAGGCGGGCGGTCCGAGGCGGGCGGGCGGGTTGATCGGCGGACGCCTCGTTCGGGTCGATGCGGCCGAGGGGATTCTGCGGTTCCCCGGCGGCGGCCGGTTCGACGTCGGTTTCACCTTCGCCCAGTCGGGCGATCACCATCTGCCAGGTCTGTTTCTGGTATTCCAGCAACTCGATGCATTCGGCGATCGGCGAAAGATCCCTCTCCATGTTGGCGTCGACCAGGCGGCGGTAGATGTAGGTGTACAGCGCGGCAAGCTTTTCGGTCAGCGCCGGCTCGATATCGTGCTTCAGCGAGGTGTTCAGTTCCATGACGATGCGCTGGGCCCGCTGCAGAGCGCTGAACATCGTCTCCCAGTCCTTGCAGCCCATGGCGTGGTGGGCCTGGCGGCAGAACTTGATCGCGCCTTCGTAAAGCATCAACCGCAGTTCCTGCGGCGAGGCGGTGAGAATCTTCGTCTTCAGATACGGGTTCATGCGCGTCTGACCTTCCCCGACACGGACCTCGGCCGGCCGCTGCATCGCCTCCGGCACTGGCAGTATCGGCACACGACCCCCGCCGCCGTTAGCCGACCGCGGCGGATGATCGCCGTTTTTCCCGGGCCGAACGGGGTTATCGGACAGGCGCGGCAAGACGGATCGGATCGATGGGATGAACCGGACGAGGCGGTCGCCGCGCAGAAAAACGCCCGCCCGGGGGTTACCCGGACGGGCCATTCCGTTGGGGACGGGCTGCAAGGAAGCAGTCTCCGTCGAGCTGCTTACCTTTGCAGCCCACCTATACAGTTAGACACTGGATCACCTCCTTTGCTAGAAGAACCGCTTCGGCCGTCACCGCACCGTCGCTCGAAGCCCAACGCTTCGGGGCAGCGACCCGCGGCCGCCGAATTCTTCCTGCCCGACAACGTCTTGCCGGGCCCATCGCCCGCCGGGCAGGAGGTCTGCCCGACGCTCGGCCGCCTCCGACCGACCGGTGGACGGGGGGTTTTCCCGCCGTCGACCTGGCCGCTGGCAGGCGACATTGATAATTTTCGGTCTGGGGCGACCGAAGTCAAGCGTTTTCCTGTCAATAATGACCGCCGGACCCCAAATCTTCGTGGCCGGTCAGGGCGATGAATGGTTGACGGTCCCCGGGGGCATCGGTACTGTCCGCCGTCATGGACATGAATCACGTTGAGGACGCCCTGCTCGGCCGCGCGGCCGCGGGGTTTCGCGAACACTTCGACGCCGACCCGACCGTGGCCGCCGCGGCGCCAGGCCGGGTGAACCTGATCGGCGAACACACCGACTACAACGACGGGTTCGTCATGCCGCTGGCCATCGAGCGGCGCACCGTGATGGCCGCGGCGCCCAACCATTCGCCGCGCTGTCGGCTGGTCGCCCTGGACAAGGCCGGCGAGCAGGCCACGTTCACCCTCGAAGGCCTGTCGCCCGGCGCGACCGCCTGGGCCAACTATCCCAAAGGCGTGATCGCCCGTTTCACCGCGAACGGCCACCCCGTGCCCGGCTTCGACGCGACGATCACCTCCGATGTGCCGCTGGGCGGGGGCTTGAGCAGCAGCGCGGCGCTCGAGGTCGCCACCGCCACCGTCCTCGAGCAGTTGCTGGAAATCAGAATCGACCCGGTGCACAAGGCGCTGTGGTGCCAGAAGGCCGAGCACGACTTCGCGGGCATGCCGTGCGGCATCATGGATCAGTTCATCAGCGTGATGGGCCGGCGGGATCACGCGCTGCTGATCGACTGTCGCAGTCACGACACGCGCCTGGTCCGACTCGACGATCCCGCCATCGCGGTGCTGATTACCAATTCCAACGTCAAGCACGAGCTGACCGGCAGCGAATACCCTACCCGCCGCCGGCAGTGCGAACAGGCCGTCGCCGCCCTGCGGGCCCAGTTGCCCGATGCGGGCATCGCGGCGTTGCGCGATGCGGACGCCGGGCAACTCGCGGCGATCCGCGAAAAAGTCGACGATGCGATCTACCGCCGGGCCCGTCACGTGATCGGCGAAAACGAGCGCACCGTGCTGGCCGCCGACGCACTGGACCGCGGGCAGTACGACGAGGTGGGCCGGCTGATGGACGAAAGTCATCGCTTCCTGCGCGACGATTACGAAGTGAGCTGCCCGGAACTGGACGTGCTGGTCGATCTGGCACGCCAATGCGAAGGCGTGTTCGGTTCGCGGATGACCGGGGCGGGCTTCGGCGGATGTACGGTGACGCTGGTCAGGGCCGACGCCCTCCAGACGGTCGCCGACCACCTCCGCGCCGGCTACCGCCAGGCAACGAACATCGAAGCCACGTGCTTCGCCACCCGCCCGGCCGACGGCGCGCGGGGGTTGAAGATCGGCTGACGTTGCGATCGGCCACCGGGGCGCCACCCCGCACGTGATCGCCGAGCGACCGAGGCCCACTATCCACCGCTCACCGCTGCACTTGCCGGGCCAACGCGGGCTCGCCAGGCCGATCGGCCTCCCGGCCCCACGCCCCGAGGCGTGGACAATCCCGGAATCCGGCGGGAAACCTGGGGAATGAGGTTGACTGGGTGGCCGATATATCGTACACTGCAATCGTGTTGCACGAGTGAGTGCAACGGCCGGGCCTGATGGCCTGATGAAAATCGCCCGGTCCGCCGAACGGCGAAGCTTCCGGCAGGGGCGGATAACGAAGATGTTTTTCAAATGTCAAGTTTTCGACCGTCCGATGGGAAAACCCACTCGCCTGTGCCTAAGCTGACGTCGTAAGCGGAAATTCCCCAAGTCACCCACCACCCCGCCGGGCGCCGCGGCCTTGTGCCGCGGCGTCCTTTTTTTCATGCCAGCCGTCCGCCATCCGCTTTCACCTTCGGCATGCCAGCCGTCCGCCATCCGCTTTCACCTTCGGGCTTGTCGCCTTCTGTCCGCTGCGTTCGGCCCTTTGCCTTACACTACCGACCATGCCCACCGTCAAGGACCAGGCCGTTTGTCTGCGGCTGCGCGACTGGTCGGAGACCAGTCAGATCGCCGTGCTGTTGACCGAAGCGCACGGCCGGGTGTCGGTCATCGCCAAGGGCGCCAAGCGCCAGACCCCCAGCACACTCCAGCGGTTCAGCGGCGGGGTGGAACTGCTGACCCGCGGCGAAGCGGTGTTCATCACCAAGGCCAACGTGGAACTGGCGACCCTGACCGAGTGGAATCTGCTCGACGCCCACTGGCATCTGCGGCGCGACCTGCGGGCCTATCGCCTGGCCATGTACGCCGGGGATCTGACCACGAACCTGCTGCACGATCACGACCCGCATCCGGCCACGTTCGTCGCGCTGCGCGATCTGCTCGGCGCGCTGGCCGACCGCCAGGCGCATCAGGCGGCGCTGTTGACCTTCCAGTGGGCGCTGGTGACGGACCTGGGCTATCGTCCGACCCTCGATCACGACGTGCAGACCGGCGATCAACTCGACGAACAGGCCGCGACGCTGGCGTTTAATCCTCTGTCCGGCGGCGTGGTGCACGACACCGGCGGTGATGATCGCTGGCGCGTGCGAAGACAGACGGTGCTGTTGCTGCGTGACGCCGCGGCCGGCCGACCGCTCGACGACCACCCGCCTGAAGCGCTCCAACGCGCCAACCGACTGCTGTGCGCCTATTTCCGGGCCCTGCTCGATCGCCAACTGCCGACGATGGATGTGCTGCTGGGTTAGAGGCGTGCCGATCCGCGTTCACGTGATGGTGGTGTTCCACTCGAGGCGGATCGGGTGCTGGTAAACGCGCTCGAACAGGTCGCTCTTCTTCTGGGCGACGGCGCGTTCGGCCGCGGCCCGGCCGTTCGTCTCCACCCGGACCATCACCCCGCCGTCGGTCGTGGCGCAGCCCACCTCGCGCACGATGTTGGTGTGCGTGCGATCCATGCCGTCGGCCAGGCGCAGCAGGGCGGCCAGCTTCACGACGATTTGGCGATCCGCTTCGTCGAGCGCGCCGAAGTGTTCGTGGGAAATCTTCGGCAGGCTCTTGCGGTGGTAGCGGGCGATGCAGCCGATGATGCGGCGATGCCGCCGGTCCCACGGCAGCCCGGCGGAGGTGATGATGTAACGCAGGGCGGTCTTGTGATGGCCCTTCTGCCCTTCAACCCACCCGATGTCGTGCAGCAAGCCGGCGGCGGCGAGGCGAAAGCGGTCCTCCTCGCCCAGGCCGTGCAGTTCGGTCAGCTCGTCGAACAGGCGCAGGGCGATGCGGGTGACCTGATGGGCATGGCCGGCCTCGTAAGCGCAGGCCCGGGCCAACTGGAACACCGGCGCCAGCCGCGGATCGCGCTGCGGATCAAGCGCGTCGGACATCGGACCTGCCGGCGGATCAGTCATCGCCCACCCGCTCGTCGAAATCATCGGCATCGGGCGTCGGGTCGTCGCGTGCCGCGTCGGCGGGCGCGGTCCGGCCGAACACCGCCCCGTCCAGCACGGCGGTCAATTCGTTCCACCGATCCTCGCGCACCGTCCGCAGCCAGGACTGAACAAACTGCTGATGCAGTCCCCGCCGCGCCGCCCGGCGGTCTTCGCGCAGAAAATCCAATCCGGGCAACAGGCGAGCCATGCCCCGGCTGTGCCCGAAGAACTCGTGGAAACGATGGCGCTCTTCCTCGATGAACCGCGGCACGAAATCCACCCACACATCGGCATCGTGAATCTCGCCGAGTTGTTCCTGCACCCGCTTGACGATTTTGATCTGCGGTTTGAGCTTGCCCTTGAACAGATCGGCGTAGGCTTCGAGGGTGTAACGCAGGTACTTGGCAGCGATGCGCATTTCGTGATGCTGCTCGGCGGCTTCGGGCTGTTCGACATACGGCTCGAAGACGAGCAGTTGCTCGCGTCGTCGGCCGATCAGCTCGCGGGCTTCGTGCTGCAAGTCGACCGAACGCGGATCGACGCCGTCCGTGCGGGCATCGACGATGACCTGCCGCAGAACCTGCTGCATGTCGCGGGTCACGTCGCTGGATTCCAGCCGATCCATCGCCTTGAGCACCCCGCCTTGCAGGTTGTTGCGCTTCTGGCGGAGGCGCAGCAGCAGCCGATCAAGTCCCGGCCTCAGTTCGCGGCGGCGGTCTTCGGGCAGGTGTTCGCCGAACTGATCGAGGAACGCGATCTGCACGTCGGTGTCGCGGGCGGCGCCCAGGGCGCGGGTCACTTTCTTGATGCGCCGGGTCCACTTCTTGAGTTTGCGGGCGGGCAGAACCTCACCGAACAGATCGAGTGCGGCGCGCAGCCGGCGGCTGGCGACGCGCATCTTGTGCACGCGATCGATGTTCTCGGCCTGTCGCACCCCGGGCACCTGGGCGGCCAGGGCGTCGACGTGGTCCAGCAACACCGAAGCGCCGTAGGCATGTCGTGAAGTGACGGTCATGGTCGTGGACTCACGATGAGCGGTTCAAGGTTCCCCGGCCGGTTCGCCGAGTTCCGCGGTCGGGCCCATCGCCTGCTGGGTCAGTTGCATCAATCGCTGGTGCGTGCCGCGGTCGGCCTGCGGATCGGTCGGCCGGCGCTGGGTGTAGCGGCCGTCGGCGTCCATGTCCCAGGCCTGCCGCTGGTCGTTGAGGAGGATCTGCGTCGTCTGCCACAGCTTCTGCCGGCACTGGAAATCCTCGACCGGCGCGATCAGTTCCACGCGGTGGGTCAGGTTTCGGAACATCCAGTCGGCCGAGCCGATGAAGAAGTCGCCGTGGATCGGGTCGTTCTGGCCGTTTCGGAAGTAGAACACCCGCGAATGTTCGAGGAACCGGCCGATGACCGACATGACGCGGATATTTTCGCTCATGCCCTCGACGCCGGGCCTCAGGCAGCAGAAGCCGCGCACGATCAGGTCGATCGCCACGCCGGCCTGCGAAGCGCGATACAGGGCGCGGATGATCTTTCGGTCTTCCAGGCTGTTCATCTTGGCGAGGATGCGGGCGGGTCGCCCGGCTTCGTGGTGGGCAATCTCGCGTTCGATCAGCCGCATGAACCGCTGGCGCATGTTCACGGGGGCGACGATGAGCTTGCGGTATTCGCTCTTGAGCGATCGGCCGGTCAGGTAATGGAACAGCTCGACCACTTCGTCGGTCAGTTCGGGCCGCGCGGTGAACATGCCGAAGTCGGTGTACAGCCGGGCGGTCTGGATGTTGTAATTGCCGGTGCCGATGTGGGCGTAGCAGCGCAGGCTGTTGTCTTCGCGGCGGACGACGAGGGTGATTTTGGTGTGGGTTTTCAGCCCCACGATGCCGTAGACCACGTGGACGCCGGCCCGTTCAAGTTCCTGGGCCCAGTAGATGTTGCGCTGTTCGTCGAAGCGGGCTTTGAGTTCGACCAGGCAGACGACCTGCTTGCCCGCCTCGGCGGCGCGGATGAGGTTGTTCATCAGCGAGCGGCTGTCGCCGATGCGGTACAGCGTCAGCTTGATCGCCAGCACGTCCGGATCGTCCGACGCGGCGAGAATCATCCGCTCCACCGTGGCGTTGAAACTTTCATACGGGTGATGCACGAGAAAATCGCCGGCCCGCATGAGGGCGAAAATATCCGCTTCCTCGTCCGCCAACGGCACGGGCACCCGCGGCGACCACGGCGGATACTTCAGGGGCGGAATCTCCAGGTCGACCACCGGTCCCATGCCCGTGTAGTCCAACTCGCCGGGCAGTTCGTACACGTCCTGATCGTTGACGCCCAGCTCGCGCTTGAGGAAGCGGATCGTCCAAGGATCGGCCTCCGGGCCATGCTCCAGGCGCACGATCCGGGCGAAGCGGCGCTCGCGCAGTTCCTGGGCGATCAGCACGAGCAGATCCTCGGCGTCTTCCTCATCGCGCTCCACGTCGGCGTTTCGGGTCACGCGGAACGGCGTGACGCTGAGCACCGTCATCCCCCGGAAAAGCTCGTCGAGATTGTGGCTGATCACGTCGACCATGCGCACGAAGCGGAACTGGCCTCGGTGTTCGCCGGTGTCCAGGTGCAGCCAGCGCGGCAACACTTCGGGCACCTTCACCCGCGCGAACAGCGCCTCGGCCTGGCCCCGGTGGGCCAGTTTCACCCCCAGCGACAGCGACAGGTTCGACAGGAACGGAAACGGGTGGCCCGGATCGACCGCCAGCGGATTGAGCACCGGAAACACCTGCCGGCGGAAGTAGTCATTGGCGAAGGCGCGCTCGCCGTCGGTCAGTTCATCCCACGCCAGCAGGTGCACGCCTTCGCGGGCGAGGGCGGGTTGGATCTGCTCGGTCAGGCAGCGGGCCTGCTCCTTGAGCATGGGCACGACGGCCTGGCGGATGGCGGCCAGTTGCCCGGCGGCGGTCATGCCGTCCAGCGACAGGCTCGCCACGCCGGCGACGATCTGCCGCTTCAGCCCGCCGACCCGTTTCATGTAGAACTCATCGAGGTTCGACGTGAAGATCGACAGGAACCGCACCCGCTCCAGCAGCGGCGTGCGCTCGTCGAGCGCCTCGTGCAGCACCCGGTGGTTGAACGACAGCCAGGTGAGCTCCCGATTGAGAAACTCGCGCTCGCTGTCAGCCCGCCGGGCGCCGGCTTCGGGGGGTGTGACCGTCGAAGACATCAGCGGCATCCTGTCCCTGTGGCGGCCTGCTCGGGCAATGGACTGCGGCGTGTGGCGCGGTCCCACCCGCCGCCGAAGCGTCGACCTGTGGCAATCCGTCCGTCGCCCCGCGCCCCGCCGCCATCCGGCGACAACCCCCCATGATATCCGCCACCGGCATGGGCGTCGAGCGAGCGGGGGCGAAGCCCCGGAGGCGCGGGGCGGTCGCTTCCGCGGGCCGCGCCCGGCAGATCGGGCCAGGAGAAGGTGTTACCGGTATGCCTCCACCCGCTCGGCCAGTTGGTCGGCCGCCTCCTGCGTGTCGGCGGTGGTGGCGATGAACAGGCCCTCCGGGCCGACTGCGTCCAGCAGGGGAATCACCTCGTGGTGCTTCACGGCGATCGCCTGGACGCTCTTGCCGGCTTCGAGAATTCGGCGGTACAGGTCGTACCACCGCGGGTTGCCGCCGGTATCGCCCGAGGCCAGGTGGCGTGGCGTCCATTCGATCGCCTGGAGCGTGTCGATCTCCAGCAGGGCGTCGAGGTTCGGCAGGGCGTCTTCGCCGTCGAGGTGGTACATGGCGTAGTCGAGCCATTCGCACTGCGCCCGCAGGGGGGGCGCGACGAAGCGCCGGAACATCGCCGGGCCGAACATCGCGCAGGCATCGCACTGCACCTTGGCCGTGCGCCCCGGGCCCCACACGTTGAACACGAACGTGTTGCCGCCGTAGGCGTCGGCGATCTTCTCGTAGAACAGGTCGAACGCTTCGTAGAACGCCTCGTTGATCTGCCAGAGTCGCTGCTCGACCCACGCCGGCCGTTCGATCATGTCCATCAACAGCGGCTCGGTCCCGCGCAGCGAAGCGAGAATGTCGACGTTTTCGATGATGTCCGGCGGGGTGACGAGGTACCGCCCGCCGCTGCGCGCGACCGCCAGGTCCACCAGGCGCACCGTGTCGCGCAGCACCGGGTTATCGTGGTCGATGGCCAGCGGAGGGAAATCCTCCGGAGGATCGTCCTCGGGGATGATCGGTTCGAACCAGACGGTTTTGGGCACGCAATGGGTCGGGCAGCCGAGGTACGCGGCCAGGTCGCCGGCGCCCGACCATGTGGGCAGGTAAGCAAATGAATCGGCGGCAAAGTGGGTGCGCGAAAGCTGGTGTTCGCCTTTGGCCAGGCGATACGCCGGGTCGTACCACCGCGCCCGGACGTCCTCGGGGGGCGTGGGCTGGGGCATGTCTTCGTGCGGCCGATCGCGCGGGGCGGTCAGCCAGAGCACCAGTCCCTCGCCCCGCCACCATTGTTCGTGATGTCTCCGGGCGGTGGCCCAGTCGTCCTTCCACTTCAGATCGGCGATCGCCGAACCCACGGTTGTCGACATTGATGGTTCTTTCATTGATGGTTCTTTCATTTCGCCGCGCCGGGGGGAGGCGTTTCTACGTCGCGGCCGGATCGGTTTTCGGATCGTACACGACCTGGCCGTCTTTGATGAACGGCACCGCCTGGGCCCACCGCTTTCCGGTCTGGCTGTGGACGATGGGTTCGGCGCTGTACTGGCCGAGGTACACCCGTCGCAGGTTGGGCGTGGTGTTGGCGCCGCTGCGGTGGAGGTTGTAGCTGCTGAAGGCGACGATGCTGCCGGCCGGCACGTCCACGCGGATGCCGGGGTCGTCGCCGGTGTAGCCGATCAGGTCGTTGGAGCCTTGCTCCTGGGTGTGGTCGATGATCCTGTTGTTGGTTTGGCCTCGCGAATGCGGCAGCAGGTACACCGTGCCGTTCGCTTCGCTCATGTCGTCCAGCGCGCACCAGCAGGTCAGGTAGGGCGCGTGGGTGGTGGCCGGATCGCTGAACTTCACGTAGCCCGAGTCCTGGTGCCAACTGAACTTCATGCCCTGCTCGGGGCCTTTGACCACCCATTGTTCGTTGAACAGGTAGACGTTGGGCCCGAGGGCGGCGCGGGTGAGCTGGGCCATGAGGTCGCCGTAGATGAACCGCCACAGGCGATGACTCAGACGGTAGATGTTGCCGATGAAGTAGCGGCGGCCGCGATGGGTGATGCCCTGGCGGGTCACGCCCTTCTCGTCCATCTGTCCGTCCTTGTAGCCGATGAAGTATGCACATTCCTCGCGCAGCATTTCGAGCATCTGATCGTCGATCACGCGCTGGAGCACCATGTAACCTTCGTTGCGGTACTGGTCGATCGCCTGGTCGCTGATGGGAGCGGTCGGCGTGGGGTGTGGGGCGGTCGGATTCATCGTCGGCCTTTCGGGTCAGAGGTTTGCCCCGCCGATTCTTGTCATTATCGCCAGCCGGATGAACCGATTCTGCTCACCTGGTCGGAATTTGTTATCATTTGCCGTTGCCATGCGCGAGCAGTTGAATTACCGGCGCCCCCTGCGGGGCAACGCCTGGCGGTACCGGGCGCACCCCCGGGCGCGACGGGACAGCCATACCCACGATGACCTGGAGTTCAACCTCATCACCGCCGGGCGGGCGTCGTACCTGATTCGCGGCACGCGCCACGACCTGCGCCCCGCGACGCTGATCTGGCTGTATCCCGATCACGAGCACGTGCTGGTCGGCGAGTCGTCGGATTTCGCCATGTGGGTCGTGGTCATCCGCCCGCGCTGGCTGGGGACGATCTGCCATACCGCCGAGACGAGGCCGCTGCTGAAGACCGATCCGTCCGGACCCGTGGCGCGATCGCTGGCCGGCGCTCACGCGGCCAAGCTGGAGCATCTGCTGAACGACCTGGCCGCGGCGAGCCACGACGTGGCCCGCTTCAACGCCGGCGTGGGTTACGCGGTGCTCGAAGCGTGGCGTGCCTTCCAGCAGGCCGACCGGAACGTGACCACGACCGGCGTGCACCCGGCGGTCGAACGGGCCGCCTGGCTCATCCGGCAGCGCGATCCATCGCTCGACCTGCCCGCCCTGGCGCGGCAATGCGGCCTGAGCGCCGATCGTCTCGGCCGACTGTTCCGAAGACAGACCGGCGTGTCGCTGACCGATTATCGCAACCGCGCCCGGCTGGATCACTTCCTCCAGCGCTACGGGCGTGGCGAGGGGATGAACATGACCGCCGCCGCACTCGCCGCCGGTTTCGGCAGCTACGCCCAGTTCCACCGCGTGTTCAGGAACCTGATGAACGGCTCGCCCGCCGACTATCGCCGCCGCATCCGCAACGACTGACCGGTCACCGAACGGAGGCGTGCCCCCGCCACCCGACGCGCTCAGTCGACCCGGATGCCGCGTTCTTCGAGCCAACTCTTCAGGTCGCCAAGCTGGTGATCGAACACCTCGCTGTCGTAGTTCTCTTCCAGTTGGGTGATGTGCTCGGCGAGTTCGGGGTGGTCCTGGATCTTGGCGCTCAGTCGCTTTTCCCACTCATCGCTCATGGTGCGAAGTTCATCGAGGTTCGGGCGAAGGTTGAGCAGGGTGCAGAGGGTTCGAATGGCGGCCTCGACGCATTTGGGATTGGCGCTGTGGACGTAAGCGGGGATTTCCACGACGAGGTTGGCCATGGAGATGCCGTGGCGCGAAGCGCGGGCCAGCAGGTAGCTGGCGAAGCTGGCCGGGCCGTTGTAATGGCTGAAGCGCACACCCAGGGGTTCGAGGGTCTGCTTCATGGCCGCATCGGACACCGACGCGTTGACCGGGGCCGTGCGGGTGTGGGGCACCGCCGAGCCGACGCTGCCGACGAAGAACATCCGTTTGACGTTGGTCTGCCGGGTGATGTTGAACAGGCAATCGGCGAACGCATCCCAGGCCAGGTTCGGTTCGCGGGCCTGGAAAAGGATCAGTTGCCGGGCCGGCGCGGCGCTGAACTCACCGCCGGGCAAGGTGAACTGCCGCACCATGCCGTCTTCGATCTTCACGTGCGGGCGCAGCAGGGCGGCCACTTCCATGGACGCGGGAAAGCTTTCGACGTAGAACCCTTCGCCGTGCACCGTGGCGAAGCGCGCTGCGCCGAGCGTTTGTTTGAACCACTCCACGGTGGCGGTGGACACGCCTCCGCCGTCCAACCATCCGCTGAACGAGAGAATCATCACGCCGTCGTTCAGGTGCGGAATGCGTTCGATCTGAAGCCGATCCGTCGCCATGGGAACCTCCGCCGATGACCGGTTGCACTGTAGCAGCGCGACAGGGCCTGGTTAAGTGGCCCCGTGGCTGAAGGGTGCGGCGGCCGGGCGCGAAAAAGCCGCGGACCAGACGCCCGCGGCCAGAACCCTGGCCCGGTCCCCCACCGGCCATCAATAGCGGTAGTGGTCCGGCTTGTAGGGGCCTTCGACGGGCACGCCGATGTAGTCGGCCTGTTCCCGGGTCAGGGTGGTCAGCTTCACGCCGAGCTTGCCCAGGTGCATCCGGGCGACCTTCTCGTCCAGCTTCTTCGGCAGGACGTACACCTGGCCCGTTTCGTACTTTTCGCCGCTGAGCGTGGGTTTGCCGGCGTGGCTCAGGGCCAGGTCGATCTGCGCCATCACCTGGTTGGTGAAGCTGTTGCTCATCACGAACGACGGGTGGCCGGTCGCGCAGCCCAGGTTCAGCAAGCGGCCCTCGGCCAGGACCAGGATGCTCTTGCCGGAGGTTTCGAAGATGAACTCGTCGAACTGCGGCTTGATGTTGTTGCGCTTCGTCGCCCGGGTCAGGCCGGCCATGTCGATCTCGTTGTCGAAGTGGCCGATGTTGCCGAGAATCGCCTTGTCCTTCATCCGCTTCATGTGGTCGAGCGTGACCACGTGGTAGTTGCCGGTCGTGGTGACGAAGAGGTCGGCGAAGTCGACGACTTCGTCCATGGTCTTCACTTCGTAACCTTCCATGACCGCCTGCAGGGCGCAGATGGGGTCGACCTCGGTGACAATCACGCGGCAGCCCTGGCCCTTGAGCGCCTGGCAGCAGCCCTTGCCCACGTCGCCGTAGCCCAGCACCGCCGCGACCTTGCCCGAGAGCATCACGTCCGAGGCGCGGTTAAGCCCGTCGATCAGCGAGTGGCGACAGCCGTACAGATTGTCGAACTTGCTCTTGGTGACCGAATCGTTGACGTTCACCGCGGGGAACAGGAGGGTTCCGTCGCGCTGCATGTGGTAGAGCCGATGCACGCCGGTGGTCGTTTCTTCGCTGACGCCCTGGCAGCCCGCGGCCACCTTGTGCCAGCGCTGGTTGTCTTGCCCCAGGCAGCGATGGAGGAGGTTGAGCACCTCGGCGAATTCCTCGCTGTCGGCGGTGGACGGGTCGGGCACCTCGCCGGCCTGCTCGAACTGGAAGCCCTTGTGAATCAACAGCGTCGCGTCGCC
>CAYNCM010000048.1:0-25048 GCA_964395825.1 uncultured Planctomycetaceae bacterium
CCGTGCATTACCGTCACGCCGACGAGGACTACATGCTCAACCTGATCGACACGCCCGGCCACGTCGATTTCCATTACGAGGTCAGCCGCGCCCTGACCGCCTGCGAAGGGGCGTTGCTGGTGGTCGATGCCGCCCAGGGCGTCGAGGCCCAGACCGTCGCCAACGCCTACCAGGCCATCGAGCACGACCTGGAAATCATCCCCGTGCTCAACAAGATCGACCTGCCCGCCGCGCGTCCGGACGAGATCGCCATGGAGATCGAATCCGTCCTCGGGTTCGACGCGGCCGACTGCCTGCGGTGTTCGGCCAAGAGCGGCGAGGGGATCGACGATCTGCTCACGGCCATCTGCGAGAAGCTGCCCGCCCCGACCGGCGACGCCGAAAAGCCCACCCAGGCGCTCATCTTCGACAGCGTCTACGATGACTACCGCGGCGTGATCGTTTACATCCGCGTGTTCAGCGGCCGCGTGCACGTCGGTGATCAGGTCCGCATGATGCAGACCGGCCGCACCTACACCATCACGGGCCTGGGGAAGATGACCCCGCGCGAGAAGAAAGTCGAAACCCTGGCCGCCGGCGAGGTCGGCTTCTGCTACGCTTCGATCAAGACACTGGACGAAGTGAACATCGGCGACACCATCACGCAGAACAAAGCCCCCGCCGCCCAGCCCATGCCCGGCTACCGCGAGCCGCAGCGCATGGTGTTCTGCGATTTCTATCCCACGGGCGAAACGCACTACGAAGACCTGCGCAAGGCCGTCGATCGCCTGCACCTCAACGACGCTTCGTTCACCTACCAACCCGAAGCCAACGAGGCGCTGGGCTTCGGGTTCCGCTGCGGGTTCCTCGGCCTGCTGCACATGGAGATCATCCAGGAACGCCTGGAGCGCGAAGGCAACGTCGAAATCGTCCAGACCGCGCCCACCGTCACCTTCCAGGTCGAAAAGACCGATGGCGAAGTGATCGACATTCACAACCCCTCCGAACTGCCCGACCCTTCGCAGATCAAGGAACTGCGCGAGCCGATCGTCCGCCTGGAAATCATCACGCCCGCCGAGGCGTTCGGCGACCTGATGAAGATGTGCGAAGAGCGCCGCGGCACCTACCGCAAACAGCAATATCTGTCCGAGACGAGGCAGATTCTCGAATACGACCTGCCGCTGGCCGAGATCATTTTCGATTTCTACGACAAGCTCAAGTCGATGACCCGCGGGTATGGGACGATGGATTACGAGGTGCTCGGCTACCGGGCCGGCCGGCTGGTCAAGGTGGACGTGATGATCAACGGCAAGCCGATCGACGCGATGAGCTTCATCGCGCACCGCGACTCGGCCGAACGGCGAGGCCGGGCGCTGCTGATCAAGCTGAAGAAGGAAATCGAACGCCACGCCTTCGAGATTCCCCTCCAGGCGGCGATCGGCGGGAAGATCATCGCCCGCGAATCCATCCGGGCCGTGCGCAAGAACGTCATCGCCAAGTGCTACGGCGGCGACGTGACCCGCAAACGCAAACTGCTCGAAAAGCAGAAGAAGGGCAAGCAGCGCATGAAGCGCGTCGGCTCGGTCGACATCCCCCAGCAGGCGTTCATGGCCGTCATGCAGCCGGAGGATTGAACAGCCCAGGCTGGTCCCTGAGCGAAGCGAAGGGCCGGGTAAGCCGGAAAGGCTCGCCAGCGATTCAGCGAGCGCGAACGTCAGGCAGCGGCCGGGGGGCCGGCGACAACGCTCGGACGACCGCTGACTCACGTGCGCGGCCCGTTGAACCTCTCAGGCTCTCCCACGACCGGCGCATCGGCTAAAGCTCCCCGGTTATCAGGACGATACGGACATTGCGGTTTGTAACGGTCGCGCCGCCGGCCGCCGCTTGCCGCATGGGAACTGGACGCATGACTCACGGCGCCATAAGGGTGAATCCCGCGGTCCCACGGCCGGCCAACCTGCGCGTTTGCGTGATCGACCCGGCGCCGCTCCGGAAGCTGCCCACTTTCATCCGCGCCCACGTCGAAGGCCTGCCGGCCGACGTGACACTCGTCCACGGCGACCCGCCGCATCTGGGCGACCGGCCGCTGCGGTCGCAAAGCCTGGCTGCCCGCGCGTGGCGAAAGGCAAGCCGCATCGCCCTCCGTCGGCCTTGGGGCGGCGACCACACCGAAGCGCTGCTGCGGGCGTTCGATGAAGTCCGTCCCGATGTCGTGCTCAGCGAGTGGGGGCCGTGCAGCGTGCGGGCGATGGCCGCGTGCCGGCGCGCCGGTCTGCCGCAGGTCGCCCATTTCCACGGTTACGACGCTTCGGTCCATCACGTCATCGCCTCTCATCATCGGCAGTACCAGGCGCTGTTCGACGCCGCCGCGGCGGTCGTCGCCGTGTCCCGCGCGATGGCCCGGCGACTGATCGAACTCGGCGCCCCGGCTGACAAAGTCCACTACAACCCCTACGGCGTCGACTGCCGGCGCTTCCGCGATGCCGACCCGCGCCACGCACCGCCGACCTTCATTGGCGTCGGCAGGCTCGTCGACAAGAAAGCGCCCCGGACGACCATTCGCGCCTTCGCCGCGGTTCGCCGCGCCTGTCCCGAGGCTCAACTGCTGCTGATCGGTGACGGGCCGCTGCGTGCCGACTGCCAACGACTCATCGCATCGCTCGGCCTCGCGGGGGCGGTCACGCTGACCGGCAATCTCGACCACACCGAAGTTCAACGACGGATGCGCACCGCCCGCGCGTTCGTCCAGCATTCGGTCGAAGGCCCGGACGGCGACTGCGAAGGCACGCCCAACGCCGTGCTCGAAGCCGGTGCGACCGGCCTGCCCACCGTCGCCACCCGTCACGCCGGCATCCCCGACGTGGTGGTCGAAGGCGAAACCGGCCTGCTGGTCGATGAACACGACGAAGCGGCCATGGCCGCGGCGATGACGCGCCTGGCCCGGGATGCCGACCTGGCCGGTCGACTCGGCGGCGCGGCGCGTCGGCGCGTCGAAGCCGAATTCGCCCAACCCAGACGCCTCGCCGCCCTGGCGGACCTCTGCCGGCAGGCCGCGGGCTTCTGCACCCAACACCCCCGGGAGGCGGCATGACCACGCGACTGGCTCATCCACCGCACCGCCCCGAACCCTCGCCCCTCGCGGCGCCCGATCCGCTCGGCGATCTGCCGCCGCTGAACCTCGCGGCGCCCGTCATCGTCATCGGCATGCACCGGTCCGGCACCAGCCTGCTCATGCAGCTTCTGCAGCGCTGCGGCCTGATGATCGGAAATCAGCTCGACCACAACCACGAAGCGCTGTTCTTTCAGCGACTCAACCAGTGGCTCATGCGGCAGGTCGGGGCTCAGTGGTACCAGCCCGACGCCTTCGACGTATTCCTCCAGCACCCCCAGGTCCAGGCCCTGTCTCACGATTATCTTCACGCCGTCCTCCGATCCCGCCATACCGTCAGTTACCTCGGCTGGCGCGGCTACCTTCACTGGCGCGGCCTGCACCGCGTCGATCGGCCGTGGGGCTGGAAAGACCCTCGCAACACCTACACGCTGCCCGTCTGGCTCCGCCTGTTTCCCAATGCCCGCGTCATTCACATCACCCGGCACGGCATCGACGTCGCCGCCAGCCTCCGAACCCGACAGCAGCGCACCCTCGAACACAAGGCCCGCGCCCACCAGCGCCATCGCCGCCGCGGACTCTACCAGCTCAAACTGAAAACCGGCGGATTCACCGACGCTCTCCGCTGCGCCGACCTGCGCGCCGGATTCGACCTCTGGGAGAAATACGTCAGCCTCGCCCAGAGCCACGTCCTGCACCTCGGCGACCAGGCGATGGAACTGCGCTACGAAGACCTGCTCGCCGACCCCCGCGCCATGCTTGCCCGCACCGCCGCGTTCTGCGAACTGCCGGTCAACCAGCCCGGCCTCGACGAAGCCGTCGCCTCTATTCGTCCCGATCGATGCCTCGCCTACCGCCGGTCCGATGAACTGCGCGCCGAAGCTCAACGCGCCGCCCACCGGCTTACCCTCTTCGGTTACGAAGCGTGAGCCGGCGGAAACGGCGCCGAAAAGTCGCCGGGAGCGAGTCCGGGTTGTCGGGTGTGTTCAGGCCTCCACGTCGAGGCGGCGGCCTGGTGGCGGGGGCGGGCCGAGCGGTGAAGCAGGCGCCGAGGGCGGATCGCTCGATGCGGTGTCGTTCGACAGCTCGGCCACATCGGTCGGCTCGGTCTGGTCTTTGCGCTGCTGTTCGTGTTCGCGTTGGCGGCGATGTTGCTGGGCGTTGCGTTGTTCGTCTTTGACCCGAAGGGGATCGTCATCGGCCTGGGCGGAATTCTCCACCGAATACAAGTGGGTTTCAAGCAGTTCGCGCAGTCGCTGGGCTTCCTGCTCGTCCCGGTTGCGCACCTTATCCCGGGCCCGGGCGACGTCGGCCTGTTGAGCGGCGGCCTGGGAAACACTGCCCGCGATGCCGGGTCCGATCGAGCTCATCACGAAACACTCGGATACACAGTGGGGTCCTGGAACTATATCGGCCGGGGCGGGCGATGGGCTTCAGACCCCGCGACCAACGTCCGGTTTTGCGAGGGAAAACCGGAATATCGGGCGTGGCAGCGAAATCAGATGCCGGCGCCGGCGGCATAGCGCGCCGGGTCCACCTTCACCACCACCAGCGTGATGTCGTCCGGCGGGTTGTTCAGCCCGATGAATCGGCGCACCTCCCACAACACATGGTTGAGGATCGCACCGGCGGCCTTGTCGGCCACGTCGGTCATCGCCTTGCGGATGCGGTCGCGGCCGAACTTCTCACCGGCGAAGTTCTGGGCGTCGGGCACGCCGTCGGTGTAGATCAGCAGCACATCGTTCGGGTGCAGGTCGATCAGGCCCTTGTCATAATGCTGATGTTCGTCGATGCCCAGCGCCATGCCGCCGACGTCGAGGTCGATGAACTGCCCGTCGCGCAGGAGGAACGCCGGATCGTGCCCGGCCGAGCAGTAGGTCAGGCGAAGAGTATCGGAATCGAGCGTGCCGTAGAACGCGGTGGCGAATTCGTGATCTCGGGTGTCGTGGGCGAGGGCGGTGTTCACCTTGGCCATGATTTCGTCGATGTCGTAGACGTCTTCGACATGGGCGCGCAGGGCGGCGCGGACGGAGGCCATGAGCAGACTGGCGGCGATACCTTTGCCCACCACATCGCCGATGGCCACGCCGAGCGTTCGCTCGAAGCGGATCAGGTCGTAGAAGTCGCCGCCAAGCTCGAAGCAGGGCTCGTACCGGCCGGCCACGTCGAACGGCGGCAGATGGGGGTTCGCGGCGGGGATGAGCCGGCGCTGCACATCAGCGGCGAGGCGCACCTGGCGCTGGACGCGGCGGGACTCTTCGCGGACGGCTTCGAGGCGGGCATTCTCGATCGCCGCTGCGGCCAGTTGGGCGATTGCCTGCAGCAGTTGCCGTTCTTCTTCCGTGAATTCGCGGTGTTCGGCGGTGTAGATCCGCATCACGCCGATCGTCCGGCCGCGGTAAATCATCCCGGCGCAGATGATCGACGCCAAGCCCTCTCGCCGGGCGTCGGCGGGGTAGAGCACCCGCGGGTCGTGGGCCATGTCGGCGATGTACACCACCTCGCCTCGGGTCGCCTGCAGGTCGATGGCGCTGCGCTCCAACAGGATCGGCCCCTTGTCCAGGTATTCCTGGGAGAGGTTGTACACCGCGGTGGGAACCAGTTCGCGGCCGGCTTCATCCAGCAGGCGGATCGATGCCGCCTTGGCGTTGAGCACCTGGGCCGACTGCTGGGTCACCGTGTCGAGCACTTCCTGCAACTCGCGCTTGCCGGCCAGCAGCGTCGAAAGCTGGTACAACGTGGTCATCTCGTCCACGCGCTGTTTCAGACGCAGATCCTGCAGGCACACCTGGGCAATCGCATCGGCCATCAGATACACGAACCGCACCACCTCGGCCCGGCGGCTGATGCCCAACGCGTCGACCGCCTCGCGGAAGGCGTCCAGTTCATCGATCCGGATGCCGAACCGGTCGGCCAGGCGGCGGATTTCCTCATCGTTTGGCGGGCACAGGCGGTTGAGCGTTCGGCCGGTCAGTACGATCGCCCCGAGTCGCCGGCCGTCGACGTCGATGGGCACGCTGAACGGTTCGGTGAGCGACCCGGGATGGTCGCGGTTGATCGTGTGCTCGATGGCCGCTTCGCGCTCGCTCAGGCGGCTGCAGTCGCTGGTCTCGGTGACGCGGTGGCCCTGGTGGTCGACGATGGACGCCTGCAACCCCGTGACGGCGGTAAAGCCATCCTGCAGTTCCTGCAATACGGTGGGGCTGACGAGGTCGCTGAGGCTGTTGGAGGTCGCGGTCATGGCGCGGGCTGTCCGGCAAAGTATTCCATACGGCTTATCGGGTCACGGGGGTCGCCGCCTGCAAATCCCGGCGGCGGTGGAGGGTTTCAGGGCTTCGGCGGATCGGACTGGTCCAGCCACAACCGCCGCAGCAGGGGCAGCAATCGGTCGTCCGGCGCGCGCTGCTCGAACAGGTTCAGCCCTTCCCGCACCACCGCCGGCCGCTGCTGCTGGTAGCCCAGGTAAGCCAGGGCCAGCGGCAGTTCGGGCGTCTGGTGTCGATCCATCATGCGGCGGAGGCTCCTGTCAAGGTGGGCGGCGCGTTCGGCATCAGGGATGATCGGCGGGGCGTAGCGGGCCTTGATGAGTTCGGGATGCTCGCTGAACAGGCCGTAAAGCGTTCGCCCGGACGAGGCAAAGAGTCCCGCGCCAAGCTGAGCGTTGGCCTGGCCGGCGCGGGCCAGCGGATACTCGCGCCGGTGCGAGAGGGCGGCGCGGTAAGCATCTTCCGCGTCGAAATACCGGCCCTGCTGCATGAGCCGATCGCCCCGCGCCATCGCCTGGCTGAGGGCATTCTCGTTCGCCCCGGCCAGCGAGGTGATCTCCGGCAGATCATAGTCCAACTCGCCCATCACGCGGCGGTAGGCGTCGGATCCGGCGGTCGGTTCGGCCGTTTCGTCTTCGCCGGCCTGCTCGGCCTGCGTGGCCGCGGCTTCGGTCTGCTGGCGTTCGGCCCGCTCCTGCTCGGTCTGGCGTCGGGCTTCGGCGTAGCGTTCGATGTTACGCTGGACCTGCTCGTCGAATGATCGCGGCATCGCTTCGGGCGATTCACCGGTCAGGCGGTCGCCGGCGACAGGTCCGGCGGTTGGCCCGGCGGCATTGCGGATGTCGCGGAGCAGGTCGAGATACACATCCTCCCCCGGCGCCGCGGAGGCCGAACCCAACGGCCGGAACAACTGCTTCTCGATGGCCTCGGCACGCTGAGCAAGAGCCTGACGCAGGCGCGGGTCATCGGGATCGATGCGCCCGCTCAACGGTTCGCCCAGCGCCCACGATGGCGCTCGCACCAGGCCGCCGAGACGACCGGCGATGCCCTGATATTCACCGAGGTCAGGGGTTTCGGTCTCGTCGTCGACCGGTTGAATGTCGGCGCCGGCGGCGCCCATCTCGACCGAAGCCTGGGGGCGATCGAGCGAGGGACGCCGGAAGTCGCGCATGCTCAGGCCGGTCAGCGGGCTGGCGGCCAGTTCCATCATCCGCCCGTCGGCGCCGCGCCCCACGCCGAGACGCTGGGTGGAATAGGCCGGCAGCGCCAGGTCGGTCCGGGCGTCGAGACGAACGTCGGCGCGCGTGGCCTGCAGCGCGCTGGTGCCGGCCCGCAAGCTCTGGGGGCTGACGTTGTACGGTTGAGATTGTCCGGTGAGCTGCCCGGCGGTGAGGGTCGGGGCTTCAGCGGCGCGGATGGCACCGGTGCTGTAGGGGTTGTTGGCGTCGATGCCGGCGTAATCGCGGTAGTTGCGCCGGAACGTATTGCCGTAGTGGGTGCTCAGGTCCGTCACGCCGGTGTGGAAGTCGCTCCGGGCGCGGCGTCGGAAGTCGAAAAGATCGCTGGTGCCCAGGCGACCGTGAAACTCGTTGCCCGGCGTATAGCCCAGGCGGCCGCGGAACGAACCGAGGCCCGACACGTTCCCGGTGGTGATGGCGTTGCCCACGTCGCCGTAGGTGTTTCGTACGGCCGGGGCATTGCGCCCGTAAGTGCCCACCTGGAGATTCGCGTCCAGCCGTCGCCCGTCGCCCAGGACATTCTGGGCCGGCGCACGCGAGGTCGCGGCGACAACCATCGCCAAGGTCAGCATCGGGATGTGCGATCGAACGACTCGCATGGGGTTCACCTCGTTGATTGATTATATCGGCCAAAAGCGGCCCAGCGCCCACGCGCGGCATATTCGTGGGCCATCCCTTCGTATTGGACGTTTCGCCCGGAAAGGGGTTCGGTTGAGAATTCGTTCGCAAGGCGGCAGCGGTCAGGTTGTGCCGATAATCGCCCGGCTGATCGGGTTGAGAAGCTGTGGAACCACCTTTTCAGTGGCCAGTTGCTCGGCCTGAACGCGAATCTCGTCGAACCAGGTCAGCAACTCTTCCACCCGGCCCAGCGGCCCGCCACGCCGAACCGTCAGGTAGATGCTGATCGGCTCAGGGCGGAAACGCCCGCGGCGAATCTCCGCCTGGCTGGTCCGCGTCTTCACCTCGAAAAAGGCATGAACCTGGCACGCCTTGCCCAGCGCCAGGCCGAACATCGGCTGCAAATCCACCACGCGCCCGCCCGGCATTTCCAGCAACTCGGCCATGGGCGTGCCGGCGAACAGGGCTTCCTGGATCACCTTGTTGTGGTTCGCCTTGCACTCCAAATCGAAACCGTACATCAGTTCCAGGTGATCCACGTCCAGCGGGCTGATCGTCAGGTGGAACGGGCAGACTTCCAGGATCATCCGGTGCAGGCCGTATGCCTCGTCGAGACTTTCCGGATTGAGCACCCCGGTTCGCAGGTTCTGGGCGCTCAGTTCCAACCACGACTGCTTGCCGTCCTGCCGGCCGGATTCGAGAACCAATTCGTCGGAGAACCGCCGGAAACGATCCATCCGCGGGTGGTCGGCCCGGACGCGGTCGAGCATGTGGAGGATGGTCTCGCGCTCGGCGGGCAGGTCCATCTTGAGGGCGAGCTTCTGGTTAATGTAAAAATCGGTGCACAGGGCGCCGAAGCTGGTAGCCATGGAAATCATCCTTCGAGCAGGCCGACCCCCACACGCCGGCGGGGCCTGTCGGGGCGGGGATATTCGTGTAGCCGGTCAAGTATACTCGCCCAGATTCCACGGGCAACTGCGCCGGGCGTATCTGCGGTCGCACACCGGGAGCGGTCAGTGTATACTGAAGGTTTATTTTCCGTGGAGATGCGACCCATGGGGTTGAACGACACATTGCACGGCCTGTTCCTGGTCGATCAGCAGGTGCGGGGACTGGAAAGCCGACTCGACGGGGCGCGCCAGCACGTGCGGGCCCAGCAGATCAAGATCGAACAACTCACCCGGCAGCGCGACGAGGTCGCCCATCGCCTCAAGCACGCCCAGGCCACCGCCGCCAATCTGGAAAACGACGCCAACGCCTTCGAGCAGCGCATCGCCAAACTGCGCGAGCAGATGAACAACGCCAAGACGAACAAGGAGTACTCGGCGTTCCTGGTGGAAGTGAACACGCTGAAGGCGGAAAAGGCGAAGATTGAGGATCAGACGCTCGAAGAGATGACGCGCATCGACGGGCTGAAGGAGGAACTGGCGGCGCTGGAAGCCCGGCTCGCCGATCAACAGAAAATCAGGGAGAGGGCCGACCGCGAACTTGCCGAACGTCAATCCGAAGTGGCGGGTCGGCTTGAAGAACTCAAGACCGAACGCGCCGAAGCAGCGGCCAAGGTACCCACGGATGCCTTGGCCGTTTTTGATCGGTTGGCCGATCAGTTCGAGGGCGAGGCCATGGCGCCGGTGATCGAGGCGGATCGCCGTCGGCTGGAGTACGGTTGCGGCGGCTGCTTCATGCAGATTCCCGTGGAGCGGGTCAACCAACTGGCCACGCAGGACGTGCTGGTCCAGTGCCCATCGTGCCAGCGGATGCTCTACCTCGAGCCGGAACTCCGCGAAGCCATGGGTGTGTCGAAAAGCTGATCGGCGGCGATGAACCTCACCATCGAGTATGACTGGCGCGCCGCGCCCGACGGATTGCGCCGGGCGTGCGGCGTGGTGGTGATCGACGCCGATGCAGCGCGGCCCGTGCATGAAGCCGGTTACTTGTTACCCGATGCCGGCGATGACGAATCGGCGGCGCTGGGTGGGTTGCTGGTGTTGCTCGACCGGGTGGCGCCGCTGAAGCCCCGTCGGCTCGACCTGCGCTGCGCCGACCGGCGGCTGGTCGATCAGATCACCACCGGCGCGGCGGTGGGGCGAGAGGCCGGGCCGCTGTTCGACCTGGCCATGCGGCGGCTGCTGCAACTGGATAACTGGCAGATCAGCCTGCAGGACGATGAACGCATCCGGCGGGCGGCCCACCTGAGCGAACAGGCCCTGAACGCCGATGCCGACGTGGTGGCGGTCGATCTGACTGAATCACCCCGTCAACACAAACGGCAATATACCGGCGTGCCGCAGTGGACCGTGAAGCTGCTCGAAGACCCAGGCCCCCACTGCCCGGCGCGGTGCGGCGCGGGTCGGAAGTATCCGTTCGGCCCCGACACGCCGCCGGGGTTCTGCGTGTACGCCGCGCGGGTGGCGCTGGACGACGGCCCGCTCGCCTGGTCCGACGCCCAGCAGCGCCGCATGACCACCGTCTGCCCGCATTGCGAGGCGCCCATGCGGATCGAGCGGGTCGATTGATCCGCCCGCGCTTGAACCCCGCGCCGCCAGCGGCATAATGAACCGCCCAACCCCAAGGAGATGGCACCATGGTATGGACCTTAAGCGCGTTCGCCGATGAAGCCGGCGGCAGCATGGACGAACAGATCGCCGCCCTGCAAAAAGCGGGTATCGACCACATCGACCTGCGCAGCGTTGATGGAATCAACATCACCGAGCTTCCCGCCGCTCACGCCAGGCAGGTCGCCAAGAAACTCGACGATGCGAGCATTCGCGTGGGCATGTTCGGGTCGCCGATCGGCAAGATCGACATCGCCGACGACTTCGAGATCGACACGCACAAACTCGAGCACCTCGGCGAGATGAAGGATATCTTCGGCGCCGCGAAGGTGCGGCTGTTCAGCTACTACAACAAACAGGAAGCCGAGCATTCGGTCTGGCAGGCCAAGTGCATCGACCGGCTGAAGCGGCTGACCGAAATCGCCGCCCGGCTGGACCTGGTGCTCTATCACGAGAACGAGCGGCATATTTTCGGCGACCTGGTGCGCGACGTCGGCGTGATCCGCGATCAGTGTCGCCAGGCCGATCCCGAACACTTCAAGCTCATCTTCGATTTCGACAACTACAACCAGTCGGGCGAAGACGTGATGGCGGCGTGGCGCGAGCTCGGACCGGCCACCGACGCCATTCACCTCAAGGAATCGAAGAAGCAGAGCGATGGCACTTTTCAGCACGTGCCGGTGGGCACGGGCGACGGCCACGTGCCGGAGATTCTCCGGGACCTGGCCGATCGCGGCTGGGAAGGGCCGTTGACGCTGGAACCTCACCTGGCCCATTCGGCGGCGGTCATGGCGACCGGCCCCAGCGGCCAGGCCAACCAGGCGCTGAAGGACATGACGCCCGCTGAGTGTTTCCAACTCGCCGCCGAAGCGGCCAAGGATGTCCTCAAGCAGGTCGGCAAGCGGTGATCGTACCCGCGGAGGGGCGGTAACCATGCCGGCCATTGAAGCGGCGCGCCGCGATTGACCGATAAGCCACAACGTGATGGACGCCCATGGTCACATGCCGCGCCGGGCCTTCGGACCCACCCGATGGGGGGGCGGGTTGTGGTGCGCGATCGCGATGATCGCCGTGCCGGCGCTCGGAGCCGATCCGCAGGGACGAATCGACGCCTTGATCCACGCGGCCGACCTCGGTGAAGCGACCTGCTCGCTCTACGTGGCCGACCTCGACGATGGCGAGATGATCGTCCAGCGCCAGCCTGATCGGTCGATGATCCCGGCCAGCAACATGAAGCTGGTCACCACCGCCACCGCCCTGGCCGTGCTCGGCGGCGACTTCCACTTCAGCACGAAACTACTGCAACGGGGCGATGACCTGATCGTCGTGGGCGATGGGGATCCGGGCTTCGGCGACGCGCGTCTGCTGGCGGAGGTGGGGCTGGCCCAACTGACCGGCAACGGCAACGTCAGCGCCGACGGTAAACGACCAGGCCTGGAGATCGAACACCTGCTGGCGCGGTGGGTCGACGTGGTGGGCCGGGCGGGGGTGAAGCGCGTGGGGACGCTGTTCGTCGATGACCGCGAGTTCGACCGCAACTTCGTGCATCCCAATTGGCCGAGGGACCAACGGCACCTGTGGTATTGCGCGCAGGTGGCCGGGCTGAACTTCAATGACAATTGCCTGGACGTTTACGCCACGCCGGCGTCGAAGATCGGTCGGCCGCCGATGATCACCACCCGCCCGTTTGACGCGCCGGTCGATCTGACCAACCTCGCCCGCACCGGCCGCCGCAATGCCTTCTGGGCCACCCGCGATCCGGATTCCAACCGCATTACGCTGCGCGGACAGGTCAAGCATCGGTTGCTGGCGCCGATTCACGTGACCGTCGATGACCCGCCGCTGTTCTTCGCCCGCACCCTGCGCGACCGCCTTCAGGCCGCGGGCATCGAGGTGAATGGCGTTCGGCGCGTCGATGGTCAGGACGACTTGCGCGGGGCGCGAACGCTGGCCGAGGTCCGCACGCCGATCGAGCACGTGCTCCAGCGGTGCAACGAGCAGTCGCAGAACCTGTTCGCCGAGGCGTTGTTAAAAAAGGTGGGCCGGCGGGTGACGGGCGAACCGGGCAGTTGGACCAGCGGCGCGGCGGCCGGGCGAATGTTTCTCAGCCGCGCGCTGGGGCCCGAAGCCCGCGCGTTGGCCATCGACGACGGCTGCGGCCTGAGCCGGGAGAACCGTGTCACCACCCGGCTGCTCGTGCGCCTGCTGACTTACATGAACGACGACCCGGCGCTCGGCTCGATCTACCGCGAGTCGCTGGCCGTCGGCGGCGAGGAAGGAACCCTCACCCGGCGCTTCACCGGCCGGGCGTACCGCCAGACGACCATTGAAGCCAAGAGCGGCTACATTCGCGGCGTGATCGCTCTGAGCGGATACCTGTCCCACGACCAGCGCGAGGTCGCTTTCAGCATCATCCTCAACGACTACCCTCGCTCAGCGCCGCGCGGCAAGCAACTGATCGACCAGATCGTCCAGGTCGTCAACGATTACCTCGTCGAAACCACCCATCCCGCCGCCGCGGTGGGGGGGTGATCATTTCATCGGATACGCCTCGTCCAGCGTGATCGGCCGGCCCTTGCCTGCCGAGTCGTGAATCGCCTGCACCTTGCGCATGTACCGGGCCGCTTCGGTGAAGTCGGGACTGACCGACCACGTTTCGCCTCGCTGCGCCGCCCGAACCGCCTCCACGAAATCCCGCTCCACCCGCCAGGGGCGCTGCTGTTGCGGTGCCACCTCAAGCGGCTGCAGGTCTTCACCGGCTTTGGCAAACTCGATCGAACGCATCGGGCTGACGCGCAGCGTGCCGTTGGTTCCGCGAATGGTGATGTGTTGTTGCTGGGCGTGCTGGGACACGCCGCTGTGGTGTTCGGTCGCCACGATGCCGTTGGTCAGCCTGCCCTGGACGCAGACGACCTGCGGGATGCGGATGTCGTAGCTCTGCCCGCGCTCGTCGGTCTTGCGCTCGATGGGGGTGGCGGTGGTCGCGAACAGGGTGTCGTACTCGCCCACCCAGGCGTTGAGCGTCTCGGCGTAGATGCCCACCGCCAGCGCCTGCAGGCCGCTGAACTCCACGCGCTCGCGCCAGGTGACCTTTTGCGGGTCGGCGTTGGCGGCGCTGAGGCAGACCGCTTCGACGGTGTGCACCTCGCCCAGCGCTTCTTCGGCCAGCAACTGGCAAATCGCCGGTTCCCACGGCATGCGGTGCGGCGGCGGGCAGACCATGCTCACCTGGTTTGGATGGCGGATGGCCATGTCGCGCATGGCCTTCGCCTCGTCCCAGTCCATGCACAGGCGGGCCTGGCAGAACACGTGCTTGCCCGCGGCGAGGGCGGCGATCGACATTTCGCAGTGCATGGACGGCCAGGTGCCGATGAACACGGCGTCCACATCGTCGCGCTGGACCAGCTTCCGCCAGTCGGTCATCACCGTGGCAAAGCCGAATTCCCGGGCGACGGCGTTGCCGCTGTCGACGCTGCGGTTGCACACGGCGATCAGGTCGATCCCCTCGATCTGCTTCAGCTCGGGCAGGTGCCGGTTCCGACAGATTCCGCCGGCTCCGATGAATCCCACGCGCAGGTTCGCTTCGGCCATCGTCAGACTCCTGGAACGAGGTGCACGTCGATTGGCGTCCCCTGGGTGCATGGTATCACGAGCGTCCGGCAAACTCACGCGCATTCGGTCTGTAGCGGTTGGGCAAGCCGCCGGGAGATTGCCCGTGGTGCCGCTTGCGTCTGGGGAGGTTATATCGTCCGCTTGCCCGGCCGAAGATATCCATGCGCCAAGGGAGTGACCCATGACTCGTCACCGATCCACACCGAACGCCCTCGTGCGACTGGCCTTGCTCTGCGTGGTCTGCTTTTCCGTCAGCGGATGCACGAAGATCGCCTCCGACATCATTTCCATTCCGGTGAAGGTGGCCGAGCGCGTGGCGGTGGAAACCGCGAAGCTGCCCTTCGCCGCGGCCGAACTGGGCGCCCGGTCAATTGTCGAGGCCACGCTGGGGAATGTCGAGCGGGCCTTGCGCGGCAAGTGACCGTTCGGCCTCGCCCAGCCATGGCCGTCAGGCACCGAAGAACGCGATCAAGTCGGCGCTCAACGCTCCGCGATGTTCGGCGATACGGTTCGGCGATACGCCGGCGGCGACGCCAGACGAGCGGGGGCGTATCGATGAAGCGGTCGACCAGGCGGTGCCGTTCGATGCCGCGCCACGCCTCAGCCGTGAATCAGCGAACGCAAGGCATTACCGACGTTCGGCTGACGCATCAGGTGTTCGCCCACCAGCACCGCGTTCACCCCGGCCGCCTGAAGCCGATGGATATCCTCATGCGTGCGGATGCCTGACTCGCTGACCAGCAGCGACGGATCGTTGACCCGCCTGACCAGTTTCAGCGTATGATCGAGATCGGTGGCCATGGCGCGCAGGTCGCGGTTGTTGACCCCCAGCAGCACCCGCCGCTCGCGACCGACGTGCGCCGCCGCGCGGTCGAGGTTCGCCGCCTCGTGAATCTCCAGCAGCACGGCCATCCGCTGACGGCGCGCCGCTTCGACCAATGTCGCCAGTTCGTCATGGTTCAGGCATTCGGCGATCAGCAGCACCGCATCCGCCCCCGCGGCGCGGGCTTCGACCACCTGGTACGGGTCGATGATGAACTCCTTCCGCAGCACCGGCACCGGCACGGCCTGCCGAATCGCGCTCAGGTCCGTCAGCGATCCCCGGAAGAACTTCTCGTCGGTCAGACAACTGATCGCCGCGGCGCCGGCATCGGCATAGGCCCGGGCGATGGCGACGGGGTCGAAGTCCTCGCGGATCAGGCCGGCCGACGGGCTGGCCTGTTTGACCTCGGCGATCACACGCACGGTATCGGATGGGGTCGTGACGGCGGCGAAGAAGTCGCGCGGCGGCGGGGCGTCAGCAGCGCGGCGATGCAGTTCCTCCAGCGGCTGGGCGGCCTGGGCTTCGGCCACCTCCCGATGTTTGTGGGCGATGATCTGGTCGAGTATGTTCGGCACGTCCGCGGACTCCGGTGGGGCGACGGTTGTCAGTTTAGGTCGCCCGCCCGACCCGCTCAACGCGAGGCCCACCGCGCCCATGTCCACCATCGTCCAGACGAGTCTGCATCTGTGGGGGTCGGTGTCGCTGGTCATCGCGGCGGCGGCGATGACCGGCGCGCTGCTGCGATCGGGCCTGCTGCGCGAGCAGGCGCTGGACGGTGGTCCGAAGCGAGAGGGGGCGCTGTCGCTGTTTGACGTGGTGATTGCGCTGATGCTCATGGTGCTGGGCCCGACCATGGCGCTGGCGATCGCCGGCCGCGGGTTATCCGGCGGTGGGCAATCCTTCAGAGCGATCCTCCTCTCGCATGCCGGCTGGCTGCCCTTGATCGGCTATATCCTGGTGCGGGCTCGGATGACCATGCGCGGCGGCGTGTGGGCGTTCGGCCTGGGCCTGCGCGACCGACGGCGCACCGGGTGGACGATGCTGGCGGGCGTGGGGGTGATGCTGATCCTCGCGCTGGGCGCGATGCAATTGACTTACCTGCTCACGCTGGCGATCGGGCACAAGCCGCCGGAAATGGCGCATCCGACACTGCGGGCGCTGGCCGAAGGGCGCATCGGGCCGACCGAGATCGCGCTGATCGTGTCGGCGGTGCTCGTGGCGCCGGTGTTCGAAGAGATCATGTTCCGCGGCCTGTGCCAGACGGCCCTGGCCCACAGCGGGGCGTTCGCGCGGCGATGGTCGGTGATCGCGGCGTCGGCGCTGCTGTTCACGCTGTTCCACGGGTCGGCGGTGGTGGTGCGATCGGCCGATGGTGGCGTCGAACAGTTCGCCTGGCAGGCGCTGGTGGTGCTGATGGTCTTGGCGCTGTGCCTGGGTTACGTGTACGAGCGCACCGGGTCGCTCTGGCCGTCTATTGTGTTACACGTGGTGTTCAACGCCGCGAACATCGCAGTGGTGATCTGGCTGGCGGCGGCGGCCGGAACGTGAGCGCGACAGGCCATGCAGACGCATCGGGGGCACATCATCAGTCTCGCGGCGACGTTGCTCGTTTCGTGTGGCGCGCCGCAACGGCACACGACGCGCCTGGACGCCGATGATTTGATCGCGATGACCGATCGCATGGCCGAGTCACTGCTTGGCGCCGAAACAATCGCCTCGCGCACGGCGGATTCCCCGCGGTGGATCGTGTCGGTGGATCGGGTAACCCACCGTACATCCGACGTGATCCCGCACCGGGAACTGTGGGCGTTCATGGGGCGTTTGCGGGCGATGTTGAACCAGTCGCCGGCCCTGCGACAGCGGAACATCGTCTTCGTGCTCAGCCCGGAGCAGGCGAAGGCGATGGGCAAACGTCACGCCGCCGGCCCTCGCGCCCGGCCGACCCACGCCCTGGCCGCCACGTTCACTTCGCTGACCCGCGACACCCGCACCGTCCGAAGCGACACTTACCTGTGCGCCTATCAACTGATCGATCTGGTCAGCGACGCGGTGGTGTGGGAAGATCACTACGAAGTCAAACGCACCGTCATGCGCGATGAATGGGACTGAGGCGAACGCGGAGATGCGATGCGCCGTTGGCTCTTGACACTGATGATCGCCACCACCGCCGCGGGATGCGCTAACCCGCCCCGACCCCACCCGGCGCGGCTGTATTACCGCCATCAGTATCCCGATGCGCGCGATGCGCTGCGCGATGAGGCCGCGAACCGGCGGAGCGGCACGGTGATTCTGGATAACCTGCGGCTGGGTCTGGCGGCGTTGGCCGATGGCGACGTGAACGAGGCCGATACCGCGCTGATGCGGGCATACGAATACCTGGTCGGAGGCGGGGTGAACCCCGAAGATCGTAAGATCGCCGCCACGCTGCTCGCCGAAGACATCAAGGTGTGGACCGGCGAACCCTACGAGCAGGCGATGAGCTTCTATTATGTGGCGGTGCTGTCGATGCTGCGCGGCGAATGGGATAACGCCCGCGCGGCGATCCGCAATTCCCTGTTCAGCCTGCACGCGTTCGCCCTGAACGAAGACGGCGAACCGAAGAACATGGCCCGCGTGGTGACCGACGCGGCGAAGGCGAATGCCGATCCGGTGGAGATGGCCGACCAGATCGACTCGCAGTTCGCGCTGGGGCATGTGCTGGCCGGCTTGTGCGAGGTGCAGTTGGCCAGCGGGCACGAGGCCAAGCCGCACTTCGACAAGGTGCGTTCGCTGAACCCGGAACTGACGTCGCTGATCGAGGCATTGCGGGGCGGGGATTTCGACACGTTGCTGGTGATCGACTACGGGCGCGGGCCGATCAAGACGGCCTATGGCCCCGACGATGCGCTGGTCAGGTATGTGCCCGATGGGCGTCGGGGCGATCGGCCGGTGCTGGCGGTGCGTGTGGATGACAAAGCGGTCCAGACGCCCGGCGCTCAACCGGTGGTCGATCTGTGGGCGCTGAGCCAGTATCCGCGCTGGTGGTCGCTGGAGTCGATCCGCCGGGCGAAGAGCGCGGTGGGTCACGTGTTGCTGGTGGGCGGGGGGATCGCGGCGGGGGCGGGCGCGGCGGCCGACAGCGAACCGGCGCAGTGGGCCGGGCTTGGGGCGCTGGCGACGGGCCTGGGTCTCAAGGGAGCGGCGCGGGCCGATACGCGCCAACTCGCCATGCTGCCGCGGTGCGTGTACCTCGTGCCGCTGACGCTGGGTGAAGCGCGGCGTGATGTGAGTCTGTCGTTCAGCACCGATCGGATGGCCGACGCGACCTGGCACGATCTGAGCGGCGGTGAGCGGGGCCGGCCGGCGGTGTACTACCTCCGCCAGCACGCCGAGGCCCCCGGGATGCCCCGCTGGTCCGATCGGCCGCTCTACTTCACCGCCCACACCGATCGCCCGGATGACCTGAGGCCGTACATTCTCGGCGGGCGCGATCTCGCCGCCCCGGATCCATCAAACGTCGACACCTACCGCCGCCAGGCGAACCTGGGCGACCTGACGCTGGCCGATCTGAAGGCCCTGTGCCGCGCCGAAGGGATTGTCTTCACGCCGGGGCCGCAGGGGCGAACCGGCAAGGCGGCGCGTGCATCGACGTGGTATCGGCACGTGGCCGAAGGCGGGCGGGTGCTCTGGTCGCCGCCGCCGGGCACCCATGCCCACGAGCGACTCACGCGGCGCGAGCATCCGCCTTACGCGCCGCATCGCGACAGGCTGAAACGGGCGCTGGAGCGCTACGCGCCGCCGGTCGGCGAACCGCCGGGCGACTCCCCTGGCCCGCCGCATGGGGTACAATGAACCGGCCCGTCGCCCGTTGGGCCGACCAAGGAGATCGACGTGATGTTGCTCAATCGAATCGCCGTTCCCGCCGCTGCGCTGGCCGTTGGGTTGCTGGTCGGATGCACCCAGCCGATCGCCGGTCAGCCCGACGAGGTGCAGGTCTATCCCAAGATCACCCTCAGCGAAGAGCCGCTCAAGATGGTGCTGGGCTTCAAGGCGCCGATCGTCACCCGCACCGCCAGCGACCTGATGCAGGTGACCCAGCCGATCCGCGCCCGTTCCGATGAACCGCTTCACCTGGAGTACCGGTTCGTCTGGCTGGATGCCTTGGATCAGCCGATCCGCCCGCCCATGTCGTGGAAGCACAAGCGTCTTGAGCCCCGCCAGCCCGAATTTATTCAAGCCAACGCCACTTCGCCCGACGCGGTGGATTACAACATTCAGGTCCGCTGGGCGAAGCCGTAACCACCATGCCCACCACGGAGATTGTCATGGCCCGTCCTCTGTTCATCGTCCTGTGCCTGTCGGGTTTGATCGCCGCGGGATGCGCCCGGAACCAGGGCGCCGCCAAGAGCCGCCGCATCGAAACGCGGGCCGGTGAGGATTCCTGGCGTCTGGGCAGCGACAACCTCGTCGAAGCCTCCGACGCCGCCGTCCAGCGGATCGCCGCCCTGCCCGACCTGAAGCGCGGGCCGGATGGGCGAACCGTCGTCGTGCTCGATCGGGTTGAAAACAAGACGTCCGACCAGTCGACCGATTTCCAGATCTTCCTCGCCCGCATCCGCGCCCTGCTCAACGAGTCCGGCGCCCGCGAGCGGTTGGTCTTTGTGGAGACGCGCCACAAGGCCGAACGCATCCGCCAGCGCGAAGGTATTGCCGACTCCGCCACCGACCGCCTCCGCCCGCAGTACGCCCTGACCGCCACGTTCAACGACCTGGCCCGCAAGACCGGGTCCTATTACCTGCTGACCTTTCAGATGGTCGACCTGGCCAACGACCTGATTGCCTGGGAAGGCAGTTACGAGGTGAAGCTGTAGCCGATCGCCGGGCGGTTTTATCGGCCCGTCCGACGCCCTCGAACTTCCCGTCCCACGCGCAGGTGCCGCATCGGGCGGGATTTGTTGTGCGCCCGGTGAAGTCCGCCCGCGGCGGCGACGATAATGATGATGACGAGGCCTGCAAACTCCATGAAACAGAGCATCGCCATGGCCGCATTCACCTACACTCCCTGGCGTGAGTCCGACGAGCCGGCTGAGCCTCTTACCGCCGGCCTGCCCGCCCAAGCCACCTGGAAGCAACTGCTCGACGACAGTCGATCCCGCATCGATCAACTCACCCAACTTCGACAGCAGACCGGCCACAATCTCCGCGCCGGGGCCCTGTTTCTGCAAAACCTCAACCAGCGCCGGCAGGAAGTCAGTCAACTCACGGGGCGCTTCGGCGACCTCGAACAGCGCGTGCTCGATCAGCTGCTGCGTGTCACCGACCAGGCTGATGAGTCCCAGCGCATCATCAACGCCCTCAACCAGCGGCTCGCCACCGCCGAACAGCACCATGAAACCGACCGAAGCGCCATTGCCGACTTGCAGCGAAGCCTTGCTGCTGCGGGTGATCGCTTCGCGGACCTGCGCGAAGCGCTGGATGCCGATCGCCGGGCGATGGGCAAAACGATCCGCGCGCTGGATGAGCGGCTCGCCACCGCCGAACAGCGCGCGGAGGACGCTGGTCAACATCGGGTCGCCGCCGATGCCCGCATGGACGACCTGGTCGATTCGCACCACGCCACGCAGACGCAGGTGCAGTGGCTTGCCCAGTCGCAGACCGCCACCGATCGCCGGGCCGAGGTGCTCGATCAGCGGCTCGACGATCTCAACCAGCAGACATCGCGCACCGGCCAACACCTTGGCGTCCTGGATCAACGCAGCGCGTCGCTTCGGGACGACCTGGTTGCGCTGACCGATCGCCTGGCCCAGCGCGACGAGCACTTCACGCAGGTGCTCGAAGCCGCCGCCGCCGAGCGCCAGGCGCTGCGCGGCGCGTTGGCCGACCACCGCGGCGCCGCGGAGGCCGAATGGACCGCGGTGCGCCGGCAGTTGGATGCGGTGGCGCGTCTGACCGCCCGGCTGGAGCAGGCCGCCGACCGTCTCGCCGCCCGCGCCGAGGCGCAAGACCAGCAACTGCAATCGCACATCGCCGAGACCCGCGAACACCGCGACCAGGCGCTTGGCCGCATCGGGCATCTCGAACAGCAGACCTGCGCCATCGACAGCCGCACCGACAACCTGCCGGATCAGATCGATCGCCTGTCCGCCGCCCTCGACACCGTCGCCGACGACCTGGCATCGGCCCGCACCGTCGCCGGGCGCTTGCGGGATCGCGTCGAGGCGTTCGCGGACGAGTCCACGCAGCAGTCCAACCGGATCGTCGATGAGCAACTCGCCCTGGGCGTGCGGATCGATAATCTCCAGCACGGTCTGGCCCAGGTGGCCAGTCACGTCGACGCTTCGACCGGAGGCGATGGGCCTGACGACTGGCGGATCGACGAGCTGAAGTCGCAGATCGCCCACCTTGGCGAAGCGCTGGAGCAGATGGCGGTGCGCACGGGCCAGTTCCGCATGAAGCTGGAATCGGTGGAGCAGGTGGCGTACGAAGCGCCCGAACGTGCCGCCGACCAGACGCTGCGCATCGGGCAGTTGCAGGACGAACTGGCGTCCCTGTCCACGCGGTTGGCCGAACACTGCGAAGCCGACGATGAGCGTCCGGCCGCCGACACGCTGCGCGATTCACCAGCCAAGGCCGCACCCCTCGCGTCCACCGCGCCGCCCGCGGACGATCAGCCCGATTCCGCTGATCGTGAATCGACCGGCGATCCGGCCGCCGAGCATCGCGGCTACCATCGCGATCGCATCGACGACAACAAGGCGGTGCCCTTCGCCCGTCTGCTGGATCAGTTCCGCCAGGATGCCGCCTGATTCGGCGGTGGACCGCCTCTTCAATGCCCGGGCGTGTCGAAGATCGGTGTCTGTCGCCGCCCCGATGACCTGCCGAAAGGCGAACCAGTCGTGTCCGAATCGGCGGGAATCGTCGGAAATCGGCAAAAAACCGCGACAATCAGTCCGATTGTGCTCTCGCCCTCCGCCGGCATCCCCTGTCGCCTGTTTCACCGACTCGCTACAATATCCCGTTCGCAACCGCCCAAGGAGTCGGCCATGCCCAGGATCGTCGAAGGCAACCTCATCGCCCGCAATCTTAAGCTGGGCGTCGTCGTCAGCCGCTTCAACAACTTTATCACCGATCGTCTGCTTGAAGGCGTGGTCGATGCGGTCGCCCGGCATGATGGCGATGCCGACAGCCTCACCGTTGCCTATGTCTCAGGCAGTTTCGAGCTTCCCCTGACGGCCAAGAAGATGGCGGGGGGGGGGAAGTACGATGCGATCGTGTGCCTGGGCTGCGTGATTCGGGGCTCGACCGGCCATTACGATTACGTGGCCAACGAAGCGGCCAAGGGCATCGCTCAGGCGTCGATGGAAACGGGCGTGCCGATCATCTTCGGGGTCATCACCGCCGAGAATCTCGAACAGGCGATCGAACGCGCCGGCACCAAGCAGGGCAATGCCGGAGCCAAGGCCGCGCTGAGCGCTATTGAAATGGCCAACCTTTTGAAAAACTTCTGATCGGATCGGCCGCTGTCAACCCATCGGCCGGGTCACCCGCATGACCACCCGCCGCGACATCCGGACGCTGGCGCTGCAGGCGCTGTACCAGTTGGACGCCCGGCCCGGCGAGCCGGTCGATGAAGTCCGCGCTTCGGTTCACGAGGCGCCGCTTGAGCCGGAGGCCCGGGAAACCGCGTTGGCCATGGCGCTGGGCGCCTGGACCTGCCGGGAGAAGGCCGATGCTTTGGCCGCCGACCTGGCTCCCGACTGGCCGTCCGCCCGCCAACCCGCGGTCGATCGCGCCATCGTCCGACTGGCCTGGTACGAGATGACCGCCGGCGACATTCCCGCCAAAGTCGCCATCAACGAAGCGGTCGAACTGGCCAAAACCTTCAGCACCGACCGCAGCGCCCCGTTCATCAATGGGGTGCTCGACAAGATGATGCGAAGGATCGACCCACCGAACGCCGCCTCGCGCACGCCGCGACGCGACGCGGATGGCTTGATTTGCTAACATCATGGGTCGCGTCCCATGACCCACGCCACCGCCCAGGCCGACTTGTCCAGCGCTCGCCGCGATCTGTGCAGCCGGCTGTTCGCCGATCCGTCGCTGCTGGTCGAGACGCTGTCGCACGCGGTGCGTGGACGATTCGTCATCGGTCCGCATGTGCATGACGATCTGTTGCAGTTCGATCTGCTGGTTGACTGCGGCGGCCAGGCACTGGCGGCGGGGCGCTGGGGGCAACTGGAAGGGGTGACGGTGATGGTCACGCCGCCGGGCGGTGAGCACGGATATCGAATGCAGCCGGGCGGGCGGTCGCCCTATGTCTATCACGTGAAGTTGCGTTGCCGCCGGAGTTGGCCGGTCGTGCGGCGGGGTGCGTTCCCGGCGATGGTGACCGGGCTCCGACGGGCTGAGGCGTTGATCGCGGCGATGCGAACGGTCACGCAATTGGACTACATCCGGCAAGGACAACCGCCGGCGCTGATTCCAAGATTGACCGAAGCGCTGTGCCGCTGGCCGGGCTCGGCGGATGATCGCGGCGGCGCGGGCGGGCGGGGCGCGGGCGAGGAGTTGCCGGCAGGCCTGGCCGCGGCGCTCCAGGCGATCGACGATCGCCTGGACGATCCGCCGTCACTGGACGAGCTGGCGGCGATCGCCCACCTTTCACCGCGCCACTTCTCGCGGCGGTTCGAAGCGCATCTCGGCTGCACGGCGCACGGCTGGGCGACCGCCCGGCGTTACGCCGCGGCGCGGGAACTGCTGCTGGGCGGGGAATTGAAGGTGCGAGAGGTGGCCCAGCGCCTGGGGTTCGGGTCGCCGGCGATCTTCAGCCGCTGGTTCCGCCGCCAGGCGGGCCTGAGCCCCAACGCCTATCGCGCTTCGCCGACGGTGATGTGATCGGTGATGACCGGATATGCAAATCAATTCGCCGCGATGCGCTAACGACACCGCCGCCGGGCGCGGGTATGCTGGGGGCTCGAATGGGCGAACCGCCGAAGCGGCCCTGGACGGGTCTTCTGTCCGCGGAGGGGTTGGTGACTCGACGCAAGGAGCCTTGGCATGGAACAGCGCAGAGTCGGCGTGATTCTCAACGGCGTGACCGGACGGATGGGGACGAACCAGCACCTGGTCCGTTCGATCCTGGCGATCATGAAGCAGGGCGGCGTGCGGATCAGCGCGGATCTGACGCTGATGCCCGATCCGATTCTCACCGGCCGTAACGAGAACAAGCTTTCGGCGCTCGCCGGGGCGCACGGCCAGGCAGTGCTCGGCGAGCCGCTGAAGTACACCACCGACCTGCAAGGCGCGCTGGAGGGCCGGTACGGCGATTATGAAATCTTCTTCGATGCGTCGGGAACGTTGCAGCGGGCGAAGTTTGTGGAGATGGCGGTGGCGGCGGGCAAGGCGTTGTACTGCGAGAAGCCCACGGCCACGACGACCGACGAAGCGCTGCGCCTGGCGAAGCTGGCCGAAAATGCGGGATTGAAGAACGGCGTGGTGCAGGACAAGCTCTGGCTGCCCGGGTTCCGGAAGCTGCGGATGCTCAAAGACCTCGACTTCTTCGGTCGGATTCTCAGCGTGCGGGGCGAGTTCGGGTACTGGGTGTTCACGGGGCTGGACGACGATCAGCCGGCCCAGCGCCCGAGCTGGAACTACCGGGCGGAGGACGGCGGGGGCATCATGATCGACATGTTCTGCCACTGGCGTTACGTGCTCGACCACGTGTTCGCGCCGGTGCGATCGCTGGTGGCCTACGGCAACACGGACATTCCGAAGCGGCGCGATGAGCAGGGCGAGGTGTACCACGCGACGGCGGACGACTCGGCCTACGCCATGTTCCTGCTGGAAGACGGGACGATGTGCCAGTTCAACAG
>CAYNCM010000049.1:0-23767 GCA_964395825.1 uncultured Planctomycetaceae bacterium
TTCAGCTTGGGAAGCTGACATTCTACCACTGAATTACGCCCGCGCATTGGCGCCATCATAGCACCGCTTCGCGATCACCCGCAACACAATCCCCCGCGAAAGCACGAGAGGGCAGAAGAGGACGCGGAAAAGCGAGACTGAAAAAGACATGACCGGAAGGTCTGATCCAAGGCGTGCTGCCTTGTGTTCCGGCCACGCCACCGACGGCGGATGAAGCGGCGGCTGGCCCTGGCCGTCTCGAAGCCGGTCGGATCGCTGGCGGTCTGCTCGATGCATTCAACCCGTTGCGGCGCGTTCGATGCGCCGCTGGATGAACGGGCCTGCTCGTGCGGGTGGCACATCGCCACCGTGCGGCGGAGCCTCTTGCGCACCTGCCGATCACGCCGCCACTTCACCCTGGCCTTCCGCCACGTGGTCCAGTGCGGCACTTTCTTCAAGCCCAACGCACGCCCCAACGCCGGCCAGCCCCCCCGCTCCACCACCCTGCGCAACGGCTCCAGCCAACGGTCCGGCTCTGCCGGTTGCCCGGCCCGCTCCGAAAGACGATCCGCACCTGTCGCGAAAATACGGGGTTCCGTCTTGTTCGAATTCGACTAATTCTCTTCCCGGAAATGAGTTACGATCGCCCTTGGCGGCTCCGTTCATCCCCGCGCCCAGGGCCTGCGATCCACTCGTCTGGACTCTCGGAATGGACTTCGGACAGATTCCTCCGAATTTACGCGCCCGGGCGCTTGACGGAACAGTACCTGCGCGGTACATTTAACACGGTTAGAGCCTGACGTGTGTCGGGTTCATACACCGCACACCTCGCGAAAGGAGATCCATCATGTTCGAAACCCGAATCAGACTGGCGATCATCAGCGGAGCATTGCTCATCGCCCTGGGCGCGCCCCTGGGCCTGGCCGACGTCGTCACGTATCAAGATGGACAGGCGAATGACTTCACGGCGTCGGCGGTGGTGGAGGACAACTATCTGTTCACCGTCCGTAACGACCCGGAGGATGGTTTCGCGAACGGCAACAACGGTGCCGCAACAACCATGATTCCGGGCATGCGCGATGTCAACCCTTCTGGGATCAGCGATACTGACCAGCTTGCTCGGGGTCTATTCCGCTTCGATGTCACTTCATTGGCCGGCGAGTACACCCAGATCAATTCGGTGAAGCTCCGCCTGTATTATGAAAGTAAAGATTTCTGGGCGACGGGCCTGACCGAAATGCCCTTCGATGTCTTCCCGGTTGCCTCGGCCAACGGTGACTGGGGAGAGGGTAACGGAGGTAAAGCTATGGCAGACGAGTCGGCCTGGAATCATAAATCCGGCCCCGCCGGCGCTCCGACCGAGTGGGCCGGGTCGGACGGGTTGGGCACGGCCGGCACCGACTACGTCAATGACAGCATCGCGACGTTCACGGTCCAGAGCACAGGTTCTACTGGCGTCTGGCATGAGTATGAATTTGACCTGGCCGAAGCGCAGGCCCTGATGGAGGACTGGGTTGATGGAGACAACAGCGGTCTGCTGATCGTGCGTCGCAACGACCTGACGATCTTTGATGCAACTGATTTCAGCAGCAAGGCTGGCCGAGTTGCGTACACAACCAGCGAGGGTGCAGCGGCTAACCGGCCGCAGTTGGTCATTGATTTCACTCCGATCCCCGAGCCGGCGTCGTTGACATTGCTGGGCATCGGTGGTCTGGTCGCGGTGGCGCGTCGACGTCGATAGAAGCCGACGACAACGTGCTGACCCGCAATCCGTGAAGCGGCGTGACATGTGAGATTCGGATGTCATGGACCGCGACGCGTGGGTTTCTGAACAGAACGTCCGCCGATCGGCGGCGGATGCGGCCGCAGGATGGCGCGGCGTGCCCTGGCCCGCATGTTTCCGCAGCGGGAAGCGCTCGGCCATGTGCACCGAGGCCCGTCGCACCGTCCTGCGTATCGGCGCCCGGTATCCTTGAAGTGGGTGACCACGAAAAGCCGCCGGTTCGTCCCCTGGTCGTTACCTCGGCCCTGCAAGAGGATGCGACGCGGCCGGTCCCAGCCCTCTTGCCTGTTGTGAACCATCTGCCATGCAAAGGCCTCCTTGCCCTGTACGACTGCGGGATTCCGGGACTCGCAGTCCACAAGGCTTTGGCGGCCTCTCTCATGCGCAGCTCATCGTGACTCGTGATCATGTGGCAGAACGAAAGGATATGAACATGCGATGGATGAATCTGGCGACGGCGGGCGTTTTGTGGGCGGTTCTGGTTGGAACCGGATGGGCGGACACGGGGATCAACTTCGACCCGTGGGGACGACAGGAGTATCCCAACATTTTGAAAAATGCGTCGTTTGAAGCCGCACCACACGCCGCACGTTTACATCATGCAGCGGTTTGGGGGCACCGAGGAAAAGTTGCCCGCAAGGATTCCGATGCCCGCACGGGCGAATATTCGATGGTACACACCGGCAAGGGCGTGTCCATGCAGACGATAAGGCTCCAGCCCGAAACGGACTATGTCTTGTCGGCCTGGATGAAAGCGGATGCTCCCGGCGTGTACGACGCGCACCTGATCCTGGATCACATTACTACAAAGACGATCGTGGCGAAGTCCGACCCGGTGAAACTGACCGAAGCGTGGACACAGGTGCGTTTGCCCGTCAGGAGTCTGGCGGGTCACGCGCCCTATCGGTACACCATCGACGTGTCGGCCGGCGACGGGGCCCGTGTTCTGGTGGATGATGCGTCGCTGGAACCGGCAAGCGGGAAGTTGGACGTGACGCCGACGCCGCAGATGACGCCGGCGGGAGGTACCTTTAAGGGGCCGACGATGGTCACGCTGAAGACGGACTACCCCGGCGGCACGATCCGCTTCACGCTGGACGGGATGGAGGTTACGCCCTACTCCAAGGCCTACAAGCAACCGATCAAGCTGTCGTCATCCGGGACGCTGCGGGCCAAGGTCTTCCACGATGCCGCCCGAGCGGGTGAGGCGGCCGAGGCACGGTTCAACATCGATCCCGTGCTCAAGCCCGGCGTTCCGTTTTATGCGGTGGACTGGGAGAAGCCGGTGGACGAGTGGTGGCAGGACCACGTCTACAACCCCGACTCGCCGAACCACGTGAAGGAGATCGTTTCTCCGAAGCCTCGCGTGAATGTGGCCGAGGTTCGCGACGCAAACCCGGAGTCGCAAACGGCGGGGATCCTCGAAGCGATCGAGCAGTTGCCCGAATCGGGCGGAACCCTCTGGTTCCCCAAGGATCGTGGGCCTTACGTCATTACAAAGCCCAATGAGGAGGTGCTGGATCACTACCGGGCGCACACGCAGGTTGGGGTCCTTCGCCGCAGCAACATCCACTTCCTGTCCGACGGAGCGGAAATCCGTGGTGAGGGACCGGTCATGTTCACCTTTGCCAGCATGAATTTTCGAGATCGGCCGCAGAGGGATTTGGAGAATACGATCTCGAATTTCTACTTCAAGGGCCTGACCTTCAATGGCATGGGGGAAGCCAGCAGTGCGATCTGGCTCCTCAACGTGCACGACGCGCTGGTTGAAGACTGCGACTTCACCGGCTTCCGCCGACGAGTCGACGTCGCCGCCGACCATGACCAGGTGGTGCTTGCCCGAGGCGGCGTCAACAATATCTGGGTCCGGGGGTGTTCGATCGATTCAGGCGGGCACGCCGTGAACATGGATGGTGTCTTCAATGGTGGCGTGATTGACTGTGAATTCGGATCCGAGATCGCTATAGGTGTCGTGCGTTTCCAGACGAACACGGACATGAACCCGACCTATCGCATGTACTCACCGGTGATGCGTATTGGCCGATATGTCGTGCTCGCCAACAACACCTTCGAAGGACTCCGTGGAAACGATATCCATCCGCGCGAAGCGATCCTCGGGGCGTTCGCCAACACGCTGGTCATCGGCAATCGTGTCAACAATTTTCAGAGGTTCCTTTCGGATCAAGCGAATATCATGCCGGCGCACAACTGGCCTCACTGGTTCCCCGGCGGCGGGCTGAAGATTGTCAACAATACGCTTCAGAATGTTCGGGAGGTCACCATGATCCGATGGTCGTTGACGCCGGCTATCGAGGGCACGGAGAACGTGGTCTTCGAGAACAATACCGCGACAGGTGTGGATCAGTTGATCGGTTTCGAAAAGCTGCGCGGATCGATGCACGACATCGTATTTCGGGGAAACCGGTTCAGTGGCCCCAAGCTCCCGCGCGTCACGCTGCCGGCCGAGGCCGCCAAGGACATTCATATACGCTTGATCGACAATGTGATTGAGGGCGATCCCCGCCCCATGATTGTGGACGAGGAGGGCAACCCTCTCGAAGCGCCGGGCATCACGCTTGAAAAAGGCGGACAGGCTCAGGCTCAGTGAGGACCTTGGCATGCCGAAGCAACCCAACATCATTTATATTCTGCCGGACCAGCACCGCGGGCAGGCGATGCGCCATGCGGGAGACACGAACCTGCACACCGCCAACATGGACCGCCTGGCCGAAGGCGGCGCCAGTTTTACTCGCGCATACTGCAACCATCCCTTGTGTGTGCCGTCGCGCGGCACGCTTTTCACGGGGTTACATGCCCATGCCAATGAGATTCCCTGCAACGGCGCATGCAGTGGCCTGAATCCGCAGGCGCCGACGACGGCGAAGATGCTCCGCCAGGCGGGGTATCGAACGGCCTACGTCGGGCGTTGGCACCTCGGCGGGCAGAACATGCGCCGCGGCAAGACCTTCAATCACCGCGACGGCAAGCCGTTGTTCGGCTTGACCTGGCCCACCCCCAGGGCGTTTCGCGGTGGATTTGAAGACTGGTTCGGACACGAGGCCTGTGACGATCCGTTCCGCATGTTCTACTACCACCAGGATGAACAGGAGCCCAGGCTTCTGGACGGATACGGCAATGATGGCCTGTGCCGCCTGGCGACCGATTATGTCGGTTCCTATGACCGACAGGAACCTTTATTCATGGTCCTGGCGACCCAGGCGCCTCACTTTCCGCTCGAGGTTCCCCAGGAGTACATCGATCGGTTCGATCCGGCAAAGCTCCAGGTGCGCCCCAACTTCACCGACGTGCAGCCGAACATGGACTTGAGCCTGAGTTGGCGGGAGGAGTTGGTGCGTTACTACGCCATGATCGAGAACCTCGATGAGAACCTGGGCGAGTTGCTTACCGCGATCGACGATAACCCTCGGCTGGGCCTGGACAACACGATCGTGGTGTACCTGTCCGACCATGGAGAGTTCGGCGGTTCGCATGGGCGCATGAAGCGAAAGGAGCACCCGCATGAAGAGAGCATGCGGATCCCGATGATCTGGCATGCTCCGGGGTTGATCCGCCCGCGCGGGGTGGTAGACAATGAGTTGATCAGCATGGTGGACATGATGCCCACGACATTGGGCCTGGCGGGTGTGCCGGTGCCCGACTGGTGCCAGGGCGTCGATTTTTCCGGGTACCTCCGCGGCGAAGACTTTACCGGTCCCGAAGACGTATCGCTCCAGATGATTGTCCCCCCCCGGGTGTTCGTTGACGAATACGCCTGGCGGGGGCTGGTCACACGTCGCTGGAAATACGCCCATTACGAAGACGGGCGGGAACTGCTGTACGATCTGGAAGCGGATCCGTACGAGATGCATGACATGGCGGCCGAAGCGCCGCAGTGGACCGAGAGGTTGCGTAAGACGATGCTGGATCGGATGAAGGCAACGGGCGACAACTATTATCCGCTTCTGATGGCTGCCTTGGAGTGAAGCACCAACGCACAACGAACCGGCCGGGCACAGGCAGTGTGCCTTCTTTCTTTACCGCCCTGCCGCGAGACCTGTCTAGCGACTTCAACAACCGGCCCCGTGTCTGCCAATAGCAGATAGAGAATGAGTTGTTTTTACCAGTCTGAATACAAATGCCCGTACCGGAACGATCCCATATCTTCGTAGATGAAATCCCCGGGAATTGATTCGCCATGGCCATCGACCATGGCGGCGTTCAGGGCGGTGTGCTCGTTGTGCAATGCCTCCAGCCTCATGGCCATCAAATTCGGCGGAGCGGCGGAAACCAGGAACCAACGCAACTGCCAAACATCGGTTCCCAAGCGTCCTTTGGTATCAGACCAAAGCATCTTGTCGGACGGTTTGTAAACCTCCTCCGGGCGAAGCGGGCGTATCGGAAACCTGCTTGAAGGGGGAACTCGATCAAACGGGCTGGTGAGGCGGTTAATGCCATAGCTGCTGTTGGTCGGTCTCCCCAATTCCAACCAATCCTCGTCCTGAGGACAGTGCCCGATGTCATTGGCTTTCCAATTCTCGTCGCCGGAAGCGAGATCCGTGTTGAGCAGAATGCTGCGAACGATCGGCACGGCATCGGAATGCCACGAGGGGTCCATGTCGATCCATCCGCCGTCGTAATACTGTTTCCGATTCTCGTACCAGGGCAGATTCCCATGCTCGTTGGCGTAGATCAACGAGGCCTGTCCATAGTTCCGAAGGTTCGAGAGGCACTGGACGTCCCGGGCCATGCCGCGTGCCCTTTGCAGCGCAGGCATCAGGATGCTCAACAGCAGGCTGATGATCGAAATAACCACCAGCAGCTCAACAAGGGTGAAACCATGTGGAGCCCGGGCCCTGCGGACACGGTGACCGCGCAGGGCAAACACGCAGGGCCCGACTGATCCGTGGGCCTGATCAGCCGACGGCATTACGTTGCGGGTTTCGAACATGACGGATCTCCTTTCGCCCGGCAATTTGACTTGACTTCCCGGCGCGTCACGGATACATTATAACACGGTTAAGGTTGTAGTTAAAGACTTTTTTTTGGAATGCTGCAGCATTTCCAGGCAGCCGCTTATTGGAGAAATCATGAACGCAATCCGCATACAGGCCGTCTCTTTGCTCCTCCTGGCTGGTGTTTTTGCGGGAAATCCCCTCGTGGCGGAAGATTTGAATCTTGTGGATTCGGGAAAGGCTCTGGCACACATCGTTTCCAACGGGCATGTCGAGCAGGCCGGGGAACTCCAGAAGTATCTTGCGAGGATGTCGGGCGCCAGAATTCCCGTGGACCCCGCCTCGGTGGGCCGGGCCTCAACGCCCATTGTCTTGGCTGTGAACCGTAAATTGCCGGGCACCTCGGATGGCATCACCGGCGACCAGGCGTATCGGATCGCGTGCGACCCGACCGCGCTTCGGTTGACCGGCAAAAGCCAGGCCGGCTTGACATACGCGGTCTACGGGCTGCTCCATGATCATCTGGGTGTCCGCTTCTTGACTGAGGATGTGGAAGTGGTGCCCGGGAAGCCAACCGTGAGCATCCCTGTTCACGAAGCGTTGCACGAACCGGCATTCGGGTTTCGCGGCTTTCGGGGCGGTCAGAGTTGGGAATGGTTGTTGAAGAACCGGGGGGGCGGACGTCCTGACATCTCCTCCGAACATACTTTCTACCGGCCGCAATTTTTCCCTCCGGACAAGTACTTCGATGAACATCCGGACTGGTATCCGCTCGTCAAGGGCAAGAGAATCACGCATAGGTGGATGCCGCTGGACTTCACGAGCGAAAGCCTCATTGAAGCCGCTACGGAAAAGATTCTGGACATGATGTCCCAGTGGGAATCTGAGGAGTTCCGCCGCCGGAACCTCAACCACAGCGGATCGTACCGTTTCGATGAACCGAACCTTCCCATTCCCTTCGGGCAGGGCGATGGTTTCGTGCGCAGTGAAGACGAAGAGACGCGGGCTCTCGTGGAGAAGCACGGTTCGGAGATGGCTCCGTTGCTGCTGTTTCTGAACCGAATCCTGGAGAATACGTCGAAGGTGTATCCCGATAAACAGTTGATCACCTTCGCATACTTCCACACTCTGATTCCACCGAAGGATATCAAGCCTCACGAAAACCTGTGGATACAGATTGTCTCCAGTGCCGTAAACATGACGCAGGCCGGCGATCAGATGAACAGGATTCGTGACAATCCGCGTAATGCTGATTACGCGCTGGCGATACGCGAGTGGCCCAAGCTTGCGCCGGGGCGGGTATACATTTGGGAGTGGGCCAGCCTGTATCGTCATCCGAATCTGGAATGGCCCAACATCCTGGAGGTGGCCGACAACATCAAGTTTTACCATGAACACGGCATTGATGCCGTGAAGCTGCAAGTACTCGACGGAGACGGAAACTGGGGCCGCTTGCGCGAATGGGTATGGGCGCAGTTGATGTGGGATCCTGACCAGGATCCTGAAGCCCTGGTCCAGGAGTTTCTGCGGCTTTACTACGGCCCGGCGGCAGCGCCGCATCTATGGGAGTTCATGCGCTTTGCCCGCGGCCGCGCCGAAGCGACCAACTACAAGGCGAGTGTGTGCCGTCGCCCGGCATGGATCGACCGGATTTACCCCTATCTCTATGATGACGAGGCCATTGACCGGATGAGCGCGTTGCTTGCCAAGGCGGAACGCGCCGCCGCCCGGGAAGGGAACGCGGATTACATCGAACGCGTCAATGGAGTCCGACCGCGGACGATCGATATTCTGGAGGTCCACCGGGTCGGCCGTGGCAAGACGGGTGAAATGGTCGGCCCCGACGTGCATGATGACTCGTTCGGGATCGCCATGCCCGACAACGTGAACATGGGCAAGGTCCGCGATCCCAGGGACGGGTCCTGGTGGTTCGTCCCAGGCGGACGCGAAGACATGCCGGCGAGAATCGACCGACTGGCGGATCAGTACCTCCGGGGTTATGGACAGGGGGCCGGCCCATGGTTCTACCGACATAAGTTCCTTCAGACCTATGGCGGGCCTCTTGCGATCCTCGATAACGGCCAACTGGCCGTAGACGTGCTGCCGAATCGGTTGGCGACGATCAAGGATCTCCGTGTCGACAACGATCCCCGGAACATCCTGTTCGGAGACGGATACAAGGACGATGTCGCCCAAGCTCAGGCGCAGATCTGGCATGTCGAGCGGGCTGGCCCCAAAGATCTGGCGCTGAACGCCGATCTCGAATTTCACAAATGGCATAAGCTGAGCGTATTTCGGCTGAACCGTCAAATGACGCTGCGTGACCGCGTACTCATTCTAGACCGCACGGTAACACGCAGAACGGCCGAAAAGCGTTGGGCGCCGTCGGAATTGGACATCGATTCGCTATGGTCCTTCCGCATTGAAGACGCTGGAGCACGCCTCGGCGTGGAGGTGGATGGCAAGCCTTTGGAAGTGAACATAAAGACCGACGCGGACACGGAAGTGCCCATTCCCGCCGGGAGCAAGACGTTGTTGTTGACCATCCATCAACGTGGCGCGCCGTCCTTTCGATTACGCGCGGAGGCCGACTCGCTGGAGAAGATGGTGCTGCATCGCTGGAAGCACGGCCTGAAGGTGACTCTGGATGCGGCTGCCTTGTCGCCGGGGCTTGCGGAGAAGCTGCCTCTTCCCCAGCAGTGGCTGGAGATCATTGCACCGCCTCATTCCAGCGGCTCATGAAGTTGCCGCGACGATCCGACTCGAAAGGACAACGCCTGAATGTCTGACATACGCCATGCGCATTACGTATTGAGCGCCCACTGGGACCGTGAATGGTATCAACCGTTTCAGGAGTACCGCTACCGTCTGGTGAACCTCATGGATGAAGTCCTGGACGGCCTGGACACCGGGGAATTGAGGGGACCATACCAGACCGATGGACAAGTCGTGATGATCGAGGACTACCTGGAGGTCCGCAACGACCGGCGAAATCAGATTCATCGTCTCGCCAAGGACGGCACACTCAGGATCGGTCCGTGGTACGTGCTTCCGGATGAATTCCTTGTGGCAGGGGAATCGCTGATCCGGAATATCGAGCGTGGGCACCGGGTGGCTCGCCAACTGGGCGGCGAACCTTCCAAAGCGGGATTCCTCTGCGACCTGTTCGGCCACAACAGCCAGATGCCGCAGATATTTCGACAGTTCGGCATCCGGGGCGGTTTTCTGTGGCGGGGCATCAACCTGCAAACCGGCGTCATTCGCTGGCGCGGCGCGGACGGCACGGAGATGCCATGCCACGTCTTCGGCTTCCGGGGCTACTGCAACTACGCCAATCATGTGCGTGAGGCATTCCGCACCTCGGTCGGCCGTCCTTTTGACTCACAAGAATGCCGCAAGCGCCTGGATGACTTCATCGCGCAGGAGAAGGATCGTGTCCGCGTCGGGCCCCTGCTGCTGTTTGATGGTGGCGACCATCAGGAGTGGGATCGGCCCGTGTATCGAGTATTGGCTGAGCGATTCGATACGCCTCACAATGGCGTGCAGTGCATGCATACGAGCCTGGACGCTTATTGCGAGGAACTGCTGACTTCCGCTCAGGATATCCAAGCCGTGCTGGAGGGTGAATTGCGGGAGCCGGGCCTGCATCCCGGCCATGTTCACGATCAATTCTTGATCCCCGGAGTTCTGTCCAGTCGTGTCTGGATCAAACAGGAGAACGCTGCCTGTGAAACGCTGCTGATCCATTGGGCCGAACCGATGGCCGCGGTCGACAGCTTATCACTCGGCGCGGCTTACCCGGATTCCTTCCTTGACGTGGCGTGGGGCTGGTTGTTGAAGAACCACCCCCATGATTCGATATGCGGTTGTTCCATCGACCAGGTCCATGAGGACATGAAGTTCCGGTTCAGCCAGTGCAGGCAGATCGCCCACCACCTCACGACCGAATCGCTGAAACGAGTGGCTGGCCACGTGGAAGCAGAGCCTGGCGACGACGAACTTCGCGTGACCGTCTTCAATCCCTTGCCTTACGAACGGGACGAGGTGTTTGATCTGGACCTGCGCATACCGACGGACTGGCCGACTTTTCAGGAATTTTTCGGCTTCGAGTCCAAGCCCGCGTTTCACCTCCACGACATGGACGGACAACCGCTTTCGTACCAGCGTATTGGCCAGGGGATCCCGACATACGAAACCATCATTGAACGTTCGACATTCCCGTTTCAGCGTTCCGTCCACCCGGTTCAAGTTTCGGTACAACTGAAATTGCCGGCCATGGGGTACACCACCCTGTTGGCCAAGGCGGCGCCCGCCGGCAAAGAGGAAAAAGTAGCAGTGTATCCGACGCGCCACCCAGGCCGCCCTGGACTTGCGACCAGTGATCGCTCGATGGCGAACGAGTACCTGGAGGTGACGGTCCACTCGAACGGGTCGCTCCACATCCTGGACAAGCGGAACGGAATGGTTTACGACCGGCTGATGACCTTCGAAGATGTCGCGGACATCGGCGACGGATGGTATCACGGACAGGCTGTCAATGATGCCGCCGCCACCTCGGTCAGTTGCTCGGCGGATGTTGAGATGGTTGCAAACAACCCGTTACTTGCAACACTTCGCGTTCGCACCAAGATGCTCCTGCCGGCGGCATTCGACTTCAACCAGATGAGACGGGATGTTGACCGGCGACGGGAACTGATTATCGATAACCGCATCACCCTGCGCCGTCACAGCGACCGCGTGGAAGTGTCGACTCACGTCAACAATACCATACGTGACCACCGTTTGCGTGTGCTGATGCCAAGCGACGTCGAATCGGAGACCTACTTGTCTGACAGTGCCTTCGATGTCATTGCTCGCCCCATCGCACTTCGTTGCGACAATCATGAGTACCGCGAACTTGAGGTCGAAACCAAGCCCCAGCAAAGCTGGTCCGCCGTGTTCGCAGGACAACGCGGGCTTGCGATTGTGACCACAGGGCTGAAAGAGGCCGCGGTCATTGACACGCCCGAGAGGCCTTTGGCCCTGACCCTGTATCGCAGCACGCGCCGGACCGTTTTTACAGACGGTGAACCAGATGGGCAACTGATGATGCCGCTTGATTTCCACTACTGGATCATTCCCCTGACCGAAGCGCCTGACGCGGCACGACTGACCCGGACGGCGCAGATGCTCGCGGCGGGCATTCGGACCGTGCAGTTGCGACGCGATGAGGTGACGTTGAACGCGCGGCGGGACCTGCCGGCCCACATGGGTATCCTTCGGGTTGCCCCGGAGGTCGTCATGTCGGCCTTTCGTGTCGTGCATGGCGCGTGTGAACTGAGGGTATTCAATCCGAAGAACGTGGAGGTTTGCGCGAAGATCGAACTCCATGAAAGGTTGGCGAAAGACATCCGGACCGCGAGGCGCGTGGATTTCGAACACCAGCCTGTCGGGGAACCGCTTGCCCTGGACTGCGGCCGGTTCGAGTTGATGATGCGCCCCAAAGAGATTGCAACGGTATGCCTGATGCCAGGCCCGCCGCTGGACGCCACAGCGGCGTCCGCGCCTGGAGGCATCTGACATCAGGACCGCTTGACCTGGAACGAGGTGAGTCATGGTAAGACAATGGACCACGGTGCTGATCGCCTCGGCTTGCTTGCTGGATGTGCTTTACAGTGAGGTGCCGTCTCAATCGCCAGAGGATGGCGGCGGTACGCCTCGCGTGTTCTGCCGTTTCGTGCCCGAGCGTGCGGAGGATTTCGCGTTCGAGAATGACCGGGTCGCCTTTCGCGTGTATGGACCGCCGCTGAAAGGAAAGAGCTTCGGCAGTGGCGTGGACTGCTGGATGAAGCGTGTCGATTATCCGATCATCGACAAATGGTATCAAGAGAATGCACAAGGTCACAGCTACCATAAAGACACCGGGGAGGGGGCGGATCTATACCATGTCGGAGCGTCTATGGGTTGCGGCGGCTTGGCCATCTGGCACCAAGGCCAGGCGCATCAGACCGGAGGCTTTGACAAATATCAGATCATAGACCTCACCCCGCAACGGTGCGTATTCGAACTGACCTATACATGGAAATTCCAGGAGAGGACAATCCGAGAGGTCAAGCGGGTTACGATGGTTCTGGGAACACAGATGTTTTCAGTAACGTCGACGTTTACTGAAAATGGAGCACCCGCAAAACTTGATCTCGCCATAGGTGTCACGACGCATGATGGTCGCGCCGACGCCAGTTTCAATCTCAAAGCCGGATGGGTTGCTTGCTGGGAACCTGTTGGAGGCGGAGGGCTCGGCACGGGTGCCCGGGTGGATCCCGCTCGAGTCAACGGCATGCTCGAGGTGGTCTCTCCGAAAAGGGATGCAAGCCACGCCTTGATCCTGACGTCGACGGACCATGAAGGACGAGTCAGGTATGAGGCGGGTTTCGCATGGGAAAAAGCAGGTCACGTGACAAGCCTCACCCAGTGGCAGGATTATCTGTCGCAGCATAAGCGGCAGTCTGGCCGTAAAGCACAACCCGCCGAGTGAGAGTTACAGGAGCCGCAAGAGGCTGATTCACAATAGCGATGACGGTAAGCCATCCGCCATCATTGCAGCGATTGCCGCGGAGCAACTTGTGGCGATGCCATACGGCACGATGCATGGCCGCCACGCTGATCAGGAGAAGTAACATATGGACTCACCGCGTCCCAACATCATCATTTGCACCTGCGATCAAATGAGGCCGTTCGAACTTGGTTGTTACGGCGGCACGTGGGTCCGAACCCCGAATATCGATGCTCTGGCCGCTCGCGGCGTTCTTTTCGAGCATGCGATCACCAATAACCCCCTATGCATGCCCGCACGGTCGTCTTTGCTTTCAGGTCAGTATAGTCGCACCTGTACGGGCAGCCTGGAAAACTTCGTGGAGTCCGATAGCCAAGGCAAGCCATATATGCCGCTATGGGCCTCTCCTGAGCGGACACGAATGCCGGACCCTACGTTGTCGGAAATTCTGCACGATGCCGATTACCATACTCGTCTTATCGGCAAATGGCACTTGCACCCCGAGCCGGGACTTCTTGGATTTGAAGAGATCACTTATGCCGGAGGTGAAGGCCGATACACGGGAGCACAATACACAAACGGGGAGGGCCGAGTATGGGCGTGCGACGGATTGGGACCGGAATATGAAACACAGTTGGCTGAGCAGTTTCTTCGCAACGCTCCCCGAGAGCCGTTCTTCTTGTCCTACAATATCTCACCGCCTCATTCGCCGCTGGATGATATGCCCGACCGTTTCAAGGCCATGTATGGATCCGACGAAGTCGTGTTGCGTCCGAACGTGCGGGAGCCGGATGATTCGGCCTATCGAGAATGGTGGCTGAAGACCTACCTTTGGGACAAAGCGTATTATCAGGACAATGAGCCCTACACGCGGCATTTGCCGGACGGTTTCGGCTTGCGTGAGGTGACGGCGGGCTATGGGGGTGCGATCTCATGGGCGGACCACCTGATTGGTCGTCTGATTGACGCCCTCCACGCCGAAGGGTTGGCCGAGCGGACGATTCTCGTATTTCTCGGCGACCATGGGGATATGCTGTGCAGCCACGGCCTGTTCAGCAAGAACTTCATCTATGAGGAATCGATTCGCATTCCCTTGATCTTCTATGCCCCCGGCCGCCTCGATCCGATGGTTGACCGGCAAACCGTGGGGTCGATCATCGACGTGATGCCCACCTTGCTGGAACTGTCTGAGCTGGACGTTCCATCATGCGTTCAAGGGCGGAGTCTGGCCGCCGCCTTGCAAGGCAGACCCTTGCCTGCTGAACCGTCCATGTCATTTGTGGAAACCGATCAGCATCAGATCGCTGTTCGGACCTCAACCCATCTGTACGGCCTGGAACTCGATGATCGCCGCAGGCCGAACGGAAATGGATGGTTCTTCGATCTGCGTAGCGACCCGTACGAATTGGACAATGGGTTCGCCAGAACTGAACGGAATGCAGAGGTGCCGTATCTGAGAGAGGCCCTGCTGGAATGGCACGAAGCAACGCCGTGGCACGTTCTGGAGGACTGAGCATCCCCGCACCGTGGTCGCGAATGGCTTGTGCGAAGGCCGCATCCATTGGCTTCCCGGGCATGAATTGAAGTTGCTGGAAAAGGCTTCAGCGAGTATACTGAACTTCTAACACGATTAAGTGGTGGGTTGGGTAGCGCCTCTTCACGGCATAAACGGTGGCGACGGTCTGGTCGTGCGTCGCTTGTGCCAGGTCGACGGCTTGAAGGAGAAGTAACCATTGGCAAGAAGTCGTGGCAATCCATCCCTTCGACGGCCGCCGCGCACGACCCTGCGTGATGTGGCCGCCTATGCGGGTGTTTCGGTTGCGACGTCATCCCATGTCGCGAACGGACGTGCTGGCGTCAGCGAGAAGAGTCGTCGCGCCGTCTTGGCTGCCATCGAAGAACTGCAGTACATCCCCAACGTGGTTGGCAAGTCCATTAATGGCAAGCCTTGTGGACTGATCGGGGCTGTGGTTCCGGTCGCCCAGCCGCCGTTGTTTCCGAGCATTGTCACCGGCCTGAGCAGCGAGGCAGAGAAGGCTGGATTGCCCCTTTTCGTCAGCTATAGCCAGGATCGCTCCCGCAACGAAGTGCGGTCAGTCCACATATTCCGTCAGTTGTTTGTCAACGGGATTGTCCTCGCGGGACACACCGGCCCTCATGATTTGCCATTGATCTTGGACACCATGGACCATGGCGTGCCCGTGGTTCAGGTTGAACGACGCATCCCCGGCCTGGATACCCCTTTCGTCGGGAGCTGCAATTTCGAAGAGGCTCGTGATGCGACAAGTCAGTTGCTTGCGAAAGGGCATCAATCGGTTGGCATGCTCGCAGGCCCGGTGGACTACTCCGTTTATGGCGAACGCCTGGCAGGTTATCGCAAGGCATTGTTCGCGGGCGGATGTGAGTGGGATCCAGAATGGGTTTACCAAGCTGATTCCGATTCAGGCGCAACGAATCTGAAAGACAGGTTGTTGCAATACTTCCGGCGCGAGAACGCCCCACGTGCATTGCTATGCTTCGGCATCCATGGCCAAACGCTGGTGGATGCTTTGGACCAGGCCGAAGAGGCCGGCATGGGAAACAGGGATGTCGTGCTGTTTGACATGGCGCCTGACCTGCATACCAAGGGGCGTGTGTTTCAGAATATTGTGCAGGACGGCTTTGCACTGGGCGCCGCAGCCTTACGCTTGTTGCTGCAGATGGCGAATCCAGAGGGTCCCGCTTCCCGCGAGATTCGACTGCCTTGCCAGCGGCATTTTCTGCCGGCCTACGAAGATGAAACGTGAAGCGATCATGCGCGCGCCGGGTCGCGACTGTGGGCCGACTCGCGCGCCGCTGCCGCCGCTGTCGTTGTCGCAGTGCCAGCAACTCGATCGGCAACTGCCGCCGATGGGTTTTGTCGCAAGGTTGAGGTAGGTCGACATGAATCGCGCGCAATGCGAAGCTGAATGGCACCGGTCAACCCCTGTGATCTGGCTGATCGTACTGCTGATGATGGCGATGCATGTGACGTCGCAGGCCGCGGACGATGCGGAAGCCGACGACGTCCCGGTCACGTTCACCTCTGCGGTGCTGCCGGTGCCCTCGGCGACGGGCCCTGACGCGATCGCGGCCAGGCGTGCGCTGCGTGCGTTCCTCGCGGAGAACCCCGGCATTCACATCAAGCCGTTCCAGATGCCCAGTATCCAGGGCTCGAGCCAGGACATGGCGCCGCTGATGGGGATTGCCAGCGGCCAGCCGCCGCATGCGATCTACGTCAACTTCCGCCAATCGTCCAGCTATATCAACCACGGCTTTCTCGAACCGCTCGAGGTGCTGCTGGCTCGGGTGCAAAGCGACGATCCACGCGTACGCCAAACCGACGCGGCGGGCCATTGGCTGGCCGATCCGACCGATGAACAGGTCGAGGCGGCCAAGCAGATGATTCGTCAGCGCGTGGAGCGGCGCGTCTGGCCGGTCGTTTATCGCCAGGCCGATGTCGACCGGAAGGGCGTGCCTCAAGGCGAACATGTCTGGGCGATTCCCACCTCGACGCTGGTGCGGGCGTTGATGTATCGCAAGGACTTGTTCCAGGAAGCGGGCCTGGATCCCGAGCGCCCGCCGCGGACCTGGGATGAACTGATGGACGCGGCGAGGAAGATCAACGCGCTGCCGGGAAAGGTCGGCATGGCGATGCTCGGCGGGCAAAGGATCAGTTGGGGGGCCTACAGCTTCATGGCGTCCAACGGCGTGGCGTACATGCGCCGTGACGAAACGACCCGCCAGTGGGAAGCGGCGTTCGACACCGATGCCGCGGCCGAGTCGATTTACTTCGTCCTGCGATTGGTCCGTCAGCCGTATTCTGAGGGTGACCCGCAATACTCCGGCGCCGCGCTGGTCTCGCCGAACGTTCAGGAAATCCAAATGCGCTGGGAGCGCGGCGAGATCGGCATGCGATTCAGCTACCTCGCCGATGACCAGATCGCGCAGGTGAATCCGGAGCTGGTCGGCCTGGCGCCCACGCCCATTCCGCCCGGCGGCCAACCGTCCGGCGAACTGAACTGCCGAATGCTGGGGGTCTATTCCGGCGGCTCGCCGCAACAGCAACTCGCCGTGATGCGCTACATCTGGTTCAGCACGGGCCCGGAGGCGCAGCGGATCACCACCAAGACGATGGTCGATTTCGGCTATGGGAAGTTCCTCAACCCCAGGCTGCTGGAAAGATTTGGCTACCGCGATGTGCTGCGCCAGGTGCCACCGGCCTGGCGCACGACTTTCGATACCGCGATGGCGCACGGCGTGCCCGAACCGTATGGCCGCAACACGCAGTTCATCTACCATAAGGTGTCCGAGCCGATCAACTGGGCGTTGACGACCGAGGGCCTGATCGACCTGCCGCCGGAAGTCGCCAAGCAGCGGATCCGCGAGCAACTGGACATCGCCGCCGACCGCGTGAACCGCCACATGCTGGGCCAACTCACGCCCGAGCAATGGCAGCAGCGGCGATGGATCGGTGGGGCAGCGCTGGCTCTGGTGCTGCTGGTGTTCGGCGGGTCGGTGTCGTATGTCTGGCGGGCCTTCATCCGGGCCGAGCGCGTGGGCAACCTCGGTCGGCGACGCCGTGTGCTGCGATACTGGAAGGCCTATGCGCTGATGCTGCCGGCACTGCTGGTCGTGATCTTCTGGCAGTATGGCCCGGTGATCATGGGCCTGCCGCTGGCGCTGTTCGATTACGAGCTGGCGATCGAAAGCAGGTTCGTCGGCATCGACAATTTCGTGACCGTGCTCTACGACAATCGTTTCTGGGCATCGCTGGGGCGCACGTTCTACTACGTGTTGCTCGTCGTAGGGCTGGGCTTCTGGCCGCCGATCATGGTGGCCATCCTGCTCGACGAAGTGCCCACCGCCACGGCCAAGTACGCTTTCCGCACGATCTTCTACCTGCCGGCGATCGTCAGCGGCGTGATCATGGTGTTCCTCTGGCTTCAGTTCTATCAGCCCAACGAAGACGGCTTCCTCAACCAGCTCGTCTTGTCGATCAATCACCTGGGCCCGGTCGGCGGCACGGCGGTCAAGTGGCTGCTGCTGGGCGCGTGGCTGGCGCTGATCGGCCTGCTGTTCGGCGTGGCCTGGTCTCTCAAGGAGCTGAGCGGGCTGATGCGCCTGGTGCTGGCGGTGTTCGCGCTGGCACTGGTCGTCGTGACGCTCTGGCCGCTGGCCAGCGCCTATGCCGGCCCGGGCGACGTGCAGATGGAAGCGATGCGCCTCGAAGCCGATCGTCTGGGCCAGCCGTTCAGTGCCGATCAACACCGCGGGTGGAGCGCCGTGCTGTCGTTGCTGGGCCAGTTGGTCGGTCGCTGGCATGTGTCGCCGCTGAAATGGGTCGGCGACCCGGGCCTAGCAATGGTTTGCGTGGTCATTCCCGGCATCTGGGCCGCCGCCGGGCCGGGCTGCATCATCTACCTGGCGGCACTGAAGACGGTGCCGGATGAAATGATCGAAGCCGCCACCATCGACGGCGCGGGCATCCTTCAGAAAATCGCCTACATCACGCTGCCGCGCATCAAGTTCCTGATTCTTATCCAGCTTGTCGGCGCCGTGGTCAGCGCCTTCAAGGGCGGCACGAACTTCATCCTGGCGATGACCGGTGGCGGGCCTAACGGTGCGACGCGCGTACTGGGGATGGACATCTTCGAACGAACGTTCATGGAACTGCAGTACGGCATCGGAGCGGCGATGGCGTGGCTGCTGGGTGCGCTGCTCATCGCGCTGACCGCCTACCAGCTCAAGCGCATCAGCCGCGCCGAGTTCAAGACCGCCGACACCGCCCCCAACGCGAACTGATCGGATACCACCGCCAGCCACGAGGCACTATGTCAGTCCTGACCCGAATCGAACGCCGCAGCCACAAAGGTAAGGCCTTCCAGGCCGGGGTATTCATCGCGCTGACGATCGGCGGCATCACGATGATCTACCCCTTCATGCTGATGGTCGCCGGCGCGACGCGCAGCCCGATGGACTCGGCCCGGATGGGTCTCGTGCCCGACTACATGGTCGATTCCGTGGAACTGTCGCGCAAGTTCCTCGAGCGCAAATACAACCACGACGTGGGCACGATGAACGCGCACCGCCGCTATCGCGATTACAGCTTCGAGCAAGCAACGATCCCCGAGAAGGTCGTCGAGCAACGCATCGATGACGTGCGCCAGTTCGTGGAGGAGTCGGACATGCCCGATCACTGGTGGATTCTCGGTGGCACCGAGATCTATCGCCGCACCACGGCACCGAACAAGCACCGGCTGGCCGAGCGCTTGCGGCGGTGGTACGGCGGCGACCTGGCGGCGTTCAGCCAGGACGTCGGTGCGGTGATCAGCGCCTGGCGAGACGTGCAGATGCGCATCCCTGACTGGACCAGCCCGCGGTTCAGTTACGATCCCTCGCCGCTCTACGATGAGTACTTCCGCCTGCTGCGCGAGCGCCCGCTGGCAGAGCGCGCGTTCGTCTCGGTCAGCCAGGCGTTCCTCGACAACGCCATTCATCCGATCTACGGCAAGACATCGGTCGAAGCGTACAACGCGGCGCACAAGCAGCCCCTCAACCGCTTCCGGGAGTTCTCGGTCTCCCGGCGTCTGCCCGGCGCCGATCAACCGAAGCTGCGCGAGGAATGGGTCGCCTTCGTGCGCCAAATGCTCAACAGCTCGTTCATCCGGGCCGACGTGGCCGATGCTCAATACCAGCAGTTCCTTCAGAGCAGGTACCGCACGATCGACGCCCTGAACCGGGCGTGGCCGACGATGGACCTCGCCGCGTTCGACCAGGTCCGTCTGCCCGGCGATCGGCAGTGGATCGACTCGGCTCAACGTCACGACTACGAGCTGTTCCTGGAGACGGTCGATCCCAGCCGGCTGTACCTGGTCGGACCGGAATTCGCATGGCATGACTTCCTGAACAGCAAGTACGGATCGATCGATCGGCTCAACGTTGCCCAGCAGTCCCATCGGGGCGCGTGGAACGAAGCGGTCATTCCGGTCGATCACGTCGAACACGGCTACGTGCTTGCCCACCGCCATTCGCTGCGATGGCAGTTCGCCACGGCCAACTTCCGTGATGTGTTCGACGAGGTCGTCGTTCAGGGCCGGCCATTCATCAACTCGATGATCTTCGTGACCCTGTCGCTGCTGTTCGCGCTGACCGTTCAGCCGCTGGCCGCGTACGCGCTGTCGCGTTTCGATCCGCCGGGCACGTGGCGCATCATTCTCATCTTCATGGTCACGATGGCGTTCCCGCCCATGGTCGGGCTGATTCCGCAGTTCCTGATCCTTCGCCAGTTCAATCTGCTCAATACGTTCCTGGCCCTGATCCTGCCGATCATCGTCAACGGCTACCTGATCTTCCTGCTCAAAGGGTTCTTCGATTCGCTGCCTCACTACCTCTACGAGGCGGCACTGATCGATGGAGCTTCGGAGCTGCGCATGTTCTGGGAGATCACGATGGCCCTGAGCAAGCCGATCCTTGCCGTGGTTGCGCTTCAGGTGTTTCACCATGCCTGGCTGGCGTTCATGTACCCGCTGCTGGTCGCGCCCGACGAGTCGATGCACGTGCTGGCTGTCTGGCTCTACCAGTTCCAGCAGGAGGCGCCCAGTTCCGCGGTGTTTGCCTCGATCCTGATCACCAGCATCCCCACGTTGCTGATCTTCGTGGTCACGCAGCGCACGATCATGCGGGGCATCGCCGTACCCGCGGAGAAGTAGCCGCCCCGAAGCCGACCGATTGCACCTCCCGGCGCAGCCGGACCACCAGGCAACACCCCGGGCCGGTCGTGATTGAACCGGACCGCGAGGCCCGAGGCCGACGAGCGGCGTCCGAGGGCGTCCCGCGACCTGCGTGTCCGATCACACCCATGCGCGGGCATGATTGACCGGGCTGCGGTTCGCCATCGCAGGTCGCCAGCTTGCGCTTGCCCTCCAAAGCGGGTCAACCTACTGACCAAACCGTCTCCACGGTGGCCGGTTTTCAAGGCGCCCATCCCTGGCCGGTTACCAAGCGCCCAATGACATTCAAGTCGGGCTGACATCGACAAGTGGTTCGCCAGGCGCACGTCGCGGTTGACGCCCGCCAGCAGGTCCGCCTTGCGCGGGCTGTAGGCGGCCTCGACAAGGGCTTCCAGAATGTTCAGGGCACGATCCGCGATCCGCTGGCCGAAGATGAACCGCTGGTTCTTCGGGAAGCTGTCCACCCGCTCCAACAACCACTTGGTTACGTCGTACCACTTGACCAGCAGGACGGGCGGTTCGTTGCTGTCGGGCCTGCCGGTTCGGCGCGTGCGCATGGTTCAGAAAATTCGCGCGCCGCCTTCGGCGGCGAAAGGGAAAAGAGAAGAAGGGGGCGGCTTGCGCCGCACCCGTAAAGGGCAAAAGAGCCAAAGCGAAAAGGGTGCCTATCTGCGCCTTCTCTTGATCAACGCCAAACCGCCGATCGCCAGCAAACTCATTGTCGCAGGTTCAGGGACTTCGGAGGCGACACGGAACCCGATATCGATGAGCTCGGTGTACGGGTCGCCGTAGTAGCCCCGGAGCGACGAGGCGAGGTAGTTGCCGTAGCTGTAGCACGACCCGCCCCGCAGCCCGCGATTGGAACCGGGCCCGAAATTCGGGTCGCTGTACGGGCTCTCCATCCACTCCCAGACATTGCCCATCATGTCGTACGTGCCGTTGAGTTCCTCGCTGCCGCTGCCCACGTCCCAAGGGCCGACAGGATTGGTGGCGTAGTAGCCGCTGTCATAGTAGTTCCAGCCGGTCCCGCTGACACCATCGCCCTGATGCAGCGTGTCGCCGGGCTTCGTCGCGTACGTCTGCAGGCTCGTCCCGTTCCAGTACCCCGCCTTGACCCACTCGTCCTCGGTCGGCAGGTAGTAGAACGCATCCTTGTGACGATACAGGTTCGTGCCGTTGTCCGCTTCGGCCGCGCTCCAGGTGCCCAGCGTGTAGCTGCCCGTGCCCTGCGTGCCGGTGAACTTGTACGCCGGCTGATGGCCAGCCTCGGTGTTCAGCCAGTTCACGAACTGCGCTGCCTCGTACCAGCTTGTCCGGTTCGTCGGCACGTTCGTCGTACCGGTTCCCCAATCGTAGAAGTCTGAGTCGTAGGCATACGAAGGCGAGCCCGTGACCGTGCCGTACTCGGCCTTGAACTTGTTCCACTGGTCGTTAGTGATCTCGTAGGTGCCGATGCGGTAGTCGTTGCTGACGATGCCGTACCCGCTGGTGGGGTTCGTTGCACCCGAGATCGTCACGAAGTCGATGTCGAACTGATTGGCCCCGGTGCCAAAGCTGTCGGCCCAAGCCGCCGAGACCACACCCACACACACCACCGCCGCGCAGACCACGCGGCCCAACCAAGAGATTCTTCCAGGCATCTTCGTGCCCTCCTTTGTGATGTGCCCGCCCAGCCCACGGGGTTTCCGATAGCTCAATCGGATTCCCATACCCCTGGCCGGGAAAGGCACTGTGCAAGATATGCTCCATAGTCTACCCCCCCCCAGAATCCGGCAAGTTAAATCTGGATGAAGACATCCTATCATTGCGGCGTGTTCCCCGTTTGCCCATCTTACCGGCCATTCACCAGCAGGCTTGCTTCGGGAACCTGCCGCCATTTCGAACGTGCGCCGGGTAATTGATTACTACCCGACCACTTTGACCGGGACAGACGGCCACGGATGGCATAGGTAACCAGAGAGGGGCGCGAGAAGAATCTTCGCCCGCCCGCAGGATGGCGGCGGCAAGCGTTACCTGCGACGCCTCTTTCAGGATCGTGAAGTCCAAAACTGCCCGCTTGATCGGTACGACCGGGGGTTGTAGTCTGAACGGTGGATATTCAATCGGACGAGACGGCCATGATCCCTCACCATCCTTAAACCCCGACTGCAGCGGGCGATCGAGCTGTAGCCCGTGGTCAGCCTCACCGGACCGCGACAGTCGGGCAAGCCACGCTGGCCAGGATGGCGCTGCCCGAATACGGGTAGGTGAACCTGGAGAATCCCGATCAACGCCGCCTGGCCAAGGAAGACCCGCGAGGATTCCTTGCTGGTTTGCCCACGCGCGTCGTTAGCGGCAAGCCGCTGTCCCGAAGGACCGATCGCCTGCCCGAACGAGACGTCGCCCTGACGATCAATGACGAGAAACAACATGACCCTGACACCCTCAACCAATCCACCGGCTGCGACCCCGAAACGCGTGATCTGGATGACCAGCGACCACATGCGCTACGATCACATCGCTGCCAACGGCAACCCGGCGATGGTGACCCCTGCGCTCGACGCCCTGGCCGGGCAGGGGATCAGCTTCGCCCAGTGCCACGTGCAGAACCCCGTTTGCATGCCCAGCCGATGCAGCTTCATGACCGGGCTTTACCCGCAGCAGACCGGCGTGACGCACAACGGCCACTGCCTGCCGGCCGATTTCGAGCCGACCGTCGCCACGGTGATGAAGGCGGCCGGCTACGCCACAACGCAAATCGGCAAGCTCCACTTCCAGCCGCACGAGGACC
>CAYNCM010000050.1:0-23513 GCA_964395825.1 uncultured Planctomycetaceae bacterium
GTGATTTCGCGTCTGACGGCCGGCGTGTTCCAGGCCCAGGCCGCGCTGACCCAGGCCGTCGCCGCCGACGTCACCCGCCCCGACCAACGCGCAGGCGCCATGGGCCTGCTCGGCGCGGCGTTCGCCCTCGGCCTCGTCACCGGCATCGTCATGGGCGGCTACGTCGGGCATGCCATCGGCTACGAAGCGGTCGGCTGGTGCTCGGCGGCGGCCCAGCTTACCTCCATCGCCGTCATCTTCGGCCTGCTGCGCGAAACGCATCCGGCCCACCGCAAAGACCTCCCCGCCCAGACCACCGACATGTTCGCCCCGCAATCGCTGATCAGCCTGCTCGGCCGGCGCAATATCCAAAGACTGCTCGGCGTGTGGCTGATCGCGGTGATCGGGCAGATGGTCATCGTGCCCACGTTGCGGCTGATCTCCGCCGACCGCTATGGCTACGACCTGGAACACACGACGTGGCTGTTCGTCATGTGGGCGATGATCGGCGTGGTGATTCAGGGCGGCGTGGTGCGGCTGCTCGCCCGGCGCATCGGCGAACGCGCCACGTTGCTCCTCGGCCTGGGCGCACTGGCGCTCGGGCTGGGCACGGTCGGCGTCACGTCATCGGTCGAAGCGTTCTGGGTGGCCATGGCGATCGTGGCCGTGGGAACCGGGCTGACCACCCCGGCGATGGCGGCGATGCTTTCCCACTGCGTCGACGCCTCCGACCAGGGCGCGGTGCAGGGACTGAACCAGTCGGTCACGGCGGCGGGACGGGCGATCAGCTACGTGGCGGCGGGCCTGCTGTACGCCGGCTTCGCGCCGGGGGTGACGTACCTGGCCGGTGGAATCGTCTGCGCCGCGGCGGGCGCGCTGCTGCTGGCGGCGAAGTTGAACCGACAAGGCCTCAACGGATAGCGGAAGAGGGGTATCCGCCGTTCACTCCTCCGGCGGGTGCATGGCGTACCAGGCGAACCACAGGGCGTGGGCTTCGGCGGGTTCGGGCATCGGGTCGCCGACCGCATGGCGTTCGACCTGCCAGCGGCCTGCGTCGCGCCGCGCGACGATCTTGGTGAACGGCTCAAACGCGCCTCCCGCGCTGGTCTCCTGCCTGCCGTCCGGGGGGGCCGGGTCGAGGGGGAAGGGAATCTCACGCTGGTCGTAGTACAGCGAATAGGGATTGCCCGCGTAGCGTTGCCGCCAGCGCCGGTCTTCATCGTACCGGCCGAGGCAGATGGTGGTCTGCGGATGGCGCTTCAACCACTGCGCCAGTGTGACCAGGCGCATGGGGATGATTTCGAGCGTGCGCCGCGCCTCGGCCGCCGGCCCGGCCACCGCGCGGAACTGCAACTGCGACCACAGGCTTTCATCGGCCTGCTGTTCGTGCCGATCGAACATCAGCGTGTTGCAGTTGTAGATCAACCCGCTCACACCGAACTCGAGCACCTGCCCATCCACCCGCCGGCCGAACACCACCGCGCTGTCGCACAGCGGGTTGTAGGTCACCGCGATCGGCACGCCGCCGAGCAGATCATTGCACACCTCGTGCAGTTGCACGATGCGCAGCGGATAGGCCCGCGCTTCGCCGTTACGTTCCACCCCGATCACTCGCACGGACGGCTTGAGCAGGGGCCCGTGGCCGGCCTGCAGCTTCATCGCCACGTCCGCCGCCACCGCCGGCGGATCGACCAGCGCCTTGATCACGTCCCTGCCGAACCCGGCGGCGATGATCTGATCCCGCGGCACCCGCGTGGTGGAAAGATCGAATTGGTAACTGGCCACGTCCGCCCCGTCACCACGCGGGGCCGGCTCGAAGTACCCGCCGACCACCAGCAGGCGATAGCCGATCATCACGATCCACATGACCGCCAGCACGATCAACATGCCGATGATCGTCCACTTGCGCGCATTTCCGCGCCAGCGCCGGCGAGCGGACGTCGAACCGAATGAAGATGGAACGGATTGGCTCACGTGCGATCCGCGGTGACGGGTTCGGCCGCTTCGCCCAGCGAGGCCGGCTCGATCGGATTATCGCCGACCGGCGCGGCGGGCACAACGATCGCCGGGCGTTCGACGCGCACGGCCGTCGGGCTTTGGCTCCCGGGGGTTCCCGGGGGGCCGGGGGCGCGGTCGATCAGCATCAGTCCCAGCAGCAGCGGCAGGTAAATCACACTGGCGACAAACAGGCGCTTCGCCGCGGCGCGACAGACCTTCCGGCGCAGGTGAATCGAGCGCACGACCAGCCAGCCGCCCAGCACCAGCGATCCGGCCGCATACCACCAGCCCGTCGCTCCGACCAGCGACAGTCCCGCCGTCACCGGCACCAGCGCGATCGACCACAGCACGATCACGCGCCCGGTCAGTCGGCCGTCCGGGTCGATCGACGGCAACATGCGGAACCCGCCCCGCCGATAGTCATCGCGATACATCCAGGCCAGCGACAGGAAATGCGGAATCTGCCACACCCCCAGCACCGACGCCAGCACCCATGCCCCCGCGTCCAGCCGACCGGTCGCCGCGGCCCAGCCGATCATCGGCGGAATCGCACCGACCACCGCGCCGACCAGCGTGTTCAGCGTGCTGCGCACCTTCAGCGGCGTGTACAGGCAAACGTAAATCACAATCGTCGCCAGCGCCAGGCCGCCGGCCAGCGCGTTGACCGCCAACGTCAACACCACCAGCCCGACCATCGCGCCGGCCAGCGCCGCGGCGAACGCGTGAGGCAGACCGATCTTCGCCGCGGGAAGCGGGCGGTGCTCGGTACGCTTCATGCGGGCGTCGCGGGTCCACTCGGCCCACTGGTTCAGCGCATTGGCCGACCAGGCGCACAGCCCCGTGCCGATCAGCGTCGCGGTGAAATGCCACCAGTCAATCATCCCCCGCGCCGCCAGCACGTAGCCGACCAGCGTGGTGAACACCACCAGCGCGCTGAGCCTCGCTTTGCCAAGCTCCAGGTAAATCGACAGCAACCGCATGGTGAACGCATCGTAGGCCCACCGGCCGGAGCCGACAACTGCACGACCTGAAGGGCCAGGGCAAACACCTTTGCCTTGGCGGCGCTGCCCCCCGTGGGGCAGAAACTGGGTGAGGAGGTTGCGTGTGCGGAGCTGATCACATCTCACCCTCACCCCCATCCGTCTCCCTGAAAGGGACAGGGCGTCCGAACCGCCAGACGCGCTTGCCCTGCCTCAAGGGCGGAGCCGATCACGCTGCAATTGTGACCCCACCGCCCCATTCCTACAATGCCACCCATGCCCGGCGCACAACCCACGCACGGCCGTTCGTTCGGCTCGCCGATTCTCGCGGTCGGCTTCGGGGTGACGGTGGCGATGTGGACCGTCGGTTATCTGGCCCATCTGCCGATTGTCGGCGCGCCGCCGTGGGTCACGCTCGGCGGGCTGGTGGTGTGCGTGCTGGCTGGCGGTTTCGTGTTCGGGCGGTTCGCCGGGCGCGGATTCGGGGCCGCGGCGGTGACGGCGCTGGTCTCGGCGGGGGTCAACCTGATGGTGCTGGGCAGTCTGCTGGGCGATCGGGAGGCGAAGCTGCCTTCGCCGATCGTGTGGCTGCCGGGGTTCGCGGCGGCGATGGTGGCGTTGTTCGCGTTGGGCTGGTCGGCGGGTCGGGGGCGGCCGATGGCTCGGCCGATCAACTGGCGGTTCGCCCTGGCGATGGTGGCAGTGGCGGCGACGGGGTTACTGGTCGTGGCCGGCGGTCTGGTAACCGGATATGACGCGGGCCTGAGCGTGCCGGACTGGCCCCGTTCGTTCCAGGCGAACATGTTTCTGTACCCGCTCAGCCGCATGACCGGGGCAATCTACTACGAACACGCCCATCGCCTGTTCGGGTCGCTGGTGGGGCTGACGACGATCGTGCTGGCCATTGAGCTTTGGCCGGCGCGGCCCGGTCACCGCTGGCGGGCGCTGCTGGTCGTCGCGGTGATCGCCGTGGTGGTTCAGGGCCTCATGGGCGGTTTGCGGGTGACGTACGCCGAGGCGGGCGATGCGGGCGTCGAATTCGCCCGGCCGGAAAACGAAAACACCATCAGCACCGCGCTGCGCGTGGTGCACGGCGTGTTCGGGCAGATGTTTATGGGTTTGCTGGTGAGCCTGGCGGTGATGGTGACCGATGCGTATCGCACCGCGCGCCAGCATCTGGCAACCATCGTCGCCCCGGCCGACCGGACGCTGGGCGTATGGTTGATTGCCGGATTGCTCGTGCAACTGGCGCTGGGGGCGGTACTGCGCCACTTGGACCAGTTGCTGCTGGTGCACATCAGCTTCGCGGCGGTGGTGCTGATGCTGGCGATCGCGGCGGGGGTACGGACATGGGGCTTGTACGGCCAGCGCGTGGAAGTGCTCGGTCGGCTGGGCCTGTGGCTGATAGGCGCGGTGCTGGTGCAGCTTGTTTTGGGAATCGCGGCGCTGGTGGTCCTCCACGACGACCGCGGACCGATGCTCAACGTCAACGCCCTGGTCACCACCGCCCACCAGGCCGGCGGCGCGGCGCTGCTCTGCCTGGCCGTGGTGCAGACGATGTGGTGCGCGCGGCTGACTTCGGCTCCCTCCCCTTCTCTGGGACAACCTGTTCATCCGCGACCCGGAGGGGCGCGATGAACACCATTGGCGAACCCTTGATCGCCGCGCCTATAGTGCCCCGCCGCGCGATTTCCAGGGAGTTCGCTTCACGATGCATTACCGTCAGTTTCCCCGCACCGACATCCGGGTCAGCGAAGTGGGCTTCGGCGTGTGGACCGTGGCGACCGACTGGTGGGGGGTGACCGACGACGACCTCCGCCGCCGCCTGTTGCGCGACGCCTGGCACGAACACGGCATCAACTTCTTCGACACCGCCGACACCTACGGCGACGGGCTGGGCGAGACGATCCTCCGCCAGACGCTCGGCGAGGTGCGAGACCGGATCGTCATCGCCACGAAGTTCGGCTACGACCTTTCCCACACGCACGGCCGATCCGGCCACCGCGAACGCGGGCACAACTGGTCGGCCGACTTCGTCCGCCGGGCCTGCGAAGCTTCGCTCGAGCGACTCGGCACCGACCGCATCGACTTGTACCAGCTTCACAACCCGCGGATCGACGCGATCGGCAGCGATGAACTGCTCCGCACGCTCGAACACCTGCAAACCAGCGGCAAGGTGCGCGCGATCGGCGTGGCGCTGGGACCGGCGATCAACGAACGGCAGATCGACGAAGGCGTCACCGCCGCCCGGCGCGGATACCACAGCCTGCAGATCATCTACAACCTGCTCGAGCAGATGCTTGGCCCGGCAAACTTCAACGCCGCCGGGCAACACGACGCGGGCATCCTCGTGCGCGTGCCGCATTCGTCCGGCCTGCTGGAAGGCAACCTCGCGCCCGACACCACCTTTCCCGAATGGGACCACCGCTCGCACCGGCCTGGCGCCTGGCTGACCGAAGGGCTTGAGAAAGTCGGCCAACTCGACTTCCTCACCGCCGGCGGCCGGCGCACCCTCGGCCAGGCGGCCCTCAAGTTCATCCTCCATCAACCGACCGTCATGGCCACACTGCCGAACCTCTACAACCCCGATCAATTGGCCGAGTTCGCCGCCACCAGCGACACGCCCGACCTGACCGACGATGAGCGCCAACGCGTCGAGTCGCTGTATCGCCACAACTTCGGCGTGCAGCCGGCCGGAACCTGACCTATGCCCGCACCGCTTTCGTCTTCCGCGCCCGTGAGCATCGACGATCCGGTCAACCGCCGAATTCTCGCCGTCAGCGAGGACCGCATCACCGGGTTTCACCGCCGACCGTTCGCACAGATCGCCGAACGCAGCGGCGTGGATCTGGACACGGTGGTCGCACGCATCGGCGCGATGCTCAAAGCGGGCACGATCCGGCGGGTGCGGCAGACGCTGCTGGCGACCAACCTCGCCCGCGGGGCGCTGGTGGCCTGGCGGTTGCCCCCGAAGCCCGGGGCGCTCGACGCGGCGTTCGACTGGATGCACACCCGCGACCCGTTCACCGGGCACGTGGTCATCCGCTCAACCGACCAGCAATCGCCCGGCGCCGCGTTCCGCCTGTGGACCACCGTCAAGGTGCCGCAGGGCTTTTCGCTCCAGAAGCATTGCGCATCTCTTGCCCGGCGCATCGGGGCCGAGGCGCATCACCGGATGCCCGCCAAGCGCCTGTTCAAACTCGGCGTGGGCCACGTGCGACGCCGCCGGCTGGAAGTCGGCGCCAAGAGCGATCAGCCCGCGGAGGCCATCGAACCGCGCGTGGTGAAGCTGACCGGCGAACGGTGGCGGGTGCTCGACGCGATCAAGCGTGCGTTGACCCTTGACGAAATCGCGCCCGACCCCTGGACCGCCCGCGCCGGGCAAGCCGGCTTTTCGATCGAACGGTTCTGCGCCATCGCCGCCACGCTGAATGAACTGGGCGTGATCGGTCGTTTCTCAACGTTCCTCGAACACGTCAAGCCGCTGGCCGACGGCAAACCGGTCACGCGGTACAACGGGCTGTTCCACTGGACGGTGCCTGAAGGCCTGGAAACCGAAGCGGGTCGGCAGGTCGGCCGATTCGACATTCTGACCCACGCCTACTGGCGGCCGGCGGGCGAAGCGTTCGGCAACGTGAACATCATGGCCGTGGCCCACGGCACCGACCGCCAGACCGTGCTGGCCCACAAGCGGGCGATCGACGACCACCTGGCGTCGTGCGGGATCGAACCCGCTTACACCAACGTGTTCTGGGGCGGACGAAGCGAGATCAAGCCGTCGGAAATCTCGCCCGAAGCCTATCGCCGCTGGTGCGAGGTCCAGGGCCTCGATCCGGCCTCGATGGCCGAACAGGCGGATATCGGACACGAATGTTAGGAAACTGCTTGCCCTGCCCGGCCTGTCGCTGGTAGGCTGACTGTACTGGAGGGGGTCCAGGCTCTTCTGTTGGGGGTTCTGTATGGCGTTTCGTCTATTCGGTCGCGGTGCCAAGGCCAAATCCGCTTCTGCGGTGCGGATGGTTCACGTGGTCGAGCGGGCCTACCAGATCATCAACCATCGCCTGCCGCATTGCCCGCTGGTGGCGCTGGCTCGTCACCAGTTCGGCCCGGACACCCCCGAAGCCGAACAGGCCCAGCACCGCGCCGAGGTGTTCCTGCTCTGGTGCGTGCAGCGGACGATCGACGCCTACGGCCGGCAGCGAGGCCGTCACGCCCAACTCGCCGAAGCCAGCGCCCGTTCCTTCCGCCATTTCCTCGACGTCCGCGCCGACGGCAACTCCACCCGCGCCCGCGAACTGGTCGCCGAGGCCAACACCGCTTTCAGGCCGTTCGACGCCGCCATGGCCCGAACCGATCGGCCCGGCCCCGCCCACTGGCTCGGTCGCGCCGCGGTCGCCTACGTCACCGACAACCAGTTCAACCCGCGCGGCCCGAACGACATGATGACCTTCACCTTCCCGGCCGAAGTCATGCGCGGCATCGACAAGGAAGTCACCGCCCTGCTGCGATCCCACGGCGCCTGATCGGAAATCTTCGATCTCCCCTCACTGGCCACTCTGCCAGACCTTGCGCCCGACGAAGAACGGCCCCATCCGCTGAATCCACATCGACGTCTGCTTCGTGCGGCGCATCGCCTGGACAACCTTGCTCAGCGGCGTGAGTTCGGCGCCCGTCAGCCCGATCACGAAGTCGTTGTCTTCGGCGGTCAATCCGTGACAGGCCAGGCGCACATCGTGGGCCAGATCGGCCTGGCCGAAGGCGTGACCGATCTTGCCGTGTTCGGCGAGAATGGCCCGGCGTTCGTCGGCCGGCAGCCGCGCGAACTGGTCCTTCCGCCGCAACGGATACCAGATCGCCCACGGCCAGTCGGCGTTCAGCAGCGTGCGCCGCGGCCGGCCGATCAGCGTTTCGTCCAGGTCCGGCTCGTAGCCGATCGCATACGTCCGGCCGAGCATGGTGAACGGGTGGCGCACATCCATGCGGATGAACGGCTCGCCGGCGAGCAGCTTCCGTCCGTGGTCGGCGAAGTAGGCGGGGTCTTCGCTGAAGGTCGCCAGGCCGATGCCGCGCGGATGGTTGACGTCTTCGTACAGCACGCCGCGCGTCCCGGCCTGTTCGAGGGCTTCGATGGCGAGGGCCGAATCGATCGACTCGGCGAACGCCATGAACTGGACGTACAACCGGCGATGGGAGGTCTTGCCGCCGGCGCCGGTTTCGTGGATGTGCGGTTCGGTCATGGGGCTTGATCCTGCGGGGCCGACTCATCATTGGCGCGCGGCGCCCCGGCGATCAAGCGGTAAATCAGCCAAACCACGATGCCCGCCGGCGCGAGCACCGCGAACGAGATCAGGGCCTTCGGCTTGACCGCGGTGGCCAGTCCCACCGTGGCCAGGCAGCCGAGGATCGGAATCAGCAACGGCACGCGCATCACCCCTTCCTCCGCCGCCACCTTGCGGAGCTTCATCGTCAGCAGCGACAGGTTCACCACGAAGAAGACCACCAGCAGGAGGAAACTGGTCGTGCCGGCAAGCGTGGCCTTTCCCAGCGTGAGTGTGAGCACCAGCGTGACCGCCAGGATGAGGGTGATGGCGGCGTCGGGCGTGCGACGGTGCATGTGGACCTGTCCGAACAGGCGCGGGGCGAGGTTCTGCCGGGCCATGCCGTAGATGATCCGCGAACCCATCACGAAGTTGACCAGGGCCGTGTTGGCCACGGCGAACAGGGCGATGAGGCTGAACAGCTTGAGCGGGAAATTCGGCGCCGCGTGCTTGACCACCAACAGCAGCGGGCGCTTGGCTTGGTCGGCGGTCAATTCGCCGTGGGGCACGACGGACACCGCCGCGATCGACACCAGGCCGTAGAACACCGCCGCAATCGCCAGCGCGATGAGAATCGCCTTGGGCAACACGCGCCGCGGATCCCTGACTTCCTCGGCCACATTGGCCAGATCCTCGAACCCGATGAACGAATAGAACGCCAGCACCCCGCCGGCGAGAATCGCCATTATGGGCGTTTTCACATCCTCGGTCAGCGCGGCGGTGGCCGCATCGCCGAACGCCTCGACGCCCGGTGCGGGGTTGAAGTCGAGGTAGTTCACGCTGCCGAAGTAGGGCAGGGCGACGAGGATGACGATCAGCAGGCCGGTCATCTCGATCAACGTGCAGACGATGTTGGCTGCGGACGACTGACGAATGCCCCAGAAAGTGACCGCCGCCACACCGAGCAGGAACACCCCGCGCACCGCCCACGGCGGCACGCCGGGCAGGAACCCGTCCGAGGCGGTCAGGTAGTTGGCGAAGATGTGTGCGACGGTCGACACCGATACGATGCCCGACAGCAGCACGAGGAACCCGATGAGATAGGAAAGCCAGCGCCGCTTGAACGCCGCGTCGGCGTAAGCCGCTTCCCCGGCCGACCGCGGCAGGCGCGAGCCGAGTTCGGCGTAGGACAACCCCGTCAGCGCCGCGACCACGAACGCCGCCAGAAACGAAAGCCACACCGCGTGGCCCACCTCGCCGGCCACGTTGCCCACCAGGCCGTAAATCCCCGCCCCCAGAATGTCGCCGATTCCGAACGCGATCAGCGTGATCAGCCCGAAACCTTTCTTCAGCGAACCCGATTGCGATCCCGTGGGGTCAGTCACCGGTGTACCTCCCTCGGTGTGCATGCCCGATGGGGCGGAAGTGTTCGGACGAGTTGGCCCTTACCTTAAAGCGTTTTCCGCGATGGGGCAACGGGCGCCGGCGCGATCAGCGTTCGAGGATGGCCCACACCGCGTCGGGGGCCAGTTCGATCACCGAACGCCCCGTCGGCGAGTCCTGCTGAACGGAAAGGGCCTGTTCCCGGGGGTAGCCGTTCTGATCGAGCGGAGTGGCCCGGCGGATGGGGCCCGCTTCGTTGGTCAATTCGATGGTGCAGTCGATTTCCCGGACGCCGAACGGCGCGCCGCCGAGGTCCTGGATCGCGCCGCCTTCGGCGCGGAAGCCGTACGGCTTGTCCTCGGTCATCGCCTGGACGAGCAGGCGCTTCGACTGCGCAACGGGCCTATCGTCCAGCGCGACGACGAACACGCTGGCAAACGCGTTGCCGCAGTCGATCTTCATCGGGCCGGACTGGATCGGCCGCTGCTTGCTCAGGAACCCGACCGCGCCGGCGGCGTTCTCACCGGCGACCAGGTGGACGATGCCCTGGCCCCAGTCCCACCGCACGTGGCCGGCGGCGTTGTCGATGGTGCGGTTGCGGCGATCGATCAGCCGCGACAGATCGACCATCTCCGAACGACCGGGGCGCCGATCGACCTGCTGTACGACCGGCCCCACGCAGAAGGCGCGGGGATCGATCTTCCCGGGCCTGGACGATCGACCGTCGCCCTGCACGTCGGCCTGGCGCAGGGCATCGAGGGCATCGGCCTCGAACACCGCCCCGCCGTGCAGGGCGTACAGTTCATCGAGTTGCAGCGCTTCATGCACCACCGGGCGGGCCTCGGGCACCGCCCCCCGGCGGTACATCAGCGCACACGCCGGCGAGGAAGCGGCGATGGCCGGGCTGGCGTACTGGAACTTGCCCATCCCCTGATCCACCACGTAGTTGCTGCCCAAGGCGAAGAAGAACAGGCCGTCAATCCCCTGCAGCGAGCCGTAGAGCGCGCTGATGGGCATGGATTCAGCGCGGTAGCGATTGGGCTGCGGCCAGCCGAGTTCGGAGATGATCTGCGGGTAGCCGTCGACCTGCACAGCCTGGACAGGCAGGCGCTGCGGCCGGGTGAGAATGGTGGCGTCTTCGTAGCGATGGCCGACCCGGACGGAGTAGCCGGCGCCTTCGCCTTCGTGCTTGCCGCCGAAGTAGGCGTGGCGGTCGATGACATCACCGGCGGTGTAGGTGTGGCGTTCCAGCGGGCCAAGCGTCGCCGCGTCGGCCGTCTTCCAGTTGCCGCATGACACCAGCCCGCCGTACCCGAGTTCGCCCTTCATGTAACCGGTGGTGCGGCGGAAGTAGTCCTCCTGGGTTTCGGTGAGGAACCGGACCTGATCGGCCAGGCGCTTGCGCTTGGCGGGGTCGGCGTGTTCCAGGCTCTGCCGCGTCATGTGCCACGCCTCGAAGATGCCCACGCGGCCGGCGGGCGGATCGTCCTGCCTGCCCGGCTTGTCGCCCCACGCGGCGAACGCCTTGTCGATCGCTCCGTATCGCCGGATCAGGTCGTCGCCGAATCGCTTCTCCAGCGTCTGCCAGTGCACGGGCGGGACGCTCTTGCGGCTGAAGGTCCAGAAGAACAGGTTGTCTTCGTTGACGATTTCCACCATCGCGGCGGCCGGCTCTTTGGCCAGCGGCGTGCCGGTGTACGGATTGGGCGTGGCGAGCAGGGCTTGCAGCCACGAGCGGTGAATCGCCTGCATGCGCGGTTGGAAGAACAGCAACGCGAACGGCTTCTTGTTATTGATCCGCTCGTAACCCGGGATGCCGTGGTGCGGCTTCACCTCGAACCACAGGGGGAAGTAGAAGCTGATGTGCGTGTAGATCCCCTGCTTTTTCATCGCCGCCACGAGATAGTGCAGGTTGTCGAGCTTCTGCCGGTCAATCCGCGCCGGATCATCGGCGGATCGGTCGAACAGGGCCGAGTGAAAACGCACCATGTTCACACCGAGCTTCGCCAGCTTGCGGGCCATGTAGTCGATCGACGCACGATCGCGCGCCGCGTTGCCCGCGCTCACGTTCACCGCCCAGAATCTCACCGGCTGCCCGTCGGCCAGCACCAGGTCCTTGCCCCGGCGCTGGACGAATCCGTTCTGACCGGCGACCGGTTCGTTCAGGTGGCGCAGGTCGAGCAGGGCCTGGTCAGTGAACGGGTCGAGCGGCGGTTCCCAGGCGAAGAAGCCGGGTTCGGCCCGGCCGCGGCGCTCGCCGGGCTTCAGCTTGCCGCGCGGGACGAACGGCCGGGGGCTGAGCACGAAGCAGTCGAACGCGGCGGTCTTCGATTCGCCTTCTTTCGCCAGCAGCCGCACCTCCAGCACGTGCGTGCCCCGGGCCAGTTCCACCTTGCCCAGCGACACCCAGTTCGCCCCCACGTGCGTACGGAGGCTGACGTTATCGGCCAGCGCCACCTCGCGGCCGCACGTCTGCCAAGGCTGCGCGCCGAACCGCCACCGGAACGGGCCGTGCTTCCAGAACTTGCGGACCCAGAAGTGATACGTCCCCCCCTGGTCGACTTCCACCGGATAGCGAAGGAAGGCTTCGTCCTCGCCGGCGGCGCGCTTGCCTTCGTTGGTGATCCACGCCCCGGCGGAGAGTTTGTCCTTCTCGTTCGGCTGGGCGTTGAACCAGGTGCGCTCGGGGAAGTTGGTGGCTCGGGGATGCTCGGCCTCCCACCAGATCACCTCCGCCGCCTGTACTGAAACCGCCAGCATGCCCATCATCACCAGTCGCCACATCGTCTGCATCGGTCAGCCCTATCGGTTGCTCATGACCTGCTCGTAGAACCGCTCGTACCGCGGGATGATCTTGTCCTTGCAGAACAGTTCCCGCGCGTGGCGGGCCGAGGCCGCGGACATGTGATCCCACGTCGCCCGATCGTCGAGAATCGACACCGCCGCCTCGGCCATCGCGTCCACATCCCCCACCGGACACAGATGCCCGCTCTGGCCTTCGTCCACCACCTCGACCAGCCCCCCCGCCTTCGACGCCACGACCGGTGTGCCCGACGCCATCGCCTCCAGCGCCGACAGTCCGAACGACTCGTAATCGCTCAGCAGAAGATACAGGTGACTGTCGCGGTAGGTCTGTTCGATGTTCAACTGCGGGCCGGCGAACTCGACCACATCGCCGACGTTCAGTTCCGAGGCCAGTTCCCGCGCCGCCCCGCGGTCCGGGCCGTCACCGACCATCACCAGCTTTGCCCCCGGAAGCCGCTTGCGAACCTGCGCGAACACCCGCACCACGTCGAACACGCGCTTGACCGGGCGGAAGTTGCTGGCATGGAGAAGCCGAAACGATCCGTCATCGGGATAGGCGGCGCGCTCGGCGGCAGTGAAGCGGTCGCAATCCACGAAGTTCGCAATCACCTCCGGCCGGCGGTCAAGCTCGAACGCGCCCACCGTGCGATCGGCCAGCCACTGCGACACCGTCGTCAGGCCGTGGCACTTGAGCATCGCGTACCGGCACACGCGGTAGAAGCTGCGGTCGGACCCGACGAGGGTGATGTCCGTCCCGTGCAGCGTGGCGACGATCTTCACGTGATGCTCACACTGGCACAGCATGTCGCGGGCGAGCATCGCGCTGACCGCGTGGGGAATGGCGTAGTGGGCGTGGATGATGTCCAGGTCGTGCGCCGCGGCCACCTCGGCCAGCTCGTTGGCCAGGCAAAGACCGGACGGCGGCTGTTTGAAAAGCGGGTAATCGGTCACCTTCACCGGGTGGAAGTGCAGGTTGGCCATGTCGGTCAGGCGAAACGGCCTCTGCTCGCTGACCACGTGGATTTCGTGGCCGCGCCGGGCCAGGGCCATGGCCAGTTCCGTGGCCACGATGCCGCTGCCGCCGTGGGTCGGATGGCAGGAAATGGCGATCTTCATGCCGGCGCTCCCCCACGGTCGCGGTCGCCGCGGCCGGTGGAATACACTTTAGCGAACGGTTCGTACATCGTCACCGGATCGTCAACCGGGACCGGGCGTCGAACGAGGAACGGTTCGCCGAACTCGGTGTAAATCATCGCGCCGTAGTGCCGGGCGCGGGCTTCGAGGCGCTTGAGGAAGCCGGGCTGGCTGATCCAGGTTTCCAGGCCGTCGATCTTATCGTTGTGCAGTTGCGATTCGTAACAGCGTACGGCGTCCATTTTCGCTTTGTGGTAGCCGGTCACGTCGACGATGAAGCTGGGTTCGAAAGGAAAGTGAGCCATGAAGAACAGATACTCGTTGGGCCGATAGGGATCGCCGGCCGCCGGGTAGTTCGCGAAGCCCGCCGGGTACATGGTGTCCTTGACGATGTGGCCGGTGGCCGCGTGATCCGGGTGCAGGTCGTCCCAGAAATGGCTGAGCACGAGCGTCGGGCGCAGTCGGCGGATTTCCTCGATCACCCGCCCCCGCGCCGCTTCGGTGTTCTCCAGTCGGCCGTCGCCGAGCTCGAGGTTCACCCGCTCGACGATGCCCAGCGCCTCGCCGGCCGCTTTCGCTTCGGCTTGGCGCACCTCCACCGAACCGCGCGTGCCCATCTCGCCGCGCGTCATGTCGATGATCGCCACCTTCCGCCCGCGGTCGATCAGCTTCGCCAGCGTTCCGCCGCAGATCATCTCCGCGTCATCCGGATGGGCCCCGATGGCCAGTACGTCCACCGTCACGTTCGTTCTCCTTCGCTGTTTACCGTATCCACGATCACCAGGTGATGCGCGATCGTCGTCGGGTCCAGTTCGTCGATCATGCGATCGATGAAATCCCATCCGTACCGCGCCACGAATTCCAGCACGTTGGTCACGCGCTCCTGCGGTTTTCCCCGCGGCCGCACCACCGCGGCGATGCGGCCGAGATCGCCCTTGCTCAGCCCCCGCCGGGCCAGTCGCCGATCGAGCGCCCGGTCGATTACCTTGTTCACCTGGTAGTCGATCGAGCGCTTCGCTTTGGCGACGCGCTGATCGACCCCTTCGTCTTGACCGGCCAGGTCGTCGATCCGGTCAATCAGCCGGTCGCGCCATTCGGCGATGCGGTCGAGATCATCGCCTGGCGTGCCGTAGGCCGCCGGACTGTAGGTCGCCAGCCTTGGCGCCGCGTCGAACAGGCGCTCGCCGATCAGGCCGAACCGCTCGGCCGCAGCGGCGGTTTCCCCATCGACAAACGTGGCGCCGCAGCGCGGCCAGAGCCGCGAACGCCGCACATCCATCGCCCGATAGATCGGACCGATCTGCCAGAGGTAGGCCAGTTCGCTCGGCCCGGCAATGGTGGCGGCCACGGGCAACACCGCATCTTGCACGATAGGCCGCAAGGCCGCGCTCGGCGAGTAGCGATCCGGTTCGTCGCGGATGTTGGCGATCAGTTGATCGGGCTTGAGGCGGTGATCGTCCAGGCGAATGCGCCTCCGCCGGCCCTCGACGACCTCGAACAGGTTGGCCCGGTCGAGCGGCGGGGCGAGTTTCGCTTCGCGCAGCATCGCCGCCCCTTCGCGCAGCGCTTCGCCGATCGCTTCGCGCCGTTCGACGATGCGCTCCAACACCCTGGCCGCCGGACCGCGCAGCGCCATCGGGTCGACCAGCACCAGCCTCCCCGCCCCGAACAGCCGCGTCAACAGCGTGGCGCACAGCCGGGCGTAATCGGCGAAGTCGCACGCCGCGACCGCGTCGACCACTTCGCCGCCGTGCGGGTGCGTTCGCAGCGTCTGGTGCAGAAAGCCCAATACCCGTTCGCGCGCATGGGCCAGCGACACGCATCCCACCGGCGGGCGCGGACCGTTGCGAAGTTCCTCGTGATCGACCACCAGCGTGCCCGAGCCGATCGTCACCCGGTTCACTTCCTCCAGGTCGTGATCCTCGGTGGCCAGCCAGAACGCCGGGACCAGCGGCGTTCGGGCGTTGGCGCGCAAGCGCTCGCCCAGGCCGATCGCGGTGGCGGCCTTGAGAATCGTGTACATCGGCCCGGTGAGCAGACCCGGCTGTTGACCGGCGATGATGAGTCGGCCATCCGCCCGCAGCGCGTCGAGCGTTTCGTTGCTCAGCGCGTTGCCGACCGATGCGTTGTAATCGGCCAGCGCTTCGACCACCGCGGCGCGATCGGTAAACATCGACTCGTCCGCCGCCGGCGGTTTGTCGCCATCCCACAACGGGAATCCCGGCAACCGTCCCGCCGCCAGGCGCGCCGGCAGCGAATCCTCGCCGCTCGTCCGGGCGGGGTCGATCGCCTGTGCATGCATGGTCAGCGTCTTCGTGGTCATGCCCGTTGGCCGAGGGTAATCATCCGATCCGATTCCGCGGTCAGTTCGCCGCCGTCGAACGAACCGACAACCCGCACGTTCGTCAGCCCCGCCCGCTCGAACAGGCATCGCATTTCGTCCGACCGGTAAAGTCGCACGCTTTCAACGAACCGCTCGTCAACGCCGGATGCGGTGACGGCGACGTGCTTGATCACCCGGTCGTTTTCGATGCGCCGGTCGGCGGTCACGGTGACATCGCCGCGCCGCTCGACGCTGTGCGGCTGAAGCGTGCGCTGGAGATAATCGCGATGGGCGTGATCCAGCGCCAGCACGCCGCCCGGCTTCAGGCAGCGCGCCATCGAGCGCAGGGCCGCGAGGTTTTCCTCATCCGACTCGAAGTACCCGAAACTGGTGAACAGGTTGACCGCCGCGTCGAAGTTGGGGAGAAACGGCAGGCGGCGCATATCCGCCATCACCAGACGATCGGCGCCGCCCGGCCGCCCGGCCGCCTCCGCGAGCAGTTCTTCGGACAGGTCAACGCCCCAAACGTCGAATCCCGCCGCGGCCAGCGCCGCCAGGTGCCGCCCCGCGCCGCAGCAGATATCCAGCACGCGGCAGCCCGCGGCCAGCCCCATCGTCTCGACCAGCGCGTCGATCTCCCGCCGGGCCGACGCATCGTCACGATGGGCATACAGCAGCCGGTAACGATCGCCGAACGACCGCTCGTACCACGGCGTGGTCCGGTCGCTGTTCGCGGGGCGGGTTGGCACGGAGGGTTTGCCGCCGGTCATGATTCACTCCCGGTGTGCAGCCCATTCTAGCGGCGTGGGGTGTCAATCGCTTGGCGGCGCGGCGGGAAGCGGCTTATCATGCGGCCATGTTCGATGCGACCACCGATGCGATCGCGCGCCTGATGGACCAGGGCGGCTGGGTGATGTGGCCGCTGATCGGCCTGAGCATCGTCGCGCTGACGATCATCTTCGAGCGGTGCTGGTTCTGGCTGACGACCAACCATCCCTGGCGGGTGTCGCGTTACCAGCGGGTCGGCCGGCACCTGCGCCGGGGCGAAACCGCCGAGGCCCGTGCCCTGATCGAAACCGACACCAGCGTGTACGGGCGCATGGTCGGGCGGATGATCGGCGAAGGCGCCTCCGACGCGGCGATCACCGAGGCCGCCGAAAGCCAGCGCCCGCGGATGGAACGCTTCATGCCCACGCTGGGCACGATCATCACCGCCGCCCCGCTGCTGGGGATTCTGGGCACGGTAACGGGGATCATCTCTTCGTTCCGCGTGCTGGGCGAAAGCGAAGCCCTGACCGATCCGAACAAGATCGGCGCGGGCATCGCCGAGGCGCTGCTGACCACGGCGGCGGGACTGATGATCGCGCTGGTGGTGCTGTTTCCTTACAACGCCTTCCGGGCCCAGATCGACCGGACGCTCAGCCGCATGGAAGCCCTCGCCGCCGCGGCGCGGCAGAAACGCGAAGACGAATAACCGCCCAGACGCCGAGACGCACAGACCGGATTCATCTTCTGAACCTGCCCCCCTCCGTGATTCACTCGATCAGGCCAAGCACTTGGCGGGGGTTGGTTTCGATCAGTTCGGCGACCACCTCGGGGCCGGCTTCGACTTGGGCGATGGCCAGTCCCTCGAAGCGGCCTTCGGTGTGATCGGGGTCGTGCAGATCGCTGGCCAGCAGGAAGTATCGCCCCTCGCGCAGAAGCCGCCGGGCCCACACCGCCGCCGCTTCGCCTTCGCCGCCGCTGAAACTGTTGAAGTTGCCCTGCAACAACACGCCCATCGCCTGCAACCGATCGAGCAATCGCCCCAGCGCCGCGTCGTCCAGCGGCATCCGTTCGGGGTGCGCGAGAATCGGCGTGTAACCTTCGCCCAGCAGCCACGCGCACAGCGCATCGCCCGCGCTCGGCCAGTGGCCGTTCCAGTGGTCGAACAGCACGGACCGCCCATCGCCCAGCGTGGGCACGCCGTGGGTCCGCATCCATTCGATGTTGTCATCGGCGATACGCAACTCGCCGCCCGGCCAAAGCGCATAATCGATGCCCGCCTGGTCGACCCGCCGCCGCAGGTCGTCGACCCACCGCGCAACGTTGGCCGGCGTGTTGTCGGCGAACAGCACGGGGAAGAGGTGCGGCGTGCAGACGCTGCCGACGAACCCGCGCCGGCGCATCCGGGCGATGCCGCCGAGGGCCTGGGCGGGCGTCTGGCAGCCGTCGTCCACGTCGATCAGCAGGTGGCAATGCACGTCGATCGGGCCGGGCGGTATGGGGCTGGTCGCATCCATGCGCGGAAACTCGGGTCAGTCGTCTCGGGGGGCGAGGAAGATTTCGCGGATCTCCCGCAGGGGATAGCCGGATTCGTTGAGCAGTCGGATCATGCCGATGCGCTTGACGGTTTGCCGGTCGAACAGGCGCTGCCCGCCGGGCGTCTGGGCGGTCGGCTTCACCAGGCCCACCATCAGGTAGTACTGCAACTGCTGGGCGGTGACGCCGGCCTGCCGCGCCGCGCCGCCCAATCGCACCATACCGTTCTGTCGGCCGGTCAATTCCACGCAGACAGTCTAGCCGCCGCGGGTCGGACGCCCAACTGTTGGCGAATCGCAGCGCCGGCTCTACACTGACACGCCAACCCAAGGCGACTTCATCGGCAGTCAGGAATGCACCGTGAGCAATCAACCGTATCAGTCGTGTTTCGAGCAGGTGTTCGACGTGTGCGTGATCGGGTCGGGCTACGCCGCCTACGCCGCCGCGATGGCGATGCACCGTAAAGGCAAGCGCGTGCTGTTGGTCGGCGGGCGCGGCGACCTGCTGGCCGAAAGCGGCCGCGGCTTCGCCCCCACCCCCGGAAGTTGTGATACGCCGCAGTGGCGCGATCTGATGGCGCTGCTCAGCGCACGCAACGGCGCGTCGGACAACTGCATCGACGGCGCGATCGCCGAAGTGGTCGCCACCTACGAACTGGCGTCGAGCAACATGCCGGTGCTCTATTACGTGAAGCCGGTCGCCGCCGAGTGCGACGGTGACCACATCACCGCCATGATCGTCGCCACCAAGACCGGCCCGCGCCGCATCGTCGCCCGCCAGTGGCTGGACGCCACCGAAACCGGCGAACTGATCCGCCTCGCCTCGCCCGGCATCTCGCCGCGCGCTGCGACCACGCGGACGCTGAGCCTGTTCTTCCAGCGCGAGCGCTGGCCCGATGTGCCGCACACCCTCGCCGCGCCCGAAGGGCTGAACGTGTCGCTCGGGCTGTTGACGACGCTCTGGCCGACCGAGCGCCGACTGACGATCGAACTGCCCGGCGACGAAGCCGAGCCGCGGCGGGTCATCCTCCCGGTGCTTGAACATCTGCACGACACCATGCCCGACGTACTCGGCGAAACCGTGATGAGCCACTGCAGCGTCACGACTTACCCGGTGTATGCGGCCGCGAACGTGAACATCACCCCACCGGCGAATGTGGTGAACGCGGCGCCGGCGCTCCGCGGCGATGCGATGGCGACGCTCGCCGATCGCTTCGCGCTGGGTCTGCGTGCGGCCGATCAACTCGCCCAGACTGCGCAGGCGAACGTGTCGGCCGATGACCTGGCCAAGCCGAGCACGCCGATCGAACCGGCGCGCTCGATCGAAGCGGACGTGGTGGTGGCCGGTGCGGGCACGGGCGGTGCGGTGGCGGCGATCGCGTCGGGCCGCGCAGGGGCGAAGACGGTGTGCGTCGACCCGTTGGCGTTCGCCGGGGGCATCGGGGCCGGCGGCGGTATCCACATGTACTACTTCGGCGTGACCGGCGGGTTGCAGACCGAAATCGACCAACGCATCCGCGAGGTCATCCCGTGGTTTGGCGGCGTGCGCCGCGTGGCCGGGTTCCACCCCGATGCGAAGAAGCTGGTGCTCGAACAGATGTTCCGCGAGGCCGGCGTGCGGTTTATCACCGATGCCATGCTGTTCGATGTGAGCGCGACCGCTGGGCGCGTCGATCATGCGATGATCGCCACGTCCGGCGGGCCGACCCGGCTCAACGCGGCGGCGTGGGTCGACGCCACCGGCGATGGCGACCTGTGCGAGCGAGCCGGTGCGACGTTCACGGTCGGTCGCGAGGGCGACGGGCTGATGCACGCGTTCAGCCAGTCAGCGGGGCGCGTGGCGCGCGGCGGCTGGGCGGCGGGCGCGGATACGTCGACACTCGGCATGCGCATCGTGAACTACGATGCGGGCTGGGTCGACCCGACCGACTGCGAAGACCTGACGCGCGGGCGCATCGTCGCCATCTGCCAGTACCTGCGCGACGGATACGAACCGGAAACGCGGCCAACCTACATCGCCCCGGCGCTCGGCCTGCGGCAGGGGCGGCAGGTGGTCACCGATTACGTGCTGACGCTGGCGGACCTGGTCGAGCGCCGCAAGTTCGACGATGTGATCGGCTTCACCGGCTGCCACTACGACAACCACGCGACCGACTACGAATTCGAGTCGGACGAAGGCATGTTCTGGATCTGGTTCTGCCGCAACTGGCGCACGCGCATCGCCTGCGAGTTGCCCTACGGCATGTTGCTGCCGAAGGGCGTGGACAATGTGCTGCTGGCCTGCCGGGCACTGGGCGTTTCGCAGGATGCGCACCACTGTATGCGGATGCAGCGTGACATGCAGCGCGTGGGCGAAGTGGCCGGCGACGCGGCGGCGCTGGCGGCGAAGCATCACAGTGGCGCGCGAGACCTGCCGTTCGCCGAACTCCGCAAGCTGTTGACCGCAACACATGCGATCGACCTGGACGAAGCGGCCCGCGAAGTGCCGTTCGACCATCACAAGGTCGACCGCGGTTACTTCGAGGTGCCGGTCGACGAGGCGGCGGTGAAGAAGGGGTTGGCCGATCTGGCGGCGGGCGAGGTGAACGAGTCCCTGTGGTTTCTGTACCGGGCCGGCGAGCGCGTGCAGCCGCAGGTTCGCGAGGCGCTGGGCAGTGACGATGCGAAGGTGAGTTGGCTGGCGGCGGGCGTGTGCGCGATGTGGGGTGACAACGCCGCCGAACCGCGCCTGATCCGGGCGATCGAATCGCGCGAGTACGGCTTCGACGATGTGCCCGAAGACCGTCGGCCGGAGAAGTCGCGCCGCGATGTACCCAACTGGATGACGGCGATCGCCCTGCTGCGTAGGTGCGGCACAGATGCGTGCCTGCCCGCGCTGGACGACATCGCCAGGCAGGCCAGACTGCCGCTGAACGCGCGCACGACGATCGGTTTGACGCTCGAACGGCTGGCCAAAGACCTGGTGGTGACCGATCGCACGACGGTACGGGGCATCCTTGATCGTCTGGTCGCCGGGGAAGTGCCCGATACGTTCGTCGAACCGCAGCGTGTGGTCGGGCGCATCGCGATGCAGGGCGTGGGCGATCACAACGATGTGAAGGCCCCGCCGGCCGACGGGCGCGCCGAGGCGCTGACGTCAACGCACGAAGATCACCGCTGGCAGCTCGACCTGGTGGTGGCGAAGGCCCGCCGGGCGATCGGGCTGGATGTGCACGAAGGCGCGACGCGCTACGTGGGCGATCCGCGGGCCGGCGTGCGCAAGGCGTTTGCGAAGGTGATGGGCGTCTGACTACCCCAAATCTCATGCGGGACTGCCCATGCTAGAGCGTTCCCAATGCGATCGTAGCGTCTTTCTGTAGTGGCCGCTACAGTTGGGATGGGAACGCTCTAGACATGCGCCGCTGCGTGGCGGTCGACTTCTTCCAGGGCGATTTCGACCCAGCGGGTGATCCGCTGCGGCTGGTTCTGCACGGTGTGCGTGTCCTTCATGATGATCTCGAGCGGGCCGGCGCCGGCGATTTCAAGTGTGGTGCGCAGGTCTTCGCGGATGATGTCTTCATCGAACATCGCGCAGATCTGTGTGGGGTTGGGCTTGCGGCTGAAGATGACTCGATCGCCGAGCTTTTCACGGGCGATCCGCTGATCGACCCACGGCGAACAGGACACCCGCCGCAGGCGCGGCACTTGCGCCAGCAGCGCGTCCAATCGGTCGTGCACCGGCTCGCAGCAGCCGTAGCAGTTGAGGCCGAACTTCTCGAGCAGCGGCACCTGGTAGGGCAGGACGAACTCGGCGAACATCTCCGGCCCCACGCCAACCGTTTCCTGCGATTCAGCGAAACCCCAGCGATCGATCAGGCGCACGGGGTCGCCCTGTTTCCAGTCGGCCTGCGGAAGATCGTGCGTGTACGCCACGCCGCCGGATCCGGTGTGATCGCATTCGTTCTGGTGGCTGAGCAGGCCTTCGCGTTCGAACCACTCGATGAAGTGGATGTGCTCATCACGGAGGAACGCCATCAGCCGATGCAAGCCGGCGGGGTTATCGTACATGAGCATCATCAGCGGTTCGAGGCCGACGAGACGAATGGCCTCCCACGTCAGGCCCATCGTCCACCAGAATCCGCCGCGGATGCGGATCGGCAGCAGATCGCCGAACAAATTGTTCGCCAGGTCGACGTCGCGCTGCGTCGCTTCGCGGTCGACCGACAGTTCGCGGAAGTGCAGCTTGTCGAGATCACGATCGAGGTCCTTGATAGGCGGGTCCCAGATGTAGCTGCCGCGGTCCTCGCTGCGGTGTTCGGGGATGTCCACCCCGTAGCCGCCGATCGTCACGTGCCAGTTCACGTCGAAGTACGGCTCGATGGCGTTGTCGTCGCGGATGTGATTCCACCAGTAGATGCCGGCGCGGAGCCGCCATTCCCACCCCCGGAGTTCTGGATCGGCGCACTGAAGGACGGTGTCGGGCAACAGTTCGCGCCAGGCGCCTTCGGGCGACGCCAGCACCATCGGGCGGTGCGGCTTGAGGGCGTTGAAATCGTACCACCGCTGCTTGCGGGCGGGCATCGAATCATCATCGGCAATCGCCCGCACTTCGGCGGCAAGCTGGCGAAGAATTTCACGATCGCGCTGATCAACCACGTCGCACCTCTCCGTTTGCGTCGAATCCCGCGTCAAGTGTACCCCGCAGCGGCGGCCGATACGTGCGATTTTCGCCGCGCGCCAAATCGAACGGGAAGGACTGTTCGTGCAACCGTGTCGCACGCCACCCTGCCCCGGCCGTCTGCCAAGGGACGAGGGCGGGCATCGAATCATCATCGGCAATCGCCCGCACTTCGGCGGCAAGCTGACGAAGAATTTCACGATCAGTGGCATGAACCATCTCAAATCTCCATGTGGCATGGGCCGTGTTCAGGATACCGCCAAGGGCTTTCCGCGGCGTGTGGTTTTCGACGCATGCGGAATTGGATAATGGTATCACGAGAACGATGGGAAGGTGAACGCCGGCGATCAGCTATTCGTGAGGCGCTAGACGAGGGCGAACGATCAACCACAAACACAATGCCACCAGTCCGTATGCCGCGATTGAAAACACGCAGCCGTACACCCGCATCGAAGTCCATCCGAAGGCCGCGATGTACTTGGCAAGTCCCACGGTGGCGCAGGTCAGCCACGCCAGCAATCCGGCGGCAATGACCGATGTGGCGATCATCATGGACCAATACACGAGTCGCTGCCTCCGGCGGCTCAACCACCACACAATCGCCAGATAGGGCGTCGTCACACACAACAGAAATGTGAACGCCATGTATGCCGTGTGAATGGAACCCACCGCATAGCCCACGCTGTTGTACCTAGG
>CAYNCM010000051.1:0-23402 GCA_964395825.1 uncultured Planctomycetaceae bacterium
CGCCGCCGCCCGGGCCGGAATCAAAACCGTGATTCTGCCCGCCCTTAACCGCAAAGACCTGCCTGAGATCGCCCCCGAAGTGCGGGACAAGCTGACGTTTGAGTTCGTGGAGAACGTTGACGAACTGCTCGCCGCGGTGTTGAAAAAACGCAAGTGACCTCGGCCGGCAATTCCCGACTGTCCTGGGCAGGCATAACCGCCTGTGATTGTTCGGGTTAGCACGCAATGCCGACGCGCGACCCAATCGCCGTGCACGGAGCCGTTCGGCCGGAGATGGAAAACGGCGGCTCTCGATTCTGCGAAAATGCGGCGCGTCTCGAAGGGATCTGGAAACGGGCAACTCGAAAAACGTTCGTGCTTTTTCGCTTCGTCGGCGGGCGTTCGCGATTCAGGCCGACTTGCAGGGCGGGCGGGCGGTGGGTTATGATACCCGGCTCGTTTGATTGTGAAGGAAACCGGTATGCCCACCATTAACCAGTTGATCCGCAAGCCGCGGCGGATGCCGACGACCAAGAGCAAGAGCCGCGACCTGGGCAACGCGCCGCAGAAGCGAGGCGTGTGCCTGCAGGTGCGAACCGTCACGCCCAAGAAGCCCAACTCGGCGCTGCGCAAGGTGGCCAGGGTCCGGCTGAGTAACGGCAACGAAGTGACCGCCTACATTCCCGGTGAAGGTCACAACCTTCAGGAGCACTCGATCGTGCTGGTGCGGGGCGGGCGTGTGCGGGACTTGCCGGGCGTGCGCTACCACATCATCCGCGGCTCGCTGGATACGCTGGGCGTCGATGGCCGCAAGCAGGCCCGAAGCCGCTACGGCGCCAAGAGGGGCAAGTAGAAATCACCCTGAACTTGAAACTCGGAACCTGAAACGGACATCCGGCAAGTAATCCCGTCGACCGAGCGACGGGGTGAACGAACGACCCGATCCGCCCGATGCGGCGTGTGACGGTGGACGAGCCAAAGGAGCAGCCATGCCTCGCCGACTGGTCAAGAGCGAAGAATTCCTCCGTCCCGATCCGGTTCACGGATCCAAACAACTGGCCAAGTTCATCAACTGCCTCATGACCGGCGGTCGCAAGGCCACGGCTCAGCGGGTGGTGTACGGGGCGCTGGCCTTGATTGAAGAGCGCACCAAGGGCGAACCGCCGGCGATCGAGGTGTTCGAGAAGGCGATCGACAACGTCAAGCCGCGTGTCGAGGTGCGGTCGAAGCGCGTGGGTGGTGCGAACTACCAGGTTCCGATGCAGGTGAACCGCCGGCGTCAGCAGTCGCTGGCGTTCCGTTGGATCATCAGCGCTGCCCGGGCGGAGCGTGGCCGGCCGATGGCCCAGCGCCTGGCGCGCGAGCTGTACGATGCGTTCAACGGTGAAGGCAAGGCGATGAACACCCGCGACCAGACCCATCGCATGGCCGACGCCAATAAGGCCTTCGCCCACTTCGCCTGGTAAGGCACCAGGCACACAAAGACGCAAGGGCACCACGAGAACCTTACTTGGGTTTGTCTTTGGGCCTTGCGCCTTTGCGCCCTCCGCGATGCCCGCGCCCCGTGGAACGTGTCCAGGCTTCGCCCGACATGCCGGGCGCGGTATGATGGTGGGCATGATCAGATCGCGACCATGGTGCGTATCGGCGCTGGCGGGCGTGTTGGCGCTGGCGGTTGGCGTGGCGTGGGCGTCGGATGAGCCGGCGAAGACCGAAGCGCCCGCCGAAGAAGCCGCCGCCGATGGGAAGAAGGCCGATCAGAGCAACCCCGCCGCCACCGGGGACGAGGCGGAGAAAGCCGACCAGCCGCACGAATCGGGCGCGTCGAAGCCGGCCGGGATTCGACCGGTGCTGCGCGACCTGATCGGCCAGGGCCGCGAGGCGATGAAGAACGATTTGGCCTGGCCGCACGTGGACAGCGCGTATGCGCAGGTCGACCAAATCGCGCTGAAGAGCGAAGACGTGATCGACGCGCTGGGCCGGCGCCACGGAGGCCACCCGCTGGTCGATGCTTACGTGAAGCATCAGCTTTTGAGCTTCAATCCCCGGCTGGGCGAAATCGAAGGGCATGATGCGGGCCGGGTGATCGCGGCGATGCCGAAGTACATTCCCGACGCCCAGCCGGCGGGGCACGACCTGGGCTTCCTGGCCGGTTACGCGAAGGGCCGACCTGCCAGCGCCGACGCCCGGCAACGGGCGCAGCAGATTTTCCAGCAGATGCAGCAACAGCAACTTGAAGTGGACCGGGCGAATCTTCCGGCCGAGCGGTATCGCGAAGCGCTGATCGACCGGTTGCCCGATGAGGGCGGCATTCGGCTGATGGCGCGGGTGCAGGAACTGGAAGACCGCATGCGGGCCGGTCAGTCGAAGAAGGATGTCAAACAGGCGCTGAGCGATCTGCTGTCGGATACGGCGAGCCTGCGGACCGATCCGAAGCTGCCGATGGCCGTGCGCCGGGCGGTCGGCCGCAAGCTGATGCGCCTGGGCACGATCAAGACGCAGGTGCTGGAAAACGTCGCGGTAACCGGGAACAGCCAGTTGCACGCACGGTTCAGCAAGATCGAGATCGGCAAGAAGGAGATGGGCGAGATGCTGGCGAACCTGGCGGGCAAGGAGCCGGTTGACCCGAAGAAGAAGTGATCCGCCGCGCCATGTCTGATTTTGCCCGATATCAACGACAGATGCTTCTTCCGGCGATCGGCGAAGCGGGCCAGGGTAAGCTGGCCGGCGGTTCGGCGCTGGTGGTCGGCTGCGGGGCGCTGGGGTCGGTCATCGCCGACAGCCTGTGTCGGGCGGGGGTGGGGCGGCTGGTGATCGTGGATCGCGATTTCGTCGAGCCGGTCAACCTGCATCGACAGGTGCTGTTCGACGAGGCCGATGCCACCGAGGCGCTGCCCAAGGCGGTGGCGGCGGCGCGGAAGCTCAAGCGGATCAACAGCGCGGTGAAGGTCGAAGCACACGCGGCGGATTTCAACCCGGCCAACGCCGAACGTCTGGGCGCCGGTTGCGATGTGATCGTCGACGGGACGGACAACTTCGAAACGCGGTTCCTGCTGAACGATCTGTCGGTGTGGCGCGGCGTGCCGTACGTCTACGGCGGAGCGGTGGGGGTGACGGGCACGTGGATGACGGTGTTGCCGCCGACACCGGCAAGTAAGTCACCTTGGGAACGGGCGGATGTGGTGACGCCTTGCCTGCGTTGCGTGTTCGACGAGGCGCCGCCGCCGGGCGCTGCGCCCACGTGCGATACGGCGGGGGTGCTGGGGCCGCTGGCGGTGATGATCGGCGCGGCCGAGGCGATCGAGGCGATCAAGATTCTGATCGGCGACTGGGCCCACGTGTGCCGGGCGCTGCGGTCGGTGAACGTGTGGACGAACGCGATGCGCTCGGTGGACGTCTCGACCGGACGGCGGTTGGATTGCGCGTGTTGCGTCGCGCGGCGGTTCGATTACCTGGAAGGCGAGAGCGTTTCGCGGGCGGTGACGCTGTGCGGCCGGCAGGCGGTGCAGGTGTTGCCGCGGGGCGCCTCGGCGGACGAGGAGGCCGACCCGACGGAGCAGGTCGATTTCGAGGCGATCGCCCAGCGGCTACGGGGCGAGGGGTCGGTGATGGTCACGCCGTTCACCTTGCGGGCGGAACTGCGGATCGGCGACCGGCCGGTGCGGCTGACGCTGTTTCCCGACGGCCGGGCGATCCTGCAGGGCCTGTCCGATCCAGCCATGGCCCGCGCGCTGTACAGCCGATACATCGGGTTGTGAGGCGGGTCTTCGGCGCCCCGGTGGTTTGTCGGCTGGGCGGGGATGATCTAAGCTGCCGCGTTTTCCCTCGGAGTTGTGCGATGATTCAGGCGAACGACGTGGTGTTGTTCCAGGGCGATTCGATCACCGACGCCAGGCGCGAGCGCGGGGCACCGGCGAACGCGGGGCTGGGAAGCGGGTACGTGAACATGATCGCCGGGCGGTTGCTGGCCGAGCGGCCGGGCGACGGGCTGGCGATTTACAACCGCGGGATCAGCGGCAACCAGGTGATTCACCTCGCCGAGCGGTGGGCGGAGGACTGCATCGCGCTGGAACCGGATGTGCTGAGCGTGCTGATCGGCGTGAACGACACGTGGCGCGGATTCGACGGCGGCGTGCCGGTGCCGACCGATCGCTACGAGCAGGTCTACCGACAGATTCTCACCGAAGCGCGACGGGTGAACGGGCAACTGCGGCTGGTCCTGGGCGAGCCGTTCGTGCTGGTGACCGGCGCGGTGACCGAAGCGTGGCTGGGGGAGATCAACGAGCGGCGGCGGATCGTGCGCGCGCTGGCCGATGAGTTCGACGCGGTGCTGGTGGCGTTTCAACCGGCGTTCGATGAGGCGGCCAAGCGGGCTGACCGGGCGTACTGGCTTGGCGACGGTGTGCACCCCACGCCCGCCGGGCACGGGCTGATGGCGCAAACGTGGCTGGCGACGGTGGAAGGGTGACAAGTCGCGCCCCGGCCTTGGAGCGAGGAATGGTCGTCAAGGCGCCACCGCGTGCACGCACACGTTTTCATCGGTCGGTTTGACGTCGGGATCGCCGAGGCTCGCGCTGATCGACACGCCGGCGAAACCGGCCTGCCTGAATGTGTGTTCGAGCTTTCGCGGGCTCCAAACGCGGATGGGATTGACCGTGTGCAGGCCCGCGCCCGCGACGAGCATGTGAAAGTCACACACCTCCGCATCGCCGGTGTCGAAGTCCACGAAGCGAACGAAGAACAGGTCGCCGCCTTCGTGCCGACGTTTGAGCAGCGGCATGTACGGATCGCCGGTTTCCTGGCGCGCCGCGACGGCCTTAAGCCCCACGAGCATCAGCCCGCCATCGGACAACAGCGCCCGGCAGGCGACCGCGGCCGAGTCGATCGCCGCCTGGTCGGTGATCTGCGACCACGTGTTGCCCAGGCAGAGGATCGCATCGAACGGTGAAGTTTGCTGCAAGGATTGAGGGGGCGGTTCGCCGAGCACCCACCGGTGCACCCGCGCCGCATCGCCGACCGCCCGTTCCGCCTGGGTGAGCATGTCGTCCGAGACGTCGGCGGCATGGACATCATAACCGGCCTCGGCGAGCGCGCGGGCATGTCGGCCGGTGCCGCAGCCGACGTCCAGGACCGTGCGCGCTTTCGCTCGATCCAGCGAAGCCCGCAGCAGCGGCATTTCCCGCTTCAGCCGACCCGCCCAGTCCACGAAAACGTCGTACAGGTCCGCCGACCGCCCGCGAAATGCGCGGTCGTCGTCGCTCATGAGCTGACCTTTTCCACCAGTTCGGGCGGCGTGCCGATGTCCGCGACAATCACTCGGCCGGTGTGGCGACCGGCGTTCGCCTTGACGAACCCCGCCTTCATCGCCACGAACGTCACCGTGCTGTCGGCTTCGACGGCGACGCCCAGCGGCTTGCCCTCGTCGCAGTCGAGCCCGGAGGGAATGTCGATCGCCAGCTTCGCCGCCCGCTGGCGGTTGATCCAGTCGATGACCCGGTTTTCCGGCCGGCGCACCGGCGAAGTCAAGCCCGTGCCCAGAATGCCGTCGACAATCAGTTCGCACGGCTCGAGGTTGCGCAGCGTATTAGTGGGCGCATCGCTGGCGTCTGACACGCTGATCTTCCGCTCGAGACAACGATCGAGGTTGGTCTTCGCATCGCCGGCGTATTCGCCGAACGTTTTAAGGGCGATCACCTGAACGCGGGCGCCGGCTTCGTGGAGCAGGCGCGCGGCGGCGAAACCGTCGCCCCCGTTGTTACCCCCGCCGCAGATCACGAGCACCGATCTGCCCTCCGCCGAGCCGTCGAACATGACGATCGCTTCGTCGGCGACGGCGCGGCTGGCGTTTTCCATCAGCGCCAGACCGGCGATGCCGTGTTCCTGGATCGCCTTTGCGTCAACGGATCGGACCTGGTCGCGCGTCAGCAGGGGCTGGTTCATTGTGTTCGTCGTTCCTCGATCAGCGAGATCACCGTGTCGATGGCCTGGTCGATGTCATCGTTCACCACGAACCGATCATAGACGCCGCATTCGCGGGCGCGACGGATTTCCTTTTCGTGTTCCTTGAACCGTCGCTGGATGGCCTGTTCACCCTCACGGCCGCGCAGACGCAGACGCTGGATGAGCACCTCGTTGGCCGGCGGAAGAATGAAAATCTCGAATGCTTCGGGGTGCCGCTGGCGGACCTGGATCGCGCCTTCGATGTCGATCTCCAGCACGATGATCGCGCCGGCTTGGACGGCCTGTTCGATGGGCTTGCGGGGCGTGCCGTACCAGTGCTCGAACACCCTGGCGTGTTCGAGCAGTTCATCTTCTTCCAGGGCACGATGGAAGCGGGCCTCGTCGACGAAGTGGTAGTCGACGCCGTGTTCTTCCTGCGGACTCTTGGGGCGGGTGGTCATGGAGACGCTGAACCGGGCGCCGAGGCGCTGCTCCAGCGCGTGGGCGATGGTGCTCTTGCCGACGCCCGAAGGCCCGGACAACACGACGAGCAGACCCTTTTGCTGTGACATGAAACGACTCACGGGTTCGGTGGATCACTCGATCCTCTGCGCGCCCTGGACGAGGAACATCGTGGCCATGCGGACGGCCAGGCCGTTGGCCACCTGCTGGAGAATCGCGGAGTTCGGCCCGTCAGCCACCGCGGATTCGATCTCCAGCCCGCGGTTGATCGGCCCAGGGTGCATCACCACCACGTCCGGTTTCATCCGTTCGAGACGTTGGGCGGTCAGGCCGTAGATCGACGAGTACTCGCGCACCGACGGGAACGCCTGGCTGGTGATGCGCTCGAACTGCACACGCAGCATGTTGATCACGTCCAGGCGGTCCAGGACGTCGTCGAGCGAATGGTGCACCTGGCAACCCATGGCTTCGAAGGCCGGTGGCAGCAGCGTGGGCGGACCGACCAGCAGCACCGTCGCGCCCAGCTTCGTCAGGCCGTGAATGTTCGAACGGGCCACGCGGCTGTGGGCGATGTCACCCACGATGGCCACGGTCAGACCGGTGAAATCGAAATCGTCGCGCCCGGTCCGCCGGGCGATCGTGTACAGGTCAAGCAGGCCCTGGGTGGGGTGCTCATGCTGACCGTCGCCGGCGTTGACGACCGAACAGTCGACGGCATCGGCGACCAGGGCCGCGGCCCCGGATTCGCCATGCCGCACGACGATCACGTCCACCCCCATCGCCTCGATGTTGCGGGCGGTGTCGGTCAGCGTTTCCCCCTTGCGGGTGCTCGAGGCGGTGCCGGAAAAGTCGAGCACGTCGGCGCTCAGCCGGCTGGCCGCGAGATAGAAGCTGCTGCGGGTGCGGGTGGACGGTTCGAAGAAGAGGTTGACCACCACCTTGCCGCGCAGGGCGGGGGTTTTCTTGACGCTGCGAGTGGACACCTCGCCAAACCCGCGCGCGGTGGCCAGCAGGAAACGGATGTCCGCGGCGCTCAGGTCCGCCAGACCCAGCAGGTGCTTGTGCGTCCAGGGGTGGTCGTCCGGGCTGGGCTGGGCCACAGGCTAGTCCTCCGCGGGCGTTTCGTCGGACTGGGCGAACACGACGATGCAATCGTCCGGATCGGTCGGCTTCAGACGCACTTCGACCACTTGTTTCGGCCGGGCCTCGACGGTCAGCCCGACGTAGTCCGGCTGAACGGGCAGCTCGCGCCCGCCGCGGTCGACCAGCACCAGCAGCTTGATGCAGCGCGGCCGGCCGAAGTCGATCAGCGACTGAATCGCCGCCCGAACACTGCGACCGGTCATCAGCACATCGTCGACCAGAAGCACGTTCGTGTTGTCCACCGGAAAGTCGATTTCGGTGGTGCGGACGATCGGCTGCGGGCCGATTTCCGAAAGATCATCGCGGTACAGCGTGATGTCGACCGACCCGGCGTAATCGGGCTTGAGTTTCCCGGCCAGCCGATGGGCCAGCAGATCGCCCCGGCTGCGGATGCCGACGATCGCCCACGGCCCGTCGCCGGTCAGGTCCGCCTTCACCGCCGCCGCCAGTTCGTCCACCATCGCCCCCAGCTTCCTGTCATCGGCCAGTACGTTCATGGTGTGGACATCGTAATCGACGCGATGGATGCGGTCTAGGTAGCCGCGTCTGCGGCGCGACCCCGGGGCCAGCGCTCGCCCGTCAGCGACCCGGCGAGGGGTCAATCATCTGCCCGCCAGGTTCGGGTCGGCGACGATCTGGATCGGGACGGTCGCTTCGTCGACGGCTTGGCCGATCTCGTCGGTGATCGTCACCTTCAACAGGTACTTGCCCACGGTCAGGCGGTCGGACAGCGTGATGACCTGTACCACGAAGAAGTCGCGGCGGCGGTTGAGCGACTGGTCCTTGATGGTGACCGGCCGCTGCCGCCAGACGGGCAGGCCGTCCGACTCGTTGAACAGCACCATCTCCTGCGTCAGGTGGACCAGGTTTTGGCCGTCGGCCTGCGGCTGGACGGCGAAGTGGTCGAGCTCGGCGTAGACGATCATCGGATGGGCCCGGCCGGCCAGGAAGGTGTGGCTACCGAACGTCTGGTAAGTGCCATAGCCATCCACCCGGCGGCACAGGCGCAGCTTGCGGAGGGTCAGTTTCTTCCAGGCGTCGAGTTGGCCGACCAGTTCTTCGGCCGCATCGCGCAGCAGTTGCCTGTCGTCGCCATCCGAAGCGCCCAGCGACCGGGCGAGCTGACTGAACGTGCGCTGGTAGGCCAGCACCAGCCGGCGCCGGTCGGGCGAAAGCCGGAGGAGATCCGCTTCGGACAGTTCCTGCCGGGGATCGGCCAGACTCAGCGCCGCGCGGGCCAGGTATGGCCTCAGGGATTCGTCCCCGGCGCGGCTGTCGGCGGCGAGCGTCCAGGCCAGACGCCGGACCAGTTCACGCCGGGTCAGTTCGGCATCGGGCTGCGACGCCGGATCGACGTCGGGCGCCGGATCGGGCGGGTCATCCACGGCGGCGGCGGGGAACGTGTCGCGGGTGTCAACGGTGGGTTGGCGGCGCGCCGGGTCGGCCGGGGGGGGAGTGGGGCTGGCGCGGTCGACCTGGCCGGCGCCCAGCGGCAGCCACCGCACGTCGCGCTCCGCGGCGCGGCCGGTTTGGGCCACGGCCTGGTCGACCTGGCTGACGTACCGGTCGGCCTCGGCGTCGAGGTTGTCGGATTTCGCGGCCGCGGCGCCGGACGATGTGTCGGGTTCGATGGGCGGATCGGTTTGGCAGCCGATGGCCAGCGTCAGCAGCATGGCGAGAAGCGCGAGGGCTGCGAACGGGCGATGGGTTGGCGAGGAATTCATGATGCCTCCTGCATCGTGGGGCGCCATCCGTGGCCGCGAGCGCGACAAGCCGCGCCGCTTCATGTCATTCATCCGACGTCCACCCTCCGGCACCACCGTGCATCTTACCGCACCTGTTCGGCGAACAAAACGCAAAACTGCTCGAGGCTGCGGCGGTGATCGCCGAATCCGCTCTTGGCCCGGCTGTCCAGGTCGGTGATTTGGGCCAGCAATCGGGCGGCGCCGGTTTCCTCGATGCGGCGCACGGCGTGCATGAACGGCGCCTGGCGGTGCTGCGGCCAGATCTTCAGTTCCTTGAGAATCTGAAATTCGTTAACCCGCCTTCGCACCATGCCCGCGGCGCGGTGAATCTTGCGCAGCAGATCGGTGACGAAATACATCACCAGTTCCTTGGGCTGATTGGCCAGGTCGAGCAGTTCGTGCAGCTTCGCGATGGCGGTGGCCGGATCGCCGGACAGCAGGGCTTCCTGCATGTCCCAGGCCATGCGGTCGCTGGCTCGGCCGGTCATCGCCTCCACGTGCTCGACCTCGACGGTCTGGTGCTCATCGACGCCGGCGGCGAGCTTGGCCAGTTCGCTGTCCAGCCGCTGAAGGCTCGTGCCCAGGCGATCGACCAGCACCGCGGCGGCCTTCGGCGAAAGCTGGCGCCCGTAACGCGCTTCGATCCGCTTCGTCGCCCAGCGGGCAGCGGTCGGTGCGGGGACCTCATCGCACCGGGCCACCACCCCCACCTTCACGATCGCCTTGTGCAAGCGCCAGTTGGCGTTCCACGTGTCCGGCCGAAGCACCAGCGTCGCCCCCGGCTCGGGCGATTGGGCGTAACGCTCCAGGTGCTCGCGGTGTTTGGTGACGAATTCATCGGCCTCGCTGACCACCACCAGCTTGTACTGTTGCATCAGCCCGAGGCTGCGCAACTCGTCGAGCACCTCGGCCAGTTCCGCCGCCGGCCCGTCGAAACGCAGCACATCCACCTCGCCGTCGGCGTTCGCCTCCACCGCCTCGCGCAGTTGACGCAGGTATTCCGACTGGAGGAACTGTTCCTTGCCGTGCAGCACGACAACCCGCTCGGTCCCGGCGAACTTCACCGGGGCGGACTTGCCGGATTTTCCCGAACGCTTGGCCATGTCGGTCAGTTCATCACGAAGGGCACAAAAGGTGCAAAAACACGGAGAAAAGATTTCCGGACCCTCTGATAAACCTCACCGCAAGCCGACGAATGCTTCGTCCGCGGGGCACCCGGCGGGTGGAAAAACGGGTTCTGCAGAATCCCCTTCTGTCTTTCGCTGTGCATGAGCAACATCATACCGGCATCTTGGTGTCTTCGCGTCTGGGTGTGCCTTGCGACTCAACGCGCTTGCTGCAGCAGGACGACAACGTGGCAGGCAATGGCGCGGCCTTCGCCGATCGCGTCTTCGCCTTCGTGGGTCTTGCCCTTGACGTTCACCTGCGCCCCGTCGCAGCCCAGCAGGAACGCGAGGTTGCGGCGAATCGTCTGCTTGTGCGGGCCGATCTTCGGACGTTCGAGGATGATCGTCACGTCGAGGTTGCCGATCACGTAACCGGCCTCGCGCATGAGCCGATCGGCCTCGGCGACGAACACCCGCGAATCGGCGTCCTTCCACTGATGATCGTGGTCGGGGAACAACTGGCCGATGTCCGGTTGGCCCAGCGCCCCGAGCATGGCGTCGGTCACCGCGTGGTAGACCACATCGCCATCGGAATGGCCCGTGCAGCCGAGGTCGTATTCCACGTGCACGCCACCGATGATCAGCTTCGGCCCGGCTTCCAGCCGATGCAGGTCGAAGCCGTGGCCGATGCGGTAGGCAAGAGGATTATCCATGGCGGACCTCTCGGAAAGAACGACGAATGACGAAACTCGAATCATTCGGTATTGAAGCTTGATTCGTCATTCGAATTTCCTATTTCAACCCGTATTCCTTCAACTTCCGATACAACGTCCGTTCGCCGATGCCCAGCAGGCCCGCCGCCTGTTCGCGGTTGCCGCCGGTCAGGCGAAGCGTGTTGCGGATGGCTTGTTTTTCGATCTGCTCGAGGCTCATGCCGGCCAGCGCGCCGACGTCACCGGCCTCGGCTTCGCTGGTTTCGCCCCGGCGGATTTCCACCGGCACGTGGCGATTCTCGATCGTAGGGCCGTCGGCGGCGAGAATCATGTTCTGTAAGACGTTGAGCAGCTCGCGCACGTTGCCGGGCCAGTCGTACCGCATCAGCGGCAGCATGGCGTCGTCCTCGATGGTGACCCGGCCTCGGTTGAGTTGACCGGTGAACTGGTCGGTGTAATGCCGGATCAGCGGCGGAATGTCCTCGCGGCGCTGCCGCAGGGGAGGCAGGTGAATGTGAGCCCCGCGAATGCGGAAGAACAGGTCCGAGCGGAAGCGGTCGGCCTTCTGCAGCTTGTCGAGGTCGTGATTGGTGGCGCTGATCAGGCGCACGTCGGCGTGGCGGGGCTCGTTGGAGCCGACGCGCACGAACTCGCCGCTTTCCAGCACCCGAAGCAGCTTCGCCTGCATCTCCACCGGCATGTCGCCGATCTCATCGAGGAACAACGTCCCGCCGTCGGCAAACTCGAACACGCCTTCGCGGTCGCGCTCGGCCCCGGTGAACGCGCCCTTGACGTGGCCGAACAGTTCCGATTCCAGAATGGACGAGCTGAGCCCCGCGCAGTTCAGCGGCTTGAACGGCTTCTTCGCCCGGGGGCTGTTGGCGTGAATTGCCCGGGCGACCAGTTCCTTGCCCGTACCCGATTCCCCGGTCACCAGCACCGAAATATTGCTCGGGGCGACCTGGCGGATCATCGAGATGACCTGACGGATGGCCGGGCTGTTGCCGATGATCCCCTCGATGCCGTAGCGCTGGTCCACCTGCTGCTGCAGTTCGGTGTTCTGCGAGCGGAGCAGGACCGTCTGGGCGGCGCGGTGGACGAGATTGCGGAACACGTCGAGGTCGAGCGGCTTTTCGATGAAGTCATACGCCCCGCCGCGCAGCGAGGCCTTGGCCGTCGGCACGTCACCGTGGGCGGTGACCACGATCGTCTCGGCGTTGGGCTGGGTGTCCTGGGCGGTCTGGAGAACCTTCAACCCGTCGTCTTCGTTTTCCATCACCAGGTCGGTGACCACCACGTCGAACGTGCCGTGCTTCAGTTCATCCAGGGCCCCATCGAGGTCGTGCACGATGGTGCACACGTGGCCCAGACGCTGGAGCGCTTCCGCCATCACGTCGGCGTGGCCGACTTCATCGTCGACGATGAGCATCTGGGCGGTGAGTGGTTCGTTGGATTCAGTGGATTCAGTCATGTCTGGCTGGTGTGATGGTCAAAGGCGAATCGTCTGCCGCGTTGGGGATACCGCCCTCGCCTGGTCCGCTCTCCGAGCAGGCCGGGGTTCGGGGGCGGCCCGGCCTCGGGGCACCGGCGGTGGCAGTGGGCGTTACTGGACTCGAACCAGTGACCCCATCCTTGTAAGGGATGTGCTCTAGCCAACTGAGCTAAACGCCCATCACGCCGCAGCGAAGCCTTGGCGTGGGAAAGGCATTGTAACGCACCGACGGGGATGGGTCATCGGTCATGGGTCATCGACCGCAGGCGCGGCGGCCGCCGGTTCGGTTTCCCACGGGACAATCTGCACTTTCCAGCCACTGCGGGGTTTCGGCGTGGTGGTGTCGAACCGTTGATCGGCCCGGTCTTCGTCGAGTTGATTGGTTTGCGCATGGCTCAGGCGGACGGTGGTGCGGTTATGCGAATCATCGAGGGTGGTCACGCGAATCGGCAGCAGCGTCTTTCGGTCGTACAGCAGGTCGACCTGCTCGAAGCGCGAGCGGGGCTTGCCGGTCTGTTCGTCGATGCGGGGTTCGAGGCGGATGTGCAGGCTGTCGGGCGGATCGTCTTCGCCGGGGGCGATGAGTTCGGCGGAGAACAGGCGCAGCACCTCGTCGCGCTTCTGGCCGAGCGGCAGGGGAAACGGCCCCGAGCCGAGCTCGAAGGGGTCGAAGGTCTGACCGGGCGGGACGATCTGTCGTTTGATGAAGACCTTCTGGTCGCTGTGCTTTTCGACGAGCCAGGTCCCGTCGAAGATGTAGTGGCGGGGCCGGTCGCGCAACTCGGCGCCGATGACGACTTTGTCGAAGCGGACGGCAAAGCGCGGCGGGGGCCCGGCGTGGTAGGTGATGGAGCCGGTGCGGATGACCCGGTCGCCCAGCAGGCCCTGCTCGCGGTCGTAGATCACATCGGCCTGGTACGTCTGCAACTGCCGGCCGGCCTTTTCGAGCCGATCGAGCCATTCGTGCACCGGGTCCGCGGCGGGGCTGTCGTCCGCTTGGGCATTCGCGCCGCTTTGGCCGTCGCCGTCATCGGGCTTGGCTTCCTCTTCGGCAGGGGGCGGATGGTTCGAGTCCGGCTGGTCGGTCTGGCTGGATTGGCAGCGACCGCCCTTGCCGGTCGGGTCGGCGGACGATTCATCGCCAGCCGCATCGCCCGCATGGGACAGGCACGAAGGCCCGGTGAGCAGCGAGGCCAATAGAACGGCGGTTAGTATTCGGTGAGCGGGTATGGGGCGCATCGTTCGCTCCGGCGGAAATCTGCGGGTCGGCGGCTCTCCCAAAGACGCATAACCCCAGGCAAAGTTGCATGATACCCCAATCATCGGCAGATCGGGCCTGTTCGTCCGAAGTCGGGCTGGTTTCGTCGGACCCGTTAAATGGCGAGAAATTCCTTGACCGTCGGCAGTTACGGTGTAGACTGATCTTTAGGATGCTACGGACGGGAGAAGCCGACCCAACGTGGGAAGGCCCGTGGGACAGGAGACCGGAGTTCGGGAGATTCGTTGAGGGCTATGTTCATGTCACGATATATGTTTACCGGATGCGCCGTGGCGGCGCTGTTCATCGCCACAACCTCGTTTGCTGATGTCTACTCGATCGACGGCGAATCGCCCGGCGCGGTGATCTTCCATCCCGCCGACGCCCTGGCCGCCGGACCGCAGGTGCATGTGCCGGCCGCCGTGATCGGCGCGGTGACCGGCGACGACCTCAACGCCCTGTCCAGCGGCCTGGACAGCGTCGACGGCAGCGATGTGATCTACTTCTCCGTCGACCGCCAGAGCCTCGGTGACGCCAACGCCATCGTCGTCACCGGCAACGGCTCCTTTGACTCGACCTACAACGTCCCCGGGCAGGCGGCCAACGGCCAGCAGGCCGGCGATATCTTCGCCACCATCGACCCCAACCTGGTCGAAAGCCAGCCGGTCGGCCACAACATCCTGATGAAGAATCAGACGTCGTACGGTCTGGTGCCCGCCGGGTTCAGCGGCCTGGAGTTCATGTCCCACACCGGACCGCAGGACAATCTCGACGGCTACAGCCAGGAAGAATTTGACATCTTCGGCAACGACGGCGTGCCCGATCGGCCGATGTTTTTCTCCGGCGCCGCCACCAGCCCGTCAATCGGCCCGTCCGGGTCGGCCGCTGACATCCTCGTCTACGATCCCCAGGACGGCGACGTGGAGGAATTCGCCACCTACACCATGCTCGGCCTGCAGCAGGCCGATGACATCGACGCCCTGGCCCTGAATCTGGCGATCGACTATTCCAATGGCGATGTACTCGGCGGGGCGATGTACTTCTCGCTGGCCCCCGGATCGCCGACGCTTGGTTCAACCCTCTCGCCGGCCGACATCTTCATGCTCACCTTTGCGTACGATGATGGGAACGACATCCTCAACCCGACCAGCGGGCCCTTCGTCCGTTATCCGCACTTCACGCTGGGCCTGCTGTTCGAGGACAACGTCGACGCCCTCGAAACCAACGCCTACGTCCCCGAACCGGCCACGCTCGCCCTGATCGGCCTGAGCGGCCTGGTCGCCCTCCGTCGCCGCAAGGCCTGAAGGAAACAAGCGACCGCACACAATCCGTAGCCCTCACACTGACCGGCCCCGCGCCGGTCAGTTGTTTTTTGTGTGCCGGGCATGGCACGATGACTTGGAGGTGCAAGTCCTCTACGGGCCTTGATGACGGGAACCGTTAGCCGAACCGCAAGGGCCGCCGTCGCGAGGCGGAGTCTGAAGGAAGCGGCAGGCAAAGCTGCGGCCCGAGGAACACGAACCGCATACCAGGCGACGGCGCGAGGGCGAGCGGGCCCTCGCCCCAGCCGTCTTGCCGGAAGAAGGAAGATGGCGGGCCTATCCCTATCCCTTGTTCCACGTTTCGGCGCCGTAGACGGCGTTCATCACGCGGCGTCGATGTGGACGTGGGCGGAATAGCCGAGGTCGTTGAGCAGGTCGCGGCAGTCGTCCCATGTCAGGCCGAACGCGCGCACGTCAGCCAACCCCAGGCGGGCGACGGCATCGCGCACGGCGGTTGACTCAAACGCGCCGTCCATGATCTGCCGCTCGGCCCAGTCGACCAGTTCCGCCTGCGAAATCTGACGGTGCAGATACGCGGCCAACTGATCGGCAACCTGTTGGCGGGTGATGGTCATACCTCAATTCTACACCTTGCGGTGGCCTTTATCGACCGGAAACTTCTGGTGGACCTCAATGAGCTTTCCGGTTTCGTCGTGAATTTCCTGCTGGAACAGCACTGTGCTTTCGGCCTCATCCACTTGCTTGAGATAGCGCGCTCGCCAGCCGTGGTGGCCTTTGACATCCAGCCAGTACAACCGCCCGCCGTCCGCCAGGTTGCGCCAGCCGTCGAACTTCCGCTCGTTCTGCCTGCGGTCCGCCATGTTGTCATTGTCCGCGCGCCCCGTCGAGGGTCAAGGGCTGCGGCCCCAGCGACATCGAAGTTCAATCAACGGCGGCAAGCGAAAAACCCACGCATGGCCATGTGTGGGCTTTGAGGGGTCAGCGGGCTGACGGATCAACGAGACACGAGCGTTCGGCGAGCGGGCCCTCGCCCCAGCCGTCTTGCCGGAAGAAGGAAGATGGCGGGCCTATCCCTATCCCTTGTTCCACGTTTCGGCGCCGTAGACGGCGGTGTCGCCGAGGTCGTCGGCGATGCGGAGGAGCTGGTTGTACTTGGCGTTGCGGTCGCTGCGGGCCGGGGCGCCGGTCTTGATCTGGCCGCAGTTGGTCGCCACGGCAAGGTCGGCGATGGTGGCGTCTTCCGATTCGCCCGAGCGGTGGCTCATCACCGCGGCGTAGCCGTTGCGCATGGCCAGATTCACCGCCTCGAACGTTTCGCTCAAGGAGCCGATCTGGTTGACTTTCACCAGAATGGCGTTGGCCGTGTCGTTGTCGATGCCCTTCTGGAGGAACTTCGTGTTGGTCACGAACAGGTCATCCCCGACGAGCTGGACCTTCTCGCCGATCTTCTCGGTCAGCAGCTTCCAGCCTGGCCAGTCGTTCTCGTCCAGCCCGTCTTCGATCGATCGGATGGGGTACTTCTTGCACCAGTCGGCCCAGTAGTCGACCATCTCGGCGCTCTTCCAGATTTTTTTGGGGTTCGACTTGAAGAACTTGTAGCCCTTCTTGGATTTGTCCCACATTTCACTGGTGGCCGGGTCGAGGGCGACGAAGACCTGTTTGCCGAAGTCGTAGCCGGCGGCGTCGACGGCCTCGGCGATGACCTTGAGTGCGTCTTCGTTGTCCTTGAGGTCGGGGGCGAAGCCGCCTTCATCGCCGACCGCGGTGGACAGGCCGCGCTTGGCCAGAACCTTTTTGAGGGTGTGGTAGATCTCCACGCCGCAGCGCAAGGCTTCGTGGAAGGTCTTGAACCCCCAGGGCTGGATCATGAATTCCTGAAAATCGACGTTGTTGTCGGCGTGCTTGCCGCCGTTGAGGATGTTCATCATGGGCACGGGCAGGGTCTTGGCGCCGGTGCCGCCGAGGTAGCGGTACAGGGGCAGGCCGGACGCTTCGGCGGCGGCCTGGGCGACGGCCATCGACACGCCGAGCACCGCGTTGGCGCCGAGTTTCTTCTTGTTGGCCGTGCCATCGAGGCCGAGCATGATCGCGTCGATCTCTTCCTGCTCGCGGGCGTCGATGCCGATGAGTTCCGGACCGATCGATTCGTTGACGTTGGCCACGGCCTTGGTCACGCCTTTGCCCATCCACTGGGTCTTCCTGGCGGTGTCGCGCAGTTCCCAGGCTTCGTTCTCGCCGGTCGAAGCGCCGGAGGGGACGATGGCCCGGCCGATCGCGCCGCCGGTCAGCCACACTTCCACTTCAACGGTGGGGTTGCCGCGGCTGTCGAGCACCTGGCGTCCGTGAACCATTTCGATTTCAAAACTCATGTCGGGTTTCCTTCGGGGCTGTGCGTGGGCGGGCCGAGCCGGTACGGAGCGGGCAGTTTAGCCGAAGCGGCGAGGGGTGGAAAGGGCGGGGGCATGCGGCCAGGCTTCGCGGCGGCTTCGCCGACCTCCTTCGCCGAGGCTTCGCAGCCCGGGGAGCGACGCCGGGGCCAGCGTGCGGAATCCGAAATGCGGCGTGGGGCATGCCCAAATGGGTTGGGGATGGGTTAGAATTGTCGGGTGAGATTTCTGGAGAAGCGCAATGCAATCAGCAGCGGTGAAGGCGATGTGGATCGGGCCGGCGACGATGGCCGGTGCGATGTTGTTGGCGGGGCTGGTTGGATGTGGCAAGACCAGGACGTCGGATGCCGACATCGAGGTGATGCGCGAGCCGGCGTTGATGAAGTTGCTCGATGAAGATGGCGCCGGTCTTGTGCTGGTGGACGTTCGCCGCCCGGAGGCGTATGCGTCGGGGTATCTGCCCGGGGCGATCAACATTCCGGTGTCCAAGCTCGAACGACACGCGAACGATCCGCGGCTGATGGCGGCGAGGCGCATCGTGGTGTACGGGCAGGGCTGGAGCGATCCGCTCAGCCGGGTGGGTGTGAAGAAACTGCTGGCGATGGGCTTCAAGGACGTGTACGACTTCAAGGGCGGCGTGGAGTTGTGGCAGGACACCGGTCATCCGTTGTCGCGCTCGCTCGACGCCCGCTTCGCCCGGCCGGAATCGCGGTAGCACCGGATGCCCGGCTCTTCGCTTCGCGCACCGCCGCCTTGGAAGTCAGAACCCAAGCCGGACCTGAGGCGTTCCGACGCCGATGGGCCCGGCTCAACCGCCTTCGCCGGTCCACGGCACGTCGTCCACGCCGGCCAATTGGTTGGCGCGTCGCGCCATGGCGAACAGCAGATCGCCCAGACGGTTGACGTAAGGCACCACCGCATCGCCGACCGGCTCGGCACCGGCCAGGGTGACGATGCGTCGCTCGGCCCGGCGGCAGATCGTGCGCGCCACGTGCAGGCGGGCCGCCAGTTCCGATCCGCCCGGCAAAATGAAATGCTTCATCGGCGGCAGGTGTCCGCATACCGAATCGATCAGCCGTTCCAGTTCCTCGTGATGGGATTGGCCGAGGCGTCCGATGTTCGCCCCGGCCTTCGAGTCACACGGCGTGCAAAGGTCGGCCCCCAGATCGAACAGCCGCGGCTGAATCGCCCGCAGTATGGCCGACAGTTCATCGAACGGGCACACCGCCGCCGCCGCGCCCAGCACGCTGTTCAACTCATCCACCGTCCCGTACGCCTCCACCCGTACGTGGTCTTTGCTCACGCGATCGCCGCCGAACAGGCCCGTCCGCCCGTCATCGCCGTTTCGGGTGTAAAGCTTCATGAGGGCATTCTACGGATCGCCACGACGCCAACGCGATTGGATGAATCACGGGGCCGAGGGAAAAACGATTCGGTGTTCGCTGTGCCTCCGTGTTTCGGTGGTTTGCGTGGCCCGGTGTTCTTGGCGCCTTGGCGGTTTCACTGTGGCGCGGGGGTTTCCTCGGCCAGGGGGTCGGGGCGGTAGAAGCGCGTGTTGTCCAGGGCCCAGACCTTCTCGGTGAAGTTGCCGTGCAGGTCGCCCTGCGGCTTGGCCGCGCCGCGCGCCTGTTCCAACGCCATGTGCATCTTCGCGTCAAGGTTGTCGATCAGGCTGACGAACAGCGCCTCGGGCGTCGACGGAGGCTTCATCGCGCCGAACTCCGCCTTGCCGTGATGCGTGAGGATGATGTGAAGCAGCACGTTCAGCGCGTTCTGCGGAATCGGGTGGCCGTTTGCGGCGCATTGGTCGGCCTTGGCCTGGAGCATCAGCATCCCCCCGCCGATGTGCCCGACCAGTTGCCCCGCATCCGTGTAAGCGAAGCCCTGGTCCCAGGCCAGTTCCTCGCACTTGCCCAGGTCGTGCAGGAACAGGCCCATCATCACCAGGTCGGGATTCAGCCGATCGTACAACGGCAGCGCCGCCTGCGCCAGACGCATGACCGCCAGCGTGTGTTCGAGAAGCCCGCCGAGAAACGCATGGTGAAGCGTCATCGCCGCCGGCGCCTGGATGAACTTGCGCATCAGCTCCTTGTCGTTCAGGTAGCTCTCGGCCAGCGCCCGCATGGACGGGCTTCGCATCCGGCCCAGAAGCTGGCGCACCTCGTCGAACATCTGCTCGATGCTGAACCGCGTGCTGGGCAGCAGTTCGGCCAGGTCTTCGTGGGTGGGTTGGGCCGGCTCGATGCGCTGAACGATGATCTGCATTTCGCCCTGGTATGGCTGGGTCTGGCCGCTCAGCCGAACGAATCCGTCGGTCGGCAGGCTGGTGACCTGTTCCTCGCTCGTATTCCACATCCGCCCCGGCACCCGGCCGGTCTTGTCGGCCAGCAGGCACTTGAGGTACGGCTTGCCGTTGCGGGTCAGGCCGAGCTGGCAGTTCTGAATCGTGAACAGGCCCTCGACAAGCTGGTTGGGTTGCATTTCGTTGATGAAAACACGGTCAGGCATCAAGCGATTTCCTTTCTGAATCGCCCCATGATACCCGCAGCGTCCGGCTACGAACAGCACCGCAGACGAACATCCGCCCATCGGTCGTGCCGCGAGATAGACGCGGCCGCGATCTCGCAGCGGCGCTCAGAAGGGCTCATCGCGGCCGGATTCCGGGGGTCGTCGAGCAGGTCGGACATCGTGGGCTCCTTGCGCCTGCCTGTCGGCAGACAGGAAAGCGCCCTCCGTCGCTCTTCGAGCTATGGAGAACAAGCCCACAACGGCCTTCGCTTTCCGGGGGTGGCGATCGGCTCGCTGGCTGGCTCAGGTTACGATGCTCGTCCTGTTAATCAATTACCCGGCGCAAGTTCGAAATGGCGAAAGAGTCCGAAAGCAACCCCGAAGAGAACGCCCTTGAGTCAGGCATGCGGCTCAACGATAATGGTTTTCCGAGAAAAGGCGGTTACACGATGAAGACCCTACTCAGAATTGCTTGGACGGCTGGGGCTGCTCCAATTCTTGTCGGAACGGCAATCTTCATCATGTGGCTCATCTTCAGGGCGGACGTGCTCATGGCCGCAGGCATGATCACGATCTATGCGGGATTGGCCAGTGTAGTGGTTGGCTTAGTTTGTCTCGCAATCTACGTGTGGCGCAACGGGCGTTCATCTGAAGTGCCTCGTCGCCGTTTGGCGTGGCAGACGGCGGCGTTGATTGCCCTGTTTCTGGCGAACTTCGTAGCGGCTGGCGGCTTCGTGTATGGAGCCATCATGATCGAGACGCGGTATCATCTTTCGATCACCAATGGCGGCAATGAGCCACTACGAAAGGTTAGAGTCGGCGTTGGGACGTTTGCCGTGGAGTTTGGAGACATACCTGCTGGAGAAACTCGCAAAAAGGGCTTCTGGATCGAGGGCGAAGGAGAACTGGTCCTGACGGCGACGCAGGGCGGACAGCAGATCGAGGCTGTAGCGGACGGATACGTCACGCACAACCTGGGAGGTGACGTGAAAGTCACGGTAAACCCGTCGGGTGAAGTGGTCGCTGAAGACCAGCGATCCGGCTTGGCATCTCGCTCGCACCCGAGTTCAGCCAACACGCCGCAGGAGATGTTCCAGTACACAATCCAGAAGCCGATCCCAGCCAGCGTCACGAATCTGCAAGGCGGGGGCGATACCTGGCAGGGATACAGCCTCTATCTACGGTTCAACGCATCCAAAGCGGACATCGATGCGATTATCGCACAGGGGTTCAAGCCCGCCACCTGGACGTCCATCTCCTACCGCTTCGATCTGCCCGCCGGGTATGATCGATTCACGCCCGACTGGAACCCCGCCTCGATCTCCACGAAAGAGTGCTACGAACTGGACGGCGTCAAGAACGGCTGGACGCATGCCGGAACGCACTACCTCGTGATCGACCGCAGCACCGGAACCGTCTACTTCCACGGCGTCGGAGCGTGACGATCTCGCCCGACCGCCCACGAGTTCAAAAACACCGCAGGCCCTCCGAAAGCAACCCGGCTGTTAACCGCTGGTGAGCCGGTCAAGTGCCATCTGGGCTGTCTGGGCAAAATGGGAAAACACACATCTTTGTGCGCCACAAGGCCCTGGCCAGAATTCACTTGCGTAAAACCCAAAGCTGTGGTAACATCATCAAGAATGCGGACATTGTTGTCTGATTACCCTGGGCTCGCGCATCAACGCGGCCCGAACCCATAGATGGAGGACAAGAAAATGCAGACAAACAGATTCGGGCTGGGCTGCGTGGTCTGCGCGGCGATGGTGTGCATGTCCATGGTTTCGGCGGTGTCGGCCGACTGGCCTCCCGATGACCACATCGGCATCGGCCTGGAAGACAACCCGATCGTAGTCCCCTTCGACCCGCCGGCCGATCCGTGGATCAAGACGATCGACACGGGCGGTTCGGAGCCTTGGGCCGACGACCTCTGGTCCGGAGGCGACATCCAACTGCTCACGCTGATCACCATTGACGAGTGGCTCGAGGTCGGGCCGGGCGTCGAGTGGACCGATTGGCATGAGGAGATCTTCGAGTCGCCGGGCTGGGTCTGGTATCATGGCCAGTTCCCCTCGCTCGCCGGGACATTCCAACCGTTCCTGGAAGTGGACACCGGCTCAGGAGTCTACAACCCCCCGAGCACCCTGATCGTCGAGGCGGATGACCAGCAAGTCGACTTCTACTTCGATGCGCTTGCTGAAGGCACCAAGGTTCACATCGGCAAGCAACTGCTCTTCGTGGGCGACGTCTACCAGCTAAACACGGGGGAAACCTGGGCCGGCCCGCTGAAGATTCGTGAATATCCCACGCCCGAACCCGCGACGCTGGGCCTGCTGGCCTTGGGCGGCTTGGCATTGATCAGGCGACGTCGGGCAGCCTGATTGCTCGAACAAGACAGAAGACAGAATTTGCGTAACGCCCCGTGGGCTTCACCTGCGGGGCGTTGTTTTGCGCCACGAGTTCGAAAACGCTGCTGGCCCCGGAACCGTCTTGGCAATACAACATTATCCAACTTCAGTGGGATTTCTAAGGAGATCACATCATGCCATCCAATATGCGGTCACATTTTGTGTTCATCATCCTCGCCGTGTGCGCACTCGCCACGATCGGCGTCGCTCGGGACGAACCCGCCTCGCAGTCGCGTGAAGCCGTGCAGTCGATTGTGAAACGCCTTGTCGGTAGCGAGTTGGACACCACTGCGGCTCATCCAGCAGATTTCGAAGCTAAGATTGTTGTGCCTTCGCGTAACACGGCAATGCTGATCCAGCATATCCGCGGTAACTACGGTGTTCTGATTGAGGCTCTGGATGCGACACTACCGTATGCCTATGCCCGACCGGGGTTGTGCGTTAGCTTAGACGATGAGAATGCCAATGCAGTGCAAGTGCTTGAGGGGAGCCAAATCGGTGTTGTCCTTACGGCAAAGCAAGACGGTGACTCTGGGGGGTTGTCATTCAATGTATTCCTGACCGACGATGTCAAGGAGTCAGGCGTACGCCTGCAACTCAAGCAGATATTGGACGTAGCGTCGCGTCGCTCTGAACACATCAAATACTACCAACGCGGGACCACCGCGGTTGCGCTATTTGAGAAAGAGAAAAGCCGCATCAAGGCAACGTTTGATGTGTCAGATGATAAGCGGCCATACATAACGTCTCTTGCGTTCTCAGTGGACGACAAGCCCGTTCTGATGTGTTCCGTTCACTATCTCCAACCCTCATTGACCAAGCGTTGGATGATCATGATTCGACCGTTCGCGTGGCTGCGGTGTATTCCCTTGGGGGCTACTTCGTGGCTAACAATGCGTTGGATCACGACAAGTACCTGCGGAAGTTCAGCGCAATGATGAAGCAAGCTCAGGATGCTCAAGAGATCAAGACCTTGGCTAG
>CAYNCM010000052.1:0-1346 GCA_964395825.1 uncultured Planctomycetaceae bacterium
GTTGCGAGTTTCATTTTCGATCTCCTAAAGGGTGTGGGAAACAAGTTCATGGCCAAATTCTCCAGTTGCTTCAGGGGCAACGTGCCCCTTCATTCAGTTTCAGCTCAGTTCATGTTTTTGGGCGGCGCGGTGGACCGGCCATGTTGGACGTTGAGCGTGGGCGGGATCGCCTCGGTCGGCAACGGGCGCGACGGTCGGGCAATTTTCTTCTGCAACAGTTCGACGGCGCGCCGGCCGACCTTTTGCGTCGGCAGATCGACCGCATCGTACTCCGGCCCGGGAAAGCCCGCCGAACCGTCGACGGGCGTGAGAATGGACAGATCGCGCGGCACGCTCAGGCCGTGGCCCCTCGCGGCGATGTAGACGCAGTTGGCCTCGGCGGTGGAATGGCAGAACACGGCCGTGGGACGATCGGGGCCGCTCAGCCAGTCGGCGATGAGTCGATCTCGCTGCGCGTTGTTCTCGTGCCGATCCCACTCGACGACGCTGGGCGTGAGGCCGGCGCGTTCGATGGCCGCAACGTAACCGGCATGCCGATCGTGCACGCTGTAGTGATTGTGTTGGGCGGTGAACGTGGCGTAGCCGATTCGTCGATGGCCCAGGTGCAGCAGATGCTCCACGCCGATCACGCCTGCCCGGTAGTCATCGGTGTGAACACAGTCGTGATCCTGCTTGACATTCATCCAGATCGAGGGGATGCGGTACTTTTCGAGGATACTCAGCAGCGCCGGCGGGAAGTCGAACGTGTAGTTAATCAGCAAGCCATCCACGGCAAGGTTGCCGGTCAACTGGCGCAGGTACGAGTCATCGGACAAATCTTCATCGGCAACGTGACAGAATCGGACGGCCATGTTGGCGTCACTGACGCCCTGTTGAATGCCGTTAATGGAATGGGTGAGCACTGAGCGATGGCTGACGGTGCTCATCAGCACGCCGATCGCGCCGAATTTGCCGCCGCGGACGGCCTGGGCGGCGGAGTTGGGTCGATACCCCAGCCGTTGGGCGGTATCGAGGATGCGGCGGCGGGTCTCGTTGCCCACCTTTTCCGGTCGCGTAAAACACAGCGACACGGTGGAGCGGTCGAGCTTGAGCCGCCGGGCTATCGTGGCTTGGGTCGACGTTTCCTTCATGGCCTCCTCGACCATTCACACGTGAGATTTCACGCGTGTGAATACTACATCGCCCTGGGGACTTGTCAAGAACAATGTGGCAGTTCCGCAAGAAAAAGAGGTTCGCTCTGGAATCTTGGCGGTGCCCGCGTCGGCGAATCTACTTCGGGTCATCAAGCCGGGCCAGCCCGCCGGACCGGCGGCTATGAGCCGCCGGCTATGGGTCCGATCACCGCG
>CAYNCM010000052.1:1446-23145 GCA_964395825.1 uncultured Planctomycetaceae bacterium
TTGTCAGCCGGCGGAAAACATCACGTCGCGCGCGCGGTCGCGCCGTACGACGTCGCCTATCATACGATGATTTGCGCCACGTTTTCCGACCCTTTCGCGGCGGGGCGAAACCACCATGATCTGGAACTGGTTCCCATGGCGATGGCTCATTCGCTGGACGACCGGGCGCTACGGCCTGATCGATCCGGCGATGGTGCTCGCCCGTCTGCGCCGATTCGCCGAACCGTCTGAAGTCGCCGAACCGCTGGAAATCGTGCGCGCCGGGTTCCTGTTTCATTCGCGCGGCATCATCAACACCCGCGCCATTCAACACAACCTCGACTGGCTGTGGCCCTATTGGGTCGAAAAGCAGTTCAACCCGCGCGATTGCTCGTTCATTCCCCGCGCCCATTCGATCAGCCACATCAACCTGACCCACCGCAATTGGACAGCGGTCGGTCTGCCGGGCGTGCCTCTGTTTCCGCTGGTCGATCCGCGCGGCCTGGTCACGCCGGTTTACGACGGCTGGTCGCTGGATTGCTGGGTGATCGACGCCGACGGCCGCCGCCTGGCCCCCGCCCGCGCCGATCGCTGCCGGCAGACCATGCGCCTCGGCGATGAACACGTGGTCGTCACCACCATCGAACAGGACGGCATGGCGCTGGTCATGCAGACGGCGATGTGCTGGGCCGACGGCGGTCCGCGACTGGACATCGACGTCGAAGCCCGCGGCGCGAAGGGCGGGCGCCTCGCCGTGGCCGCGCGGCCCTATAACCCCGAAGGCGTTCAGTTCATCGAGACCATTGAAGGCATGGACGACGGGCGATCGCTACGGATCAACAACCGCACGCCGATTCACTTCGACGCGCGGCCAGCGTGCTGCGTGCTGAGCACCTATGCCCAGGACGATGTGTTCAACCGTCTGGACGCCGAGCCGCGATCAAAGGTGTCGTGCGACGTGGGGATGGCGACGGGCGCGGCGCTGTTCGACCTGGATGACGACGGCCTGGCGCGGGTGCGGGTGTCGGTGCCGCTGGGCGATGAACTGAAGCGTGCCGATCGCAGGACGCACCTGCCCGTCGCGCCCGAAGCGGGCCGGACCACCTGGGGCGACCTTGAACCGACGCGCCCGCAGTTCGAACTGCCCGACCGGCGCATGGGCGAGGTATTCGAGGCCTCGGTTCGGACGCTGATGCTGCTGTGCCCGTTCGAGGTGTACCCTGGTCCGTTCACGTATCGGCGGTTCTGGTATCGCGATGCGTGCCTGATGCTCAACGCACTGCTGGCGATCAACCAGACCGCCGCCTGCCGCCGGCTGATCGACCAGGTGTTTCCGCAACGTCAGCGGCGCAGCGGGTATTACGAATCGCAGGAAGGCGAGTGGGATTCGAACGGACAGGTACTCTGGGCGACCGAGCGATTCGCTCGCTGCACGGGTCAGATGCCCCACGGCGCGGCGATGGCTTGCCTGGAAGATGCGGCCCGCTGGTTGGTTCGCAAGCGCCAGCTCGACGACATGGACGAACCGCACGCCGGCCTGCTGCCCGCCGGGTTCAGCGCTGAGCACCTCGGGCCGAACAACTATTTCTACTGGGACAACTACTGGGCGGTGGGTGGCCTGCGAAGCGCGGCGGACCTGTTCGCCCGCGCCGGGCGCGACGCGTTGGCCGATGATTGCCGCGGCTGGGCCGATGAACATTTCCAGGCGATCGAGCGCAGCCTCAAGCGCATCGATCCGCAGCGTAGGAACGGCGCCATCCCCGCCGCGCCCAACCGTCGCATGGACGCCGGGGCGATCGGCTCCATCGTGGCTGACTACCCGCTTCAACTGTATCCGGCCGGTCACCGCTGCATTCGCGATACCGTCGAGTTCCTGCTCGGCCGCTGCATGGTCAAAGGCGCGTTCTTTCAGGACATGACGCATTCGGGGATGAACGCTTACCTGACGCTGCACCTGGCGCAGGTGCTGCTTCGGGCCGGTGACGGGCGCTATGCCGACCTGGTCGAGCGCGTGGCCGAACTCGCCTCGCCCACCGGGCACTGGCCCGAAGCGATTCACCCACTGACCGAGACCGGCTGCATGGGCGACGGCGAACACGGCTGGGCCGCGGCCGAATGGGTATTGATGATCCGATCGCTGTTCGTCCGGGAAGAAGGCGACGATCTGGTCGTCGGTTCCGGGCTCCACCCCGAATGGCTGGCCAGCGAACACACGCTGAAGTTCGGCCCGACCGCCACCGCCGCCGGAACCGTCACCGTCACGATCACCGGCCCGGCCGACCGGCGAATCCTGCGAATCGACGGCCAGTGGTCCGACCGGACCGCGGTCACCGCCCGCCTGCGGGGTTATCCGTCGTTCGACATCACCGAACCGGGACACGAATATCCCCTCTTGCGGAGCCAGGCATGAACATCGTCATGTTCACCAACACGTACGATCCGATGATTGGTGGCGCGGAGAGTTCGATCAAGGCGTTCGCCGAAGACCTGCGCGAACTCGGCCATGGCGTGCTGATCGTTACCCCGGCGTTCGAAGGCGCCGAGGAATCGACGGATCAGATCATCCGCCTGCCGTCGATCAAGAAGATCGCGGCGACGCGCTACTCTCTGTGCCTGCCGTTCAGCGGGGAACTGGAAAAGCGGCTCAAGGCGTTCGCCCCGGACATGCTGCATTGCCACCAACCGTTCCACCTCGGCGACACGGCGCTGCGCTACGCCCGCCAACACGGCCTGCCGCTGGTGTTCACCCACCACACGCTGTACGAGCGGTACATCGGCTCGCACGAATCCAACGCCGACCCGATGAGGCGGTTGGCCATGGCGCTGCCCACCGAATTCGCCAACCTGTGCGATGCGGTGGTCGCGCCCACTGCGTCGATCGCCGAACTGATTGCCGAACGCGGCGTCACACAGCCGATCCACATCGTGCCCACCGGCGTGGACGTGGACCACTTCGCCTGCGGCGATCGCGCCGAAGCGCGTCAACGATGGAACCTGCCCGACAAAGGGTTCGTCCTCGGCCACGTGGGGCGACTGATCCCGGCGAAGAATCTGGATTACCTTGCGGCGGCGGTGGCGGGGTGGCTTAAGGATCGGGACGACGAGGCGCGGTTCCTGCTGGTCGGCGACGGCGATTCGGCCGGCAACATGCAGCGACAATTCGAGCAGGCCGGCGTGGCCGAACGCGTCATCGCCACCGGCAAACTCACCGGCGACGATCTGGTCGGCGCCTACGCGGCCATGGACCTGTTCGCCTTCTCCTCGTTGACCGACACACAGGGCATGGTGCTGATCGAAGCGCTCAGTGCCGCCACGCCGATCGTCGCACTCGACGCCACCGGTTCGCGCGACGTGATCGCCCAGGACCAGACCGGCCTTCTGCTTCCCACCCACGCTACACCGGACGCCTTCGCCGAGGCGATCGCAAGCCTGGCCGACGATCCGGACCGCCTGGCGTCGATGCGCGAGGCGGCAACCGAAGCGGCGCGGGGTTACGACCGCATCGCATGCGCCAAGCAGTTGGTCGAGGTGTACGAATCAGCCCGATCCGGCGCGCGGTCGAACGATCTGGAACCGTGGGACCGGTTCGCCGAGCGCGTGGGTGGCGAGTGGGATCTGCTGATGGGCAAAGTTCAGGCCGCCGCGTCAAGTCTCTGGCCGCGGTGAGTCGGGCGGGCCTGACCGGCGGCGCCATTCCCGCTAGACTGCCTCGGAGCGTGTTGCCGATGAACCGCCATGCCGAAGCCGACCCCGCCGCCCGTTTGGCCGACCCGACGGGCACCCCCGCGCTGCGCCTGCTGTTCTGGGAGACCACCGCCGCGTGCAACCTGGCGTGCGTGCACTGCCGCCGGCTGGACGTCCGTCAGCAGCTTCGCGCCGACGAACTCGACACCGACCAGGCCAGGGCGGTGATTCGCTCGCTGCGGCAAACGGGCAAGCCGATCGTCGTGTTCAGCGGCGGCGAACCGCTGATGCGGGCGGACCTGTTCGACCTGGCTGCCGAGGCCGTCCGCGCCGACCTGCCCATCGCCCTGGCGACCAACGGCACGATCATGCACGATGACCTGGCCCGGCGCATCGTTGACGTGGGCTTTCGACGCACATCGATCAGCTTCGACGGGCCGGACGCGGAGACCCATGACGCGTTCCGGGGGATCGACGGCGCCTTCGACGCCGCCGTGCGCGGGTTCACCTGTCTGCGCGACCGCGGCATGAGCATGCAGATCAACACCACCATCACCCGACACAACTTCCACCAGATCGATCGGCTGTACGAACTGGCCATCGCACTGGGCGCCGAGGCGCTGCACGTGTTCATGCTGGTGCCGGTCGGCTGCGGGATGGCGTTGACTGAAGCGACGGTGCTCAGCGATGACGAATACGAACAGGCGCTGCACTGGGTCTACGACCGAAGCCGCGAGGGGAAGATTCACCTGAAACCCACCTGCGCCCCGCACTACTTCCGGGTCATGGCCCAACGCGCGAAGGCGGACGGCGAGCTTATGCCGACGGCACACCATCACCATGGCACCGGACCGATGAGCGCGGTCACGAAGGGTTGCCTGGCGGGACAGGCGGTGTGTTTCGTCTCACACACCGGCGAGGTGTTTCCGTGCGGGTATCTGCCGGTCAGTTCGGGCAACGTCAAGACCACGCCGCTGCCGGCGATCTGGCGGGACAGCCGCATCTTCGCTGACCTGCGCGATGACTCGAAGCTTGAAGGCAAGTGCGGATGCTGCGAGTTCAAGCGGGTGTGCATGGGCTGCCGGGCTCGGGCGTATGCCGACGGGAACAACTATCTCGCCGAGGAACCGAACTGCTCGTACATCCCGCGGCGGATGCGGTGAGACACTTCGCCGTTGCTGTCAACCCGTGCCGCGGGAGCGGGCCGGGTCCGTCGTTCGATGCGCCTGTTCCCACGCTTGGTTGTCACCGGTGAAGTAGCGGACGCGCTGCTTCTTGAACTCGCGCACGGACCACAGCGCCCGCGGATCGGCCAGACCCGTCGCCCGTTGCATGCCGCGCAGGATCGTGTTCGCCTCGTCCGGCGTGGCGGCGTGAACCATGGTGTACAAACGATACGGCCAATCGTCGCAGGTCGGCCGCTGGTAGCAGTGGCTGACCGCGTCGAACGCCGCGAGTTTGCCGCCCATCTCATCGGCCCGATCCTCGTCGCATCGCCATACGCCCATGACGTTCGCCCGCATGCCGGCGGTGCGATGGTGCAGCACCGCCGCGAACCGGCGCATCTGCCGGCGATCGCGGTATCGCCGCGCCGCGCCCAGCAGCTCGCGCTCGCTCACCCCCGCCTGCTTCGCCCACCCCGCGAACGGGCGCGGCTCGATCGGCAAATCCTCCTGCAACGCGCGGATCATCGCCCGATCGCTTTCATCCAGCGCATGATCGACCGATGCCTGTCGATCCGCGAACGACGCCGATCCCGATCCGTCATGCACCCCGAACGAAAACTTCACGCCGATCTTGTACCGCCTGATCGTGGGCAGGGCGCGGGTGGCGATCGCGCCGCTTTCACGGTGCAGCACGTCCATCGTCCCTTGCAGCCCGAGCGCCGAATCCGGCGGCACCGCCAGCGTATACCACAGGTTGAATGCCGCATCGCGCTGGTAGTTGTGGCTGACGCCGGGATGCCGATTCACCACTGCCGCGGCGCGTTCGAGTTCACGCGGTTCGACGCGCGCGGCCACCAGCGACGAAGCGTAACCCAGCGCGCGGGTGTCGAAGATCGCGCTGATCTGCCGGATGACCCGGCGATGGCCCCGCAACGAACGCAGACGTTCCAGGCACGTGGCCTCGTCAATCCCGGCGCGCTCGGCCAGTTCGACGAACGGCCGTTCGACCATCGCCACGCCCTGCTGCACGGCGTCGAGCAGCCGGCGATCGATCGTGTCGAACTGGCTGGCGGCGTCGGTCACGGCGCGATCTCGTCATCGGTCAGGTAACACGCCGGATCGGGCGCCCACGGATCGCCGGTCACCGCTTCGGCCCGCGCCCGCAGGCCCCCGCCGCACATCCGCCGATACCGGCACGAGCCGCACCGCCCCTTGAGCAGCGCCAACCGATCCTTCAACCCCGCCAGGATCGCATCGGACTCATCCTGCCAGAGGTCGCTGAACCGTCGCTCGGTCACGTTGCCGAACGCCCGGTGCATCGAGAATTGGTCGGCGTGGACGTTGCCGATAAAATCGATGTTCCCGATGCCCACGCCGGACGAATACCGCGCCCCGCCGTTCCACTCGAGCATCCGCCGCACCTGCTCGGTGCGTTCGTGGCCTTGGGCGAGCATCTTGCGGTACAGGTACGGCCCGTCGCAGTGGTTGTCGACGGTGAGAATCTCCACCGCCCGGCCCGAGGCGTTCAGCCGTCGGGTGTGTTCGATGATCGTATCCACGGCGCGGCGGGATTCTTCGGGCTCCAGCGCTGCCAGTTCACCGCCCCTTCCCGCCGGGCACAGGTGGTAGAAGCAGGCGCGGTCGATCCGTTCGCGCTCGATGAAAGCAAAGATTTCATCGAGATCGTTGCAGGTCTGCCGGGTGAGCGTGAGGCGCAGGCCGACCTTCTGCCCCACGTCCACGCAATGACGAAAGCCGGTCATGGTCCGGTCGAATGCGCCGGCGGCGCCGCGAAATGCGTCGTGCACCTGGGGGTCAGCCGAGTCGAGGCTGATGCCGATGTACGCGAACTGGAGTTGTTTCAAACGCTCGGCCGTCGGTCGGTCGATCATCGTGCCGTTGGTCGACAGCACCACGTGCACCCCGAGCGACCGGGCGTAGGCGGCCAGGTCGAACAGGTCCGGCCGCATCAGCGGTTCGCCGCCGCTGAACAGCACCGCCGGCACGCCGAACGTCGCCAGGTCCTCGAGCACCGCCTTGCACTGCCCGGTCGTCAGTTCATCGGGGTAGCGTACCGCTTCGCTGTTCGTGTAGCAGTGCGCGCAGCGAAGATTACAGGTGCGGGTAAGGTTCCACACGACGATGGGCCGGCGCTCGGCGGCGGATCGGGCCACGGCCATGCGCTGATGGGCGGGCGGATCGATGTCGGTGATCTTCCGGCCGTAGCGGTGCGGCGTGCCGGGCGTCTGGAGCCCGCAGTACAGAGCGCTGATGTCAATCATGCTTCGCCTCGAGCGCGCATCAGCCCGCCGTCCCATCATACCGCGACGACCCGCGCGATTCCCCTCCCGCGGTCGGCTTGTCGCGATGGGACCGGCCACCCGCCCCGGCCATCAGGCCCCCTTCCGCCGGATCACCCGCCGGCGGGGCGCCGGCCGGGACGCCGATTCATCCCCTTTTCTGCTTCCCTTTGCCGGCCCGCTTGAGCCCGTGCGTGTCTTCCGGCAATCCCAGCACATCCGCCATGTCATAGTGACCGGCCGATCGACCGTGCAGCCATTTGGCCGCGTGCAGGGCGCCGGTGGCGTAGCTGTCGCGGCTGGTGGCAACGTGGCGCAGTTCCATGCGTTCGCCCGGAGCGGCGAAATAGACCGTATGTTCGCCCGCCGCATCGCCCAGCCGCAGCGCCTGCATCGTGATTTCGCCTTTCCGCCGCGTCACCTGATCACCGTGGCGGGTGAAGATCACATCATCGTCGAACGATCGGCCGGTCGCCCGGCAGATGTGCCGGGCGAGGTTCAGCGCCGTGCCGGACGGCGCATCCTTCTTGAAGCGATGGTGAGCTTCGAGAATCTCGATGTCATACGCTTCGCCGAGCCGCTCGGCCGCCTGCGCCGCGAGCATGGTCAACACGTTGACCACGAGACTGAAGTTCGGCGCCTGGAGAATGGGAATGGTCGACGCCGCCTGGCCGATCGCCCGTTGGTGCACTTCGCCCAGACCGGTCGTGCCGATGACCATCGCGTTGCGGTGTTGGGCGCATTGTTCGATCAATTCGGCGGTGACGGCGGGGGTGGTGAAGTCGATCAGCACATCGGCTTTGCCCGTGAACCGATCGCCGATCGTCACTTCGCTTTCCGGGACGGCTTGGCCGATGTCAGGATGACCCGGCGCGTCGAAGGCTTCGGCCAGCGCGATGCCGTCGGTCTGCCCGGCCAGGGCGCACAGCCGTCGGCCCATGCGACCGGCCGCCCCGGCGATCGCCACGTTCACGATGTTCTGTGAGTTCATGGCCGCATTGTAACGCCGGCAAGATCGCCTCGCCCTCAAGCCGGTTCCTGAGCGAAGCGAAGGGCCGAATTCCGCTCAGCGTGAATCGTGCGCGGCCGGGTCTTCGGCGGCGAAGGTGTGGGCATCGGGTGTCGCGTCCGCTTGGGCCGTTGCGACGGGTATCAACTCGATCACCAGCTTCCGGCCGTCCTTCTGGTCGACCACGACGTTCTGCAGCAGGTAGGGTTGGTATCCGGGCTTCTCGATCTTCAACGACAGTTGCTTGAGTCGGAAGCGGCAGTCCATCGACGCGCCCAGTTGCGGGGCGGTGCGGGTATTTCCAGCGATCGGCACCTTGAAATTCACGATGGGGCTTGAGCCGATCATCGCCCAGTCGTGCGTACTCAGGCCGGTGGCGGTGTGTGATTCGTCCATACCCACCGATGCATGCGCCGTCACCTCGTTCACCGTCCGCAGGGACACCAACGCATCGGCCGGTCGGGTTTCGATGGTCAGATAACCGTGGTGCACCTGCTTCCACTGATCGCCGGACACCGACAGGCTGATCTTCTTGTCCTTGCCGACGAAGCTCGAGGCGCAACCGGCCGCGATCAACACCGTCGCCAACGCTGCCGCCGCCGTCAAGACCCGCTTGCACGTGGGATTCGACATGGTTCGTGCCCTCGTCAGTGGAACTGCCGGTTCGTTGTGCTACGATCTGTATCGAACGGCGAACCGGCGGGCTTATGTTAATTCGGCACCGGGCGATAAAATCATGGCCAGGATCACCATCGACGGCGTTGTCTGCGAGTTTGAAGGCGATAAGACCATCATGCAGGTGGCGATGGACAACGGGATCGAAATTCCCCGCTACTGCTATCATCCGGGTCTGAGCGTCGTGGCCAGTTGCCGCATCTGCCTGGCCGAAGTGGCCCAGCCCAATCCGCGCAAGGATCACAAGCTGGAACTGGTGCCCAAGCTGCTGCCGACCTGCCAGGCGTCCGCGGTCGACGGCGCGGAGGTGTACACCCAGTCCGACAAGGCCATCGCCAACCAGAAGGCGGTGATGGAATACCTGCTGATCCACCATCCGCTGGATTGCCCGGTGTGCGACCAGGCCGGCGAGTGCTACCTGCAGGATTACAGTTACCGCTACGGGCGCGGGCACAGCCGGTTTGAGGAAACCAAGATCAAGCAGGCGAAGAAGGATGTCGGGCCTAACGTCTACCTCTACGCCGACCGCTGCATCCTGTGCACCCGTTGCGTGCGATTCACGCGGGAGGTGACCGGCACGGGCGAGTTGTGCGTGGTCGGGCGAGGCAACCGCGAACAAATCGACGTGTTTGCGGGTAAGGCGTTGGATAACGAGTTGTCGGTGAACGTGGCCGACATCTGTCCGGTGGGCGCGCTGCTGGATAAGGATTTCCTGTTTGAACAGCGGGTGTGGGAGCTTCAACCCGCCCCAAGCGTGGACGGCTACACCGCGTCCGGCGACAACATCTGGGCCGACCATCATGACAACCGCATCCGGCGTTTCCGCCCGCGGGCAAACCCCGAAGTGAACAAGTGGTGGATCAGCGATGAGATTCGCTACTCGTGGAAGCACGTCCACGCCGACCAGCGCCTGGTCAGCCCCATGCGTCGCGACGCCGCCGGCCCCGAGCGCTGCAACTGGACCGAAGCCATCGGCGCCGTCGCCGAGCGGCTGGGCGGAATCGTCGAATCCGGTAAGCGGCTGGCCCTGATGGTTTCACCGATGCTCAGTTGCGAAGACGCCTATCTGCTGGCCAGAGCGGTGCGGGCGATCGACGAGCGGGCCATTCTCGTGGAAGGCCCGGTGCCGGTGGTCGGTGAGAACAAGACGTTTCCCGGCGGGTACACCCTCTACGCCGAGAAGGCCCCCAACGCCCGGGGGGTGCGGCGGGTGCTGGAAAAGGTCGGCGGGTTCGGCAACATCATCACCTACTCCGACGCGGTGGATCATCTATTCAGCGAGGATGCGCGGATCGGCGGTGTGATCGTCACCGGCAACTACCCCAACGACTGGGCGAGCGAGAAACTGATCGCCGGCCTGGGTGAGCGGTTCGTGGTGTTGATCGACACGCTGGCCGGCCGCCTGGTTGGCCGAGCGGATGTGGTGCTGCCGGGTGCCGTCTGGCTGGAGAAGTCCGGCACGTTCGAAAACGTCCACAACCGGTTGCAGGGGTTCAGCCAGGCGATCGATCCGCCCGAACTGGCCAAGGGCGAAGGGCAGATCGCTTTGGACCTGCTGGCCGCGACCACCGACGCTCCCACCCGCCGTTTCGACGCCGCCGAGGTGCGGGACCAGATCGGCGGCGCGCTGGCCGACGACGTGCACATTCCCGCCACCGCCGACACGCGCCGGCCGGATATCGAGTATGCCGAGTTGTGATGCTTAACATCCTTCAGTGGTTCATCCCCCCGCAGGTTGATGCGCGGCGGTTCGGCGTATCCATGCCGGGCGACCAGCCATCGTGACGCATCCCCCATCAACCCTTACATTCACCGCTGCTTGTTCAACCTTTCTGTGAGCATTCGTGATGCACCCCGATATTCAGAACCCTCAGCTTGTCCACCGTCACCGTCTCGACGCCCGGGCCTGCCTGACGCCTTACGCCGATCCGATCGACGCCGCGGGGCGGGCCGATTCGCCGTACGTCGTCAGCCTCAACGGGCGCTGGCGGTTCGATTACGCGCCCAGCCCCGCCGAAGCGCCAGCCGACTTCCACCATCCCGATTACGATGACAGACTGTGGGATGAATTGCCCGTGCCCTCGTGCTGGCAGATGCACGGCTACGGCCGGCCGCATTACACCAACCTGCGCTACCCTTTCCCCTGCGATCCGCCGCACGTGCCGACCGACAATCCCACCGGCTCGTACCGGCGGACGTTCTGCGTCCCGGCCGACTGGGCCGGCCGGCGAATCGTGTTGCGGTTCGAGGGTGTCGACGCGGTGTTCAGGGTCTACGTCAATGGTGAGGAAGTCGGCTTGAGCAAGGGCTCGCGGATTCCCGCCGAGTTCGACATCACCGCCCACGTCCGACCCGGCGAGACCCACGCCCTGGCGGTGCGCGTGAGCCAATGGTGCGATGGGTCGTACCTCGAAGATCAGGACATGTGGTGGCTCAGCGGCATCTACCGCGACGTCACGCTGATCGCCCTGCCCGCGACGTGCCTGTGGGATCTGGCCGTGCGCACCGAACTCGATGCGCGGTACTGCGATGCGAAGCTGCGGCTGACCGCGGACGTGCGGAGCATCGGTGAACTGACGCGCGGCACCATCGAAGCTCGACTGTTCGACGCCGCCGGCCGGGCGGTGTTCGATCAACCGCTCACCGCCGCGCTGCACGCGATCGATCAGCAGTCTGTCGAGTTGGCCGCCGAAGTCGCCGATCCCCGCAAATGGTCGGCTGAAGACCCCTACCTGTACACGCTGACGATGACGCTGCTCGACGAAGCCGGCCAGGCGACCGGGGCGTACGCCCAGCGCGTCGGATTCCGATCGGTGGAACTGAAAGACGGGAACATGCTGGTCAACGGCGTGGCGATCCTGCTCAAGGGCGTCAACCGCCACGAGTGGCACCCCGACTTCGGCCGCGCCGTGCCCCGCGAGACGATGCTCGAGGATGTGCTGCTGATGAAGCGGCACAACATCAACGCCGTCCGCACCAGCCATTACCCCGACGACCCGCACTGGTACGATCTGTGCGATGAATACGGCCTGTACGTGATCGACGAGGCTGACCTGGAATGCCACGGGTTCACACTGGTCGGCGACGGCAACCGCATTAGCAATGATCCGCAATGGGAAACCGCTTACGTCGATCGCATGGAACGCATGGTGCGGCGGGACCGGAATCATCCTTCGATCATTCTCTGGTCGCTGGGCAACGAGTCGGGCTTCGGCTGCAACCACCGGGCAATGGCGGATTGCGCCCGGCAGATCGATCCCACCCGCCTGATTCACTATGAAGGCGATCGCGACGGCGAAGTGTGCGATGTGCTGTCGAGCATGTACGCGCCGATCGATACCTGCATCGAGATCGGCAAAGCCCGCCGGAGCCACAGGCTGCGCAGCCGCCATTTCAAAGCCGACCGTGACGCCGCCAAGCCCTTCATCCTCTGCGAGTACTGCCATGCGATGGGCAACGGCCCCGGCGCCTTGAGCGAGTACCAGGATGTCTTCCACAAATACGATCGCCTGCAGGGCGGATGCGTGTGGGAGTGGATCGATCACGGCATCCGGCGGATCGACGAGGCGGGCGAGGCTCACTTCGCCTACGGCGGCGACTTCGGCGACGAGCCGAACGACGGCAACTTCATCGCCGATGGGCTGGTGCTGCCCGACCGCACGCCGTCGCCGGGGTTGGGCGAATACAAGAAGGTGATCGAGCCGGTGAAGGTGGAAGCGGTGGATTTGGCTGCGGGGAAGGTGCGTCTGACCAACCGATACGATTTTGTGGGGCTGGAGCACCTGGCGTTGAGTTGGGCGGTGGAAGCCGACGGCGCGACGATCGACAGCGGTTCGATGCCCACGCCGCGCGTGGCCCCGGGCCGACGCAAGACGGTGACCCTTCCGTTCGGGATGCCCGCGACGCTGCGGGCGGGCGTGGAGTATCACCTGATCATGCGGTTCACGCTGATGGCCGATACGGCCTGGGCGCAGGCCGGGCACGAGGTGGCCTGGTCGCAGTTCCAGTTGCCCGTCGAAGCGCCGGCGGCGAAGCCGGTCGATACGTCCAGGCTGCCGCCCCTGCGGTGTGATTGCAGCGTTAACCGGATCGACATCGCAGGCGCCGATTTCGCCGTCACGTTCGACAAGGTGCGCGGCCGGATGGTGCGGTGGCTGAGCCACGGCGTGGATCTGATCGACGCCGGTCCGCGGCTGAACTTCTGGCGAGCACCGATCGACAACGAGCGCATGGGCGGCGGCGGGAAGCAGGTGCTGGCGGCGTGGAAAAAGGCGCACCTCGACCGATTGCAGCAGCGCGTCAAGCGCGTGACGTGCGAAGAGGTCTCGCCGGCGGTGACGCGGGTGACCGTCGAATCGCGGATCGGCCCGCCGGTGTACACGCAGGCGTTCGACTGCCGGGCGGTGTACACCATCGGCGGCGACGGCGAAGTGCAACTGGCAGTGAGTGGCGAACCGTCCGGCGACTGGCCCGACATGCTGCCGCGGATCGGCTGGCAGTTGCGGTTGCCCGGTGAGTTGGACCGCGTGCGATGGTTCGGGCGCGGCCCCGCCGAAACCTACGTCGACAGTCGCCAGGCCGGGCGCATCGGTCTGTACGAAGCCGCCGTCGACGACCTGTACTTCCCCTACGTCTATCCGCAGGAACACGGCAACCACACCGACACGCGATGGGTCGTGCTGACCCACGCCCAGGGCGTGGGCCTGCTGGCCGCCGGTGCGCCGACGCTCGACTTCAGCGCCTCATGGTTTGACACGGAAGACCTCACCGCCGCCGCCCACACGGACGACCTGGTCGAGCGGGATTTCATCACGCTCAATCTCGACTGGCGTCAGAACGGCCTGGGCAGCGCCAGTTGCGGGCCGGGCGTGCTCGAGCCGTACCGGCTCCAGCCCGAATCGTTCGCCTTTACCATCCGCCTGCGCGGGATCGACACCCGCCACGACGACCCCGCCGCCCTGGCGCAACGCGCGCTGTCCGTGTAGGCGGACCACTGCGTGGACGCGAATCGGTGACTCCGCTCACACCTGCGGTTTGGCCGGTTGGCCCGTTTGAACCGAGCGGTAGATCGCGTCCATCAACTGGCTCTGCTGCACGCCGTTGATCGGGCCGGTGCGCGGGTCGGCCCGGCCGAGAATCGCATCGACGAAGTTCGCCAGCGGCTGGCTGTCTTCCGCCCGCATCTGCGGATACTTGATCCGCTCCCCCATGCCGTACAGTTCCAGAAACCGCGCGTTCCACGGATCGAGATCGACCCGCGCCTGTTCGAACACCCACGTGCCGTGGCTGCCGTTGGGCCCTTCGCCGGCGATCGCCACCGACGCCAGCACACCGCTAGCGAAGCGAATGGTCGCCGTCCCGTTGATGTCCACCTCGCTATCCAGCTTATCCACGTGGGCGTAGACTTCCTCAACATCCGATTCCACCGTCCACACCAGCGAACACATCAGGTGAGCGCCCGAGTCGTACATCTGCCCGCCGCCCGACATCGCCGGATCCTGCCGCCACGAGCCCAGCGTCGCTTGATACCAGTTCTGCGACAGGTATAAACTCACCACCTTCAGCTTCCCGAATTTTTCCCCGCGGATCATGTCGCGCAGGGTGTACAGCTCCGCCGTGCAGGGCGTGTTGTAGGCGATGCAGAAGACCTTTCTGGCCTTCTCCACACGCTGCTGGAGGTCGACCGCTTCCTTGAGGTCGGTGACCATCGGCTTTTCCATGAGGATGTGGCAGCCGGCGTCGAGCGCCTGGCACGCCTGGCCGTAGTGCAGCGTGTGTGGCGAGGCGATGACCACCGCGTCCGGATTCGTCGCTTCGTACATCTTCGCCGCATCGTCGAACTTCGGCGGAGGCGAATCCATGTGGCCCAGGCTGCGCTGGATCAGCCGGTCCATGTTTGCATCGACCGGGTCACACAGGCCGACGATCTCCGCTTCGGCGATGTCCTTCGACTGGCCGGCGTGCTTGTTCATGATGCCGCCGCAGCCCAGTAACGCGATGCGCACTTTATCCATGATGTACTCCGCTGGTTGGTGAGTGTGCCGTGCGTCGGCGAATCACCTTAACGCCGCGCCCGCCGTTTACAAGGCCTCCACGCCGATCCTGCCGCGATTTTCTGCGCTGGCGACCCGATCGCTGTCCGGCTAACCTTGAGCCGATGGCCCCAACCGCCGACAACACGCCCGCCATGAGCATGACCGGCGTGGCCCGCGACGTGGTCAACCACAACGGCGGGCGCACCGTGCGCTTGCTCCACGACGTCGACCTCACCGTGCCGGCCGGCGGGTTCACGCACATCATCGGGCCCAGTGGCGCAGGCAAGTCCGCCCTGCTGCGCCTGGTCAACCGCCTCGACGAGCCCAGCGCGGGGCGCATCGAAGTGCTTGGCCAATCCCTGACCGACTGGCCCGTGCGCCAGCTCCGCCGACGCGTGGCCATGATGATGCAGGAACCTACGATGCTGGACCGCACCGTGCGTCAGAACCTGCACCTACCGTTCGCCCTGCACGGCGAGGTTCCCGATGATCTCGACGACCGCATCGAGCGGGTGATTGGGCAGGTGGGCGTCGATGCCGACATGCTCGATCGCGACCAGACCGAGCTGAGCGTGGGCCAGAAACAGCGGGTGGCGATGGCGCGGGCCCTGATCGTCGAACCCGACATGCTGCTGCTGGATGAACCGACTTCTTCGCTGGACCCCCGCACGGCCGAGGCGCTGCTCGACCGGCTGATCGACGTGCAGGCGAGCCGGGGGCTGACGGTGTTGATGGTGACCCACCGGTTGAGCGAAGCACGGCGGAGCGGTGGGCGACTGGCGGTGCTGATCGATGGGCGTATCGCCGCCACCGGGCCCATCGAGCAGGTGATCGACCACCCGCCCGACAACGCGGTTCGCCGGTTTGTGCATGGAGATGACGATGCCGATCATCGGCCAGATTGAACCGGTGATCAAGCTGGGCTGGCTGCAGGTGTTGCTGCTGCTGGCGCCGGTGGCGGCGGTGTGCGCGATCAGCGGTGCGATGAAGCTGGGCCAGATCCGCCGCGTGTCCATCGCCTCGGCGCGGGCGGTGGTGCAACTGCTCGCGGTGGGCCTGGTGATCGGCTGGGTGTTCCGCCAGAATACCTGGCCCTGGGTGGTCGGGTTGCTGGCGGTGATGACGGTGATCGCCGGCCTCACCGCCGCCGCCCAGGTCGACCGATACCTCTCCCGCACCAGCCTGCTCATGAGCGTCGTGCTGGGCGCGGTGACCGCCGTCGTGCTGCTCTACCTCACGCAGGTGGTCATCGACGTGGACGGTTGGCCGGCGCGGTATTGGATTCCGCTGGGCGGGATGCTGCTGGGGAACGCCATGACCGCCGCCACGCTCGCCGTCGAACGCCTGACCAGCGAGATGGCCACCCACCGCCACGATGTCGAAGCGATGCTCTGCATGGGTGCTTCGCCCGCCCAGGCGATCCGACCCGCCCTCCGCCGCGCCATCACCGCCGCCATGACCCCGACCCTCAACGCCATGATGATCGTGGGTGTGGTCAAGCTGCCCGGCATGATGACCGGCCAGATGCTCGGCGGGTCGGAACCCATGCAAGCCGCCCTCTACCAACTGCTCATCCTCGTTGGCATCACGATGACCGACATGCTCGCCGCCATCGCCACCGCCCACCTGCTCGCCCGGCGCTGCTTTACCCCCGCCGATCAGCTCAACCGCAACGCGCTCCGTTGATCTGCCCACGAATAAGGGGACATTCTACTTTTTGGAATGCGGGGTGGCGGAAGCGCTGTGCCGTGCCCGGTGGTGATCGGAAGCGGTTCCTGAGAATGTGAAAAAGTAGAATGTCCCCTTTTTTATGCCGGGCGAAACTCACGTTGGCCGCTCGGGGATGGGGAGCCTGCTGAAGAGGGCGCAGCAGATCGCGCGAGGCATCGACATCCATGTCAAGACCCGCGGCAAGAGAACATTCATTCGGAACAAAGCCTTGCCTGACGTGTCCTTACATTCACATCATCGGATCATCACCCCGCTTCAGTTCCAATGCTCCTATCCTGGCCGGAATTCGGCCGCACTGGCGTTGGGCGGGGCAGGTTGACTATGATGGTGGGCATGAACCGGGCGGTTGTGCCCAGCGGCAAATGAACCAGAACCACGAAACCTGTGAAACCGATCGCGTTTCCGAGGGATCGTCGGCTGATGCCGGCGAGAGCGACCAACCTCGCATCACCCTCAGTCTCGATACCGAGGACGACGATCCCCCCGATACCTGCTGGCTGACCGAGCGACTGGGTGAAGCTGTCGCTGCGCTGGAGGTCGGGCGGATCGCGTTGAGCGTGGTCCTTGTCGATGACGCGGCCATGATCGATCTGCACCGGCGGTTCATGGACGAGGCATCCACGACAGACGTGTTGACGTTCGACCTTCGCGACGATGCGGACGCCGGAGACGCCGCGGGCGCGGCCGGGGTCGAGGGGGAGGTTTACGTGTGCCTGGACGAAGCCCGCCGTTGCGCTGCCGAGTATGGCCACAACGTCGAGCGCGAGTTGCTGCTGTACGCCGTGCACGGCCTGCTGCACCTGCTGGGCTACGATGACCACACCCCGGACGACCATCAACGGATGCACGACAAGGAGGACGAGCTGCTCACGCAAATCGGCGTGGGCGCGGTCTACGGCGTGCGACGTTGATCGCCAAGGGCGCCAAGACACGAAGTCACAGAGATCGATTTCGTATCCTCCGCGTCTTTGTGCCCTCTGTCATTTGTTCGAGTCGCAGATCGAATACCGGAGTACAGGATCAGTGAATCAGATTGGTTTATGGACAGCCTTGCTTGCGGCGCTGGTCGGGGGATTTTTCTCGGCCAGCCACCAGGCGTTGCTGGATTTCAGCCCCAGCCGTCTGGCCGAACTGCTGCGCGAGAAGAACCGGCTGCCGCGGGGCCGGCTGCTGGATCGGCGGGATGATCTTCTGCTGTTGACGGCGATGCTGCGCGGCGTGTTGAACCTGGTGGTGCTGGTGATGATGTTCGCCTTTCTCACCCCGCCGACGCAGACGCACAACTGGTGGACGTTCGTCGGGGCGTTCGCCGTCGCGGGGTCGATGATCGTTGTTCTGTCCGTTGCGATTCCGATCAGTTGGGCCCGCCATGCCGCCGAGCCGCTGCTGATCGTGGCGCTGCCGGTCCTGCGGGTGTGCCTGGTGTTGTTCGCGCCGCTGCTGTTCGTGTTGGGCTGGCTCGATCCGTTCGTGCGGCGGATGCTCGGCGTGCCCAAGCCCGACCGCGACGACCGCACACCCCTGGAACAGGAAATTCTCGATGCGGTCAGCGAGCACGAGAAGTCCGGCCTGGTCGACGAAACGCAGAAGGAAATGATCGAAGCGGTGGTCGAGTTTCCCACGCTGGCGGTGGACGAAATCATGACGCCGCGCACCGACACCGTCGGCATCGACGCCGAGGCGTCGATGCAGGACGTCAAGCGCATCATCGGCGAAGCCGGCCACAGTCGATATCCCGTCTACCAGGGCGATCTGGATCACATCATCGGCGTGCTGTACGCCAAGGACCTGCTCCAGTTCGTCGGCTCCAACGGCGACCGGCCGTTCGACCTGCGCCAGGTGGTGCGCGAAGCGCTGTTCGTGCCGGAAACCAAGAGCCTGCGCGATCTGCTCAGCGAGTTTCAGGCCAAGAAGGTCCACATCGCGATCGTGCTCGATGAGTACGGCGGGACGGCGGGGGTGGTGTCGATCGAGGACATCCTCGAAGAGATCGTCGGCGAGATCGAAGACGAATACGAAATCGGCAACGACGCCGAACCGGAGATACGCCGCACCGACGAACACACCGCCGAGGTGGACGGCCGCGTGCACCTCGACGATGTGAACGATGAGCTGAACCTCGAATTGCCGGAGGACGAGGATTACGACACGATTGGCGGGTTCGTGTTCTCCACGCTCGGGCACATTCCCAGCGTCGGCGAATCGTTCACCCACGGCAACGTGCGCATCACCGTGACCGATGCGGCGAAGACAAAAGTCAACCGGGTGACCGTCGAACAACTCGACCGCGAGCCCGAACCGGCCGGCGGAGAGGAATAGCCGGTCGGCAATCACACAAGGCGCCGAGACCCCAGAGGCACGGAGAAGAGCAGCCAGGATCAACGGATTGACCGGGCCGTCTCGGATCCGCGTGCGGCGGTTTCGCAACGGCCTCGCACAGCCGGATCGTGGGTGCACGGAAATCACGAAACGCACGAAGGCGCAAAGCTCAAGAGGATTCTCCTCTTTGTGTCTTGGCGCCCCTCGTGATGCCGCGCTCAGGTGCCCGGCCAGCCTTTGGTGGTGAACTTGCCGTTCTTCGAGATCACTTCGCCGTCCACGGTGATCGTGCCGCCCTCGCGGAGATCGCAGACCATGTCCCAGTGCAGGCCCGACGAATTGGTGTTGCCGGTTTCGGGGTAGCCGGCGCCGATGGCGGCGTGGAAGGTTCCGCCGATTTTCTCGTCGAACAGCGTATTCTTGGTGTATTGCTGGATCTGGTCGTTGGTGCCGATGGCGATTTCACCGAGACGGCGGGCGCCCCGGTCCATGTCCAACATGCGGTGGAGGAACTGCTCATTGCGGGAGGCGGCGGCCTTGACGACCTTGCCCTTCTCGAAGGTCAGCTCGATGTCGTGGACTTCGCGGCCGTGGTGGACGGCGGGAAAGCTGTAGCGCACGACACCGTTGACCCCGCCATCCTTGGCCTTGAGATTCGGGCCGGTGAACACTTCGCCATCGGGGAAGTTCTCCTTGCCGCAGCAGTTGATCCAGTTCATGCCCTCAACGTTGACGGTCAGATCGGTTCCATTGGACGCCCGGAAGTGAATCTCCTTCTTGCCGGTGAGGAAGTCGACGACCTTCTGCTGGCGTCGGGCGATCTTCTTCCACTCGGCGACGGGGTTGGGCTTGTCGAGATGGCCGGCGTTGAAGACGAAGTTCTCGTATTCGCGCAGGCTCATCTCGGCGTCCTGGGCGCTGGCGGCGGTGGGAAACAGCGTGCCCGTCCAGTGCAGTTCGCCCTTGGCGGCGCGGCCCATGAAGATCTTCCACAGCGGTTTGCGGGCCGCGGACGCCTTGGCCTGCTTGCGGGGGTCGACGTTGCTCATCGCCTTGGTGTTCGTCTCCGCCCACAACCCGATGCTCGCGTCGATCCGGCCCACGGTGAATTTCGAGATCGGCGAAACGTACTTGAGCTGATGGTCCCGGGCGTGTTCGTAGAAGACCTCGGCCAGCGAATCGGGCACGCATTGCACGAACGCGTGAGCGCCCGCCTTGATGACCTGTTCATAGATCGCCTCGATCAGCGGCGCGGCGACGGGATCGCCCGAAATGCGAACCAGTTGACCCTGGCGGATGTCGGTCGAGTATTTCACGAGCACTTGGGCGAGTTTGTCGAGTCGAGGGTCGCGCATGGGAACTTCTCCAGCAATCGGCGGTGGCGGATCGGGATATGGTATCACACGCGGCGGCGGGCGATCACCAGGCACAAGAAGACGCCAGGATCCGATTCGTTCTTCTGCTCGGGACGCTTCGGTGTGCTCCCCGCCCCTCGGTGGTGACTCCTCAGGCGATCAGGTCTTCGCCAGTCTGGGGGAAGCTGACCTCGAGCCAGGTCGTGTCGGCGGCCAGTTCGATGCGCAGGTCTTCGACCGACGCGGGCAGCAGGAGCGTGTCGCCGGTGGCGATGGGTGCGCGGCAAGCCTGCTCGCCGGCGCAGGTAAGCCCGGCCGCCCCGTCGAGCACCATCCACACGCGAGGCTGGCCGGTCGGCATCGGCTGGGCGTGCCCGGCCGTCATGGTGATCTTCTCCACCCGGAAGTGTTCACAGTGCACCAGCGTGGTGACGGTTGAGTGGTCGCGCTCGATGGTGGTGTTCGGTTCGTAGCCTGCCGTCTCGGCCGGACCAAAGTGGATACACCGCAAGGCCTGGTCGATGTGCAGTTCGCGTCCGGTGCGGCCCCAGTCGTACACCCTGAACGTGGTGTCGCTGGGTGTCTGCACCTCGGCAACGACGATCCCCGCGCCCAGCGCGTGGCACGTGCCGCTGGGCAGGTAGTGCATGTCGCCGACCCGCGCCGGCACCGCGATCAGCAGGTCCGCCACCGTGTCATCCTCGATGGCCGCGGCGAACTGCGCGGGCGTCGTGCCGTCAAGCACGCCCTTGTAGATCACCGCACCCGGCTCGGCGTCGACGATGTACCACGCCTCGCTCTTGAGATAGGCCTCGGGATGTTCGGCGAGGTATGCTTTGCTGGGGTGGACCTGGACGCTGAGGTTCTGTCGGGCGTCGAGATACTTGCACAACAGCGGGAAGCCGCCCTGGTCGCTCAGCGGCAGTTTACCCATCAGTGCGGTGCCGTATTGGGCGATCAACTGAGCCAGCGTCTGGCCGGCGGCCGGGCCCTTGATCACCGTCGAACGCTCCGCGCCGCCGCCTGCCCCGCTGACCGACGTGACCGCCAGGTCCGCCAGTTCCCACGATTCGCCGATCGGCTCATTCCCCCCCGGCAGTTGTTTGCCCAGCTTCTCCAGCGCCCGGCCGCCCCAGATCTTGGGCTTGAAGATCGGCGCGAATGTCAGCGGATAAAGCGACATGGCGATTCCCCAAAACATGCAGCACCAGACGGCGAAAACATTCCGCCGACCAGCCTAGACCCCTGCCCGACGCTCCGCAAGGCGACGTTCCTCCGCCTGACCGATCCCCGCTTGGGTTCCGGTGGTGGGCGCCGGGGTGGGGCGGCGAGGATCAGCCCGCCTGACAGCAGCCCGTCGGACCTGTGGGCGCGTTCCGCGACGCTCGGGTGCCTAGTACTACACCGCTACGAAAGCTCAAGTTTCAGCCGACTGTGGGTCGATGA
>CAYNCM010000053.1:0-22727 GCA_964395825.1 uncultured Planctomycetaceae bacterium
AGGCGATGTCATCGCCGATCGTCTCGACCTTCCAGCCGGGCACGGTGGGGTTGAGCATGGCGAGGTTGGTTTTGCCGCAGGCCGAGGGAAACGCGCCGGCGATGTAACGGACTTGACCTTCGGGGCTGGTGATTTTGAGAATGAGCATGTGCTCCGCCAGCCAACCCTCATCGCGGGCCATGACCGAAGCGATCCGCAGGGCGAAACATTTCTTACCCAGCAGCGCGTTGCCGCCGTAGCCCGAACCGTAGCTCCAGATTTCACGCGTTTCGGGATAGTGGGTGATGTACTTGTTGTCGGCGTTGCACGGCCAGGGAAGGTCCTTCTTGCCGTCGGGCAGCGGGTAGCCCACCGAGTGCAGGCACTTGACGAACTCGCCGTCCTCGCCCAGCACCTCGAGCACCTTCGACCCCACCCGGGTCATGATGTGCATGTTGGCCACGACGTATTCGCTGTCGGTGATCTCCACGCCGATGTGGGCGATCGGCGAGCCGACCGGACCCATCGAGTAGGCAATCACGTACATCGTGCGCCCGACCATGCAGCCGTCGTACAGTTCCTTGAGGGTCTGCTTCATCTGCGCCGGTTCCGTCCAGTTGTTGTTGGGCCCGGCGTCCTCCTGATGCTCGGAGCAGATGAAGGTGCGGTCTTCCACGCGGGCGACGTCGGCCGGGTCGGACCAGACGAGAATCGAGTTCGGCCGCTTATCGGGATTCAACCGGATGGCGGTGCCGTTGTCGACCATCTTCTGAATCATCTGATCGTATTCTTCGCTCGATCCGTCGCACCAGTGCACCTGTTGGGGCTTGCACATGGCGGCGATCTCGTCCACCCAGGCTTTCAGTGATTTGTGATTGGTCATGGCGCAGATCATCCTTTGCTAGAGTCGGGTCGACTTCAGGGGGTCAAAACAGCCGTCAACTACGGGGTACGTCCGGGCGAAGCGGGCCCCGCGGGGCCGATTCCGCCAAGCCGGGCGTGCGGCGATGTGCTTGCGACATCCCGAGCCGGGCAGGCAATTATACATCGAACCGACTCGTTTTCAACGCCCGGCGACCCCCGGCCAGGGCAGAAGCATTGGGACGGACGCCGAGGGATGACCCGATGATGTGGAGATAAGGATACGTCCGGCAAGGCCTTGGCCCGCCATGTCGCGATGGCCGGGCCGACGACCGTGGGCGGTTGTGCGATCCGCGCTCTCGGCCGACAATGCGGTGCTATGGTGGATGCGGCGGACATTCAGGGCCGATCACCGAAGCGCGTGGTCGAAGCGTGGAACCTGACGGAACTGTCGGACACCGTGCGGCGCTGCGCGGCCGACGGTCTGGCGGTGGTCGACTACGGCCGGTTCCACCGAGGTTTCGGCGCCGCCCCGCCGGAGGCGTTCGCACACATCGCCACCGCCCCGGGCATCGTCGAGCATTACGTGGCCGACCTGACCGTGCGGGTTCGCGCGGCCACGGCGCTGGGCGATCTTCAGCGCGATCTGACCGAGTGCGGCCAGTGGCTTCCGATCGACGGCATCGACGCGCGGGCGACCATCGGCGAGATCATCGCCCACAACATCAGCGGTCCGTTGCGGGCGGGGTTCGGCACGATGCGGGATCTGCTGCTGGGCCTGCGGTACGTCGACGCATCGGGAGATGAAATTGTCGTTGGCGGACGCACAATGAAAAACGTCGCCGGCTACGACGTGAGCCGCTTCATGATCGGCAACCTCAATACGCTGGGCCTGATGACCGAGGCGACGCTTCGCACCTTCGCCCGGCCCGAGCAGATGACGCAGGTCACCATCACCGACGTCGACCTGACGCTGTTCGACGAACACGGCACAGCCATGGTTGCTTCGGACGCGATGCCGGCCGGCGTCGAGCTGTATCGTCCCACGGGCGCAGCGCCGCCGACGCTGCACCTGGTTTATGCCGGTTCGGCGGGAGTCTGCGAAGCCCAGTTCAAGGCGCTCGAACGTTGGCTCGGCGAACGGCGCGTGCCTGCGGGGTCGGTCGAACATCGGCGGGCGTCGCTGAAAGACGATCAACACGACCGTGCCGCCCGGCAAGCGTGGCAAAACGAGGCCAACGCCGTGGTGAAGCTGATCGTGCCGCCGGCCGAGACGGGGCGGACCATGCGGCAACTGGCGGACGATGGCCTGCCGCCGCACGCGATGGTCGCCCTGCCGCTGCACGGTGTGATCCGTCTGGGCGGCGACTGGTCGGTCGAACAAGCCCAACAGGCCGACGCAGCGATCACCCGGCGGGTCGGTGAGATCGGCGGGCTGCGCCTCTGGCTCACCCGGCCGCAACACACGCCGGACATCGATCCCATCGCCCCCGCCCAGCCCGACTGGCCGATGCTGGAGAAGATCAAGCGGGCCGGCGATCCCGAAAACCTGTTCAACCCCCGCCGGACGCCGTGGGCCGAGTTGTGAACCGGCCGGACGCCAAGGACGTCCAGTTCGATGCCAAGAGATGGAAACCGCCATGGGTTGCGATGTGTCTCGGGGGTTGGTCTTTTCTGCCTGGGCGGCTTGCGTGAAAGCTGATGTCGAAACGCCGTGACCCATCCCGGTTTGCCTTGCCGATCGCCGAGCGGGCTTACGATCGTGCGTTGGATTGCGTCCATTGCGGACTTTGTCTGCCGACGTGTCCGACCTATGCCACCAACGGGCTGGAGGCGGATTCACCGCGTGGGCGGATCTACCTGATGAAGGCGGTGGCGGACGGTCGGATCGAGCCGGGCCATTCGGTCACGCGGCACCTGAACCTGTGCCTGGACTGCCGGGCGTGCGAGACGGCGTGCCCGTCGGGGGTGATCTATCACGAGTTGGTCGAGCAAACGCGGGCCGAGCTGGCCCGGTTACCGCGGCCCAAGCCCGGGGCCGCCGGCCGGTTGATCGGCTGGATGATACTGCATGTGTTCCCCTGCCCGTGGCGGATCAAGCTGGCGATTCTACCGGCGCGGATCCTCCAGAAGCTCGGCCTGTGGGGGTGGGTGACGCGGGTGAGCGGGAAACTGTTGCCGGCGGAGATGCAGAAGATGCAGCGCCTGTTGCCGGGGCGAGGATCGCTCTGGCCGGGGCGGTTGGCCAAGCGCTATCCACCCCAGGGACCGGCGCGGTTGAAGGTGGGGTTCTTCGGCGGGTGCGTGGGGCAGGCGATGTTCCAGCAGACCAACCGCCGGGCGATCGAGCTGCTGACGAAGTTCGGTTGCGAGGTGGTCGTGCCGCGCGCTCAGCGATGCTGTGGAGCGATCCATCACCACGCCGGCGACGCGCCCGGCGCCGAGGCACTGGCGAAACGCAACATTGAGACATTCGCGGATTGCGATGCGATCGTCACGGACATCGCCGGTTGCGGGGCGATGCTGAAGGATTACGAATTTCTGCTGCATGGTGATGAGCAATGGTCCGCGCGGGGCCGTGCTTTTTCGCAGCGCGTGAGGGACGTCAACGAACTGCTGGCGGAGATGGATTTACCGATTCCGCCGCACGCGGTCAATCGGCGGGTGACCTATCACGATGCGTGCCATCTGGCACACGGCCAGGGCATCACCGACGCCCCGCGAAAACTGCTGGGGATCATCGAGGGGCTGGAGGTCGTGCCGCTGGCCGAATCGGATATGTGCTGCGGTGCGGCGGGGATATACAACCTGACCGAGCTGGCCATGTCGCGCCAACTGGTCGAACGCAAACTGGCGAACATCCGGCAGACCGGTTGCGAGGTGTGCGTCATGGCGAACGTCGGTTGCGCGATGCAGATTGTTTCCGAAGCGCAGCGTGCGGGGATGCGGTTGCAGGTGGTGCACCCGATCGATTTGCTGCATGAAGCGTATTTCGGCTGATCGGCGCGTGGCTTGAACCGGACCTGCGATGCGTTTCGGTCCGGCGGGGCGGGCGGAACAGGCCCGGGGCCTCCCTGCCCTACCCCAGCGGCAGCAGGCCGTGCGTGATGGCAACGATGAAGATGTCGTAGAGGGCGTGGGTGGCGACGACGATGCCGAAGCCGCGCAGAACGTAGAGCCAGGCCAGGTACAGGCCGGCCACGGCGTAGAAGACGAACTTGAGCAGATCGAACGACGCCGGACCGCTGAAGTGATAACCGGCGAACAGGACGGCGGAGCATGCGATGGCGATCAGGGCACCGGTTCCGTGTTTCAGGCCGACCAGATCCACCAGCACCAGGTGCAACAGGGCGATGGCGATGAGCCGGAAAACCAGTTCCTCGTAGATGCCGGCCCCGAGGCTGAAGACGATCTGCGCCTGCCAGGGATAGTCGAACGGATTCGCCAGGGGCGCCCGTTCGCGGCCGACGACCAGCGCGAAAACCAGAATCGGAATGGCCAGGGCGAGCGACTCGACGGCCATGGCCAGGTACAACCGCCCATCGAACTGCCAGGGATCGCGCCGCGCGAAATGCCAGACCAGCAACACCACCACCACCAGCAGCGCCGGCAGGTGATTGCCCGTCGCCCCGAGGTATTCCAAGGCCCCGCGGAGCAGCGACCAGGCCATGTTCGGCGGCAGCGCCACCCCCTCGCGATGAGCCCAGTACAACGTGCCCAATTCGTACAGCGCCAGCAGCGGAAGCAGAAAGATCAGCGCCTGCAACGGGCGCTGCGAGCGGTGGTAGTAGCGCTCGGCATCGAAGGCCACGGGCTGGGCGCGGGACGAGTTGCTCATTCGCCTTCGGCCGGCCTGTCCGATTCGCCGCCTCGGGGGCGATGGGCCACCACCCGCAGACGGACCCGCAGCTTCGTGCCTTCGACGGGAATCGACTCGGGGTCGGCGTACCAGTCAAGCGTGCTGTAATCGCTTGCCGCCGGATCCGGCCAGACGAGCAGTTCATCGCCGAAGCTCACCAGCGAAATCGCGTCGCCGCTTTCGTCGGCTTCGTACACCGTCCGGCCGTCTTCGGTCTTCCGAAGGTTCGATCCGGCGAACAGGAACACGTCGCTCTTCGGATGCCGCTTCTTCCCGTCGATGATGTAACGCGTCACGGAGCGTTCGGCCTCACGCCCGTCTTCGTCAAACACGAACGTCACCCGCACCCGATCGCCGCTGGGCAGGATGCGCTTCATCGACTTGTCCGACTGCACGACCCACTTCGTCGGGCTGCCGGGGTTCGCCCCGAGCATCAGCAGGCCCAGATGGATGTGCCGGGCTTTGGCGTCCAGGGCGACGATCGATTCGTGTTCCTTGCTGTCCGCGATGCAGCCGACCAGTTCGAGCAGCCCTTCGCGCAACACCACCCGGGCGGCGATGTCGACATAGCGCTGCCGGGCGTTCACGGTGATGCCGGGCAACTTGCCCTTGGCCGTCGCGGCCGGGGCGGCGGCGTGGTCGTTTTCGGCTGTGGCGCAGGCGACAAGCAACACGGTCAGCGTGACGGCGGTGAGCATCCGACGCATGGGGTGGCTCCTGTCGGCGGGTGGAGGGGGTCAGTCATCGTAACCGTTCGGGTGGTCCTTGAACCAGTGCCACGCGCTGGCGACGATCTCGTCGAGATCGGTGATCCGCGCTTCCCAGCCAAGCTCCTGCCGAATCCTGTCGGCATTGGCGTAGAGCACGGGCGGGTCGCCGGAACGACGCGGGCCTTCCACCACGGTGAAATCCCCACCGGTCACACGCTTGACCGATCCGATCACCTCGCGCACCGAATAGCCCCGGCCGATGCCGAGGTTGTAGAACCGGCCTTCGCCCGGCTTGAGGGTTTCGAGGGCGACGATGTGCGCCGCGCACAGGTCTTCGACGTGAATGTAATCCCGGATGCACGTGCCGTCGGCCGTGGGGTAGTCCGTGCCGAAGATGCTGATCGACTCGCGCTGCCCCAGCGCTGCCTGCAAGAGCACCGGAATCAGGTGCGTCTCGGGATCGTGATCCTCGCCCACCGACCCGTCCCGCGCGCAGCCGGCCACGTTGAAGTAACGCGGCGCCACGAAAGCAAACTGCCGATCGGCGGCCAGCGCGTCGCGCAGAATGCGCTCGACGAACAGCTTCGACCAGCCGTACGGATTGATCGGCCGCTGCGGCATGGTTTCGACGATGGGCATGGTGTCCGGCTCGCCGTAGGTGGCGCAGGTGCTGGAGAACACCAGCTTCCTCACCCCCGCCGCCTGCATCGCCCGCAACAGGCTCACCGTGCCCGCCGTGTTGCGGTGGTAGTATTCCAGCGGATGCTCGACGCTTTCGCCGACGTACGCCAGCGCCGCGAAGTGCATCACCCCTTCGACCTCGAATTCACGCAGGGCCCTTTCCAACACGTCGGTGTCGTTCATGTCCGCCTGGACGAACGCGGCCCGCTTGTCCACCGCCGCCCGATGACCCCGGAACAGGTTGTCGACGACCACCACTTCATGTCCCGCGTCGAGCAACTGCTTGACCGCATGCGATCCGATGTATCCCGCGCCGCCGGCAACCATGACTTTCATTTTCGCTTCCTCTGTCGTTGACCTCTTCTCAGCCGTGCATCAGTTTAGCGACGATGAACCCGCCGACCAGCAGCACCGCGAACACCAGGCACAGCCAGTTGAAATACCGGTCGATGAACGGAACCGCCTTGGGACCGATCCACCAGAACAAGCCCGCCACCGCGTAAAACCGCATCGACCGGCCCACCACGCAGGCCAGCGCGAACACCAACAGGTTCATCTTCGCAAACCCCGCCGTGATCGTCAGCAGTTTGAACGGAATGGGCGTCAGCGCCGCGACCAACACGTACCACTGACCGCGGGTTTCGAATTCCCCGGCCAACCAGTCGATCTTCTCCTGCGTGATGCCGGGAATCATCAGCGCCAGGTCGATCAGCGCGCCGCCGATGTAGTAACCGACAAATGCGCCGAGCACGCTGGCCACGGTGCACACGGTGGCGAACCACATCGACCGCCGCCGATGGCCCAGGCACAGCGGTCCCAGCAGGACATCCGGGGGAATGGGAAAGAAACTCGACTCGGCAAAGCTGAGCACGAACAGCGCAGGGGTGGCGTGTCTGCGGTGGGCGAACGACAGCACCCAGTCGTACATCCGCCGGTGAATCGCCCAGCGGCTGACAACCACCGGGGCTTCGGCGGCGGCGCGGTCGCGATCGGTGACAAGAGGATCGGTCGTTATGAGGTCACCGCCTTGACGATTCGCGATTCACTTTCGCCCAGCACGATCAGCCCGTGCACCATCGCCCAGCACCGACGCGCCCGGTCGCGATCGCCGAGCCGGACCCTCCACCCGTCGATGATGCGCTCGACGACCGGCGGCACACCGTCCGCCTGCATCAGCAGCCGGTACAGGTCGCCGTGCGCCGCGGCCTGCTGCACGTACCGCCGCACGGAGTCGGCCAGCGCCACCCCGCCGGTCTCCAGGTCCCTGCCCACAGGCTCGAGAACATGCTCGGACGCGGCGGCGATCAGTTCCCCCTTATCGGGGAAATAGCGGTAAATGCTGCCGACGGCGCAGCCGAGGCGGCCGGCGATCGCGCGGAGGGTCGCCCCGCCCACCCCGAATTCGGCGCAACACGCGGTCGCCGCCTCCAGCACGTGATGGCGCGACAGGAATCCCGACGCAATGGCGGACGGGGCGTTCGTCGGCATGGCGGCAATTGTCCCGGATTGCCCGACGGGCGGCAAATGGGTTTGGGACGCTGGCCTTCAGGCCTTAGACTCTGGACTTCCAGACTCCGGACACGGCACGCGAAGCCGCGAAGGGCCGATCAGCGCCCCAGGCTCCGTGCCCAGGACTCTGACGTTCAGGGTCGAACGTCCGGGGTCTGACCTCTGTCGTCTCATGCCCGAATCGCCCGACATCCCGATCAGTGCCCGGCGGCGCCTTCCGCGTTCGATTCTGAATTTCCGCTACGCCCGCAGCCGCGGGCCCGGCGGGCAGAACGTCAACAAGCTGAACACCAAGGCGATGTTGACGGTCTCGCTGGACGATCTGGCCGATCATCTGCCAGCCGAAGCGATCGCCCGGCTGAAACGGCAGGCTCGCAGCCATCTGACCGAAGCGGGATTGCAGATCAGTTCGGACACGTCGCGCTCCCGGATCGCCAACCGCGATGCCTGCATCGAGCGGCTGGTCGGGCTGATCCGCCGCGCCCTGGTGCGCCCGAAAAAACGCAAACCCACCCGACCGACCCGCACCTCGCGCGAACGGCGGTTACGGAACAAGCGCGAGCAGTCGGAGAAAAAACGCCGCCGGCAGAACCCGGAAAGGTAGGGCGGGCCGACTCAAAAGCGATGGCGACGGATCGGTTCATCTCCCGTTCTTTGCTCATCGAACAACCGGTCAGCGTTCACCGGAGGCGGCAGGCGATTCGTCCCGGGTTTCTGCCCCGTTTGCTTAAGGTCAAAAGACAGGATCACCGCGAACCTGCCATCGGTGAAGCGAAGCGCCGCCCAAGGCGTGGCCGCTGTCGCCGCGCCCCGTCAGGTTCATTGACGGTGGTTCGCCGCGGCCTACAATGCGGGTGCCCTGGTTCTTGCATGAGTGATTCGCCGATGAAGCGATTGAAAATCGATCAGCTCTACCTCACCGAGACGCTGCTGCGGCTGCTGGCGATTCCCAGTCCGTCGGGTTACACCGACACGGTGGTTCACTTCATGGGCGAGGAGCTGGATCGTCTGGGCATCGAGTACGAGTTGACGCGGCGCGGGGCGATTCGCGGGACGCTCCGCGGCAAGAATAAGCAGCCGAACCGGGCGATCGTGGCCCACCTGGATACGCTGGGGGCGATGGTCAAGCGGCTGAAGTCGAACGGTCGGCTGGGCCTCACGCCGATCGGCACGTGGTCCAGCCGTTTCGCCGAGGGGGCGCGGGTGACGGTGTTCACCGATGACCAGCAGCAATCATTACGGGGAACGATTCTGCCGCTCAAAGCGTCGGGTCACGTGTACCACAAGGAAATCGACACGCAGCCGGTCACGTGGGACCAGGTGGAAGTGCGGATCGACGAAGACGCGCAGAGCCTGGATGATCTTCGCAAGCTGGGCCTGGAGGTGGGCGATTTCGTGGCGGTCGACCCTCAGCCGGAAGTGATGGCCAACGGCTATATCGTCTCGCGGCACCTGGACAACAAAGCGGGGGTGGCGTCGCTGCTGGCGTCGGCGAAGGCGTTGCTGGACGCCGGGGCGTCGGTGCCGATCGACGTGCGGCTGCTGTTTACGATCTTCGAGGAGGTCGGCTCGGGCGCCTCGACGACGTTGCACCAGGACGTGGCGGAGATGGTCAGCGTGGACAACGCCACGCCCGCGCCAGGCCAGGCGGCGAACGAAAACGACGTGACCATCGCGGTGATGGACAGTTCCGGGCCGTTCGATTACCACCTGACCCGGGCGCTGATGGCGCTGGCCGATGCCCACGACATCCCCTTCACGCGGGACGTGATGAACCATTACCGCTGCGACGCGGCGTCGGCGGTGGAGGCGGGCAACGACATTCGCACGGCGTTGATCTGTTTCGGGGCCGACGCTTCGCACGGCTACGAACGGACGCACATCGACTCGCTGATGCAGTTGTCGCAGTTGATCGGTTTGTACATGCAAAGCCAGCCCGCCGTGCGGCGCGACCGGATGACGATGGGGCCGATGACCGGGTTCCCCGAACAGCCGACCGAACGCCCGCCGGTGCCCGAACACAAGGCCCCGCCGGCGTGAAGCCCGCGCCACGCCCGCGGTGGCGGGTATCGCGCCGGGTGCCACGGCTTATCCGCCAAACGGTCAGCCGTCAACGACGGTGAAGGCCCGGCTGGCCCTGCCGGTCAAGCCGGGCCACCCCGCGCCCGCGGCGACTTTGCGAGTGAATTGTCATGCCCACACGTTCGATTCGCTGTTCTGTGATTTTGATCTGCTTCGCCGCGCTGCTGGCCGGTTGCGGCGGGGGTGACGATGCGGCCCCCGCCCAGCGCGACGACCGGGCGCTGCCCGTACCGGCCGAACCGACGCGCGGCGGGGAACTGGTCATCGCCATGCTGGACGACGCCGGCCGGCTCGATCCGCACGCGGTCACCGATGCCGCGTCCATGCGCCTGATCGAAAACATGTATTCCACGCTGTTGCGGTACGGCCAATCGTACGGTGATCTCGAAGGCGACCTGGCCGAATCGATCGATGAATCCGACGATCACCTGACTTACACCGTGCACCTGGTCGAGGGGGCGAGGTTCCACAGCGGCCGACCGGTCACAGCCGACGCGGTGATCGCCTCGATCGACCGCATCATCGAGATGAAGGTGCGCTCGCAGCACTTCGACGCGGTGGCGACGCTGACCGCGCCCGACGAACACACGGTGGTGATCGAACTGGCGAGGCCGGTCGCGCCGTTCCTCACTTACCTGGCCTACCCGATGAACGCCATCGTCGATCCGCGGGTGATCGAAGAAAGCGCCGGTTCGCTGGACCGGGTGGACGCGGGGTCGGGACCGTTTCGGCTGATCGAATGGCGGCGGGACCGTCACCTGAAGATGGCGCGGTTCGACGATTACCACGTCAAAGGCCGGCCGTACCTCGAGCGTGTGACCTATCGGCCGATACCCGACGAGACCGGCCGCACCACGGCGCTGCGCACGGGAGAGGTGGACCTGATTCACGAAGTGTCGCCGAAAGACGTGGCGGTGCTGAGGTCGGCCAAGGGCGTGACGGTCGAGTCGATCGCCGGAACGTTCTGGGAATACCTCGGGCTGAACTGCCGGCGGCCTCCGTTCGACGACCCGCGGGTCCGGCAGGCGGTGGCGTGGGCGGTGGACCGGTCGATGATCAATCAACTGGTCAAGTTCGGCCAGGCAACGGTTCTCGACGGCGGGCCCATTCCCCCCAACCACTGGGCGTATGCGGACCTGCACCTGTACCCCAAGCGTGATGTGGCCAAGGCGAAGGCGCTGTTGGCCGAGGCGGGGTACGGCGAGGGACTCAACGCGGCGCTGATCGTTGATGCATCGGTCACTTACCAGGTGCGGGCGGCGGAGGTGGTCAAGCAGCAGTTGGCCGAGGCGGGCATCGACGTGGCATTGCGGGGACTGGAGGCGGCGGTGTTCTTCGATCGGCTGGGCAAGGGCCGGTTCGACCTCACGCTGGTCGGGTGGATGGGATTTGTCGATCCCGATGAATGGACGTGGAACCTGTTTCACCGCGAAGGCAAATACAACCAGCAAGGCTATGCGAACCCGGAAGTGGACCGGCTGCTCGACGAAGGGCGGACGACGTTCGACCGGACGGCACGCAAACAGATTTACCGCAAGACCCAGCGCCTGATCGCGAGCGATGCGCCCATGGTGTTCCTGTACGTCAACCCGCAGACGTCGGCGTGGCGTCGGCGCGTGCGGGGTTATCAAGTGCATCCCACGGCCACGACGCTGGGCTTGCGGGAGGCGTTCGTGATGGAGTGAACCATCATCCCCAACGAGCCGCGCCGTTGAGCAGGCGGTCGTCACGATGCGGTTCGCGGCGACCGCGTTCGAACAGGCGCAACCCGTCAAGGCGGCTCCGCTTCGGCTATCTGAATTCGTCATGCTTGCTTACCTCCTCAAACGCCTGGGCATTTCGCTGATCGTGCTGATCGGTCTGTCGGTGGTCGTGTTTTCGCTGGTGCGCCTGGTGCCGGGCGACACGGTGACGGCGATGCTGGGGGTGAACTACAGCGAAGCCGACGCCGCGGCGCTGCGGCAGCGTTACGGGCTGGATCGGCCGCTGGTGATGCAGTACGCGATGTGGATCGGCCGGGTGGCGAGCGGGGACCTGGGCACGTCAATCAGCGGTCGGCCGGTGGGCGCGGAAATCGCCGAAGCACTGCCGGTCACGCTGGAGCTGCTGGCGATCAGCCTGGCGATGGCGCTGGTGCTGGGCATTCCGCTGGGGGTGGCGGCGGGTGTGCGGCGGAACCGCCTGGCCGACTACGCGGCGGGCCTGGCGGGGCTGATCGGCCTGAGCGTGCCGGGCTTCTGGCTGGGCACGCTCATGATTCTCCTGTTTTCGCTGAAGCTCGGGTGGCTGCCGTCGGGCACGTACGTCTCGCCGGCCGAGAACCTGATGGGCAACCTGCGACACCTGCTGATGCCCGGCGTGGCCCTGGGCGCGGCGGTGACGGCGGTGGTGATGCGCATGACCCGCACGAGCATGATCGAGGTGATTGCGCAGGACTACGTGCGCACCGCCAAGGCCAAAGGCGTCGGCCGGACCGGCGTCGTGTATCGCCACGCCCTGAGCAATGCGATGATCCCGGTCATGACGATCATCGGCATTCAGGCCGGCTACCTGTTGGCCGGGTCGGTGGTGATCGAGGAAGTGTTCAGCCTCAGCGGCGTGGGTCGGCTGATGCTGCGGGCGCTGGGCGATCGCGATTACATGCTCCTCCAGGCGGCGGTGCTGATGGTCGGCTCGCTGTTCATCCTCATCAACCTGGCCGTGGACGTGCTGTACACCCTGATCGACCCGCGCGTGCGAACGGCAGAATGAAGAAAATGAACCCCATCGGCGCAGCGAATCCTGTTGTGGGCCCCACACCGGGCAGACAGCGGCGCATCGCATCGTCCCCCACAATCGGCGCCAGGGGCGGATCACTTCTCCGGCATCGCTGCGGACCTCTGTGCCTCGGTGGTTAGGTGCATGCGAAACACCTGGCGGACATTTCGACGGAATCGACTGGCGCTGGGCGCGGCGGTGTTCCTCGTGGTGCTGTTCGCGGCAGCCCTGGCGGCGCCGCGGCTGGCCACGCACGAGCCGCTGGCGATCAGCGCTGACGGCCTGGCCGCGCCGGGCGAAGCGCACTGGCTGGGCACCGATCAGCTTGGTCGCGATCTATTCAGCCGCATCCTGTTCGGGGCGCGGATTTCGTTCGGCGTGGCGGCGGCGGCGGTCGGGCTGGCCCTGGTGGTCGGCAGCGCCCTGGGCCTGATGGCCGGCTACTTCGGCCGAGGGGTGGACATGACGCTCAGCCGCATCACCGACGTGATGTTCAGCCTGCCGGACATCCTGCTGGCACTGGTGGTCATGGCGATTCTGGGCGAGGGGCTGGACAAGATCACGCTGGCGATCGGGATCGTGTACGTGCCGATTTTCGCCCGGGTCTGCCGCGCAGCGGTGCTCAGCGTCAAGGAACAGCCCTACATCGAGGCGGCGCGGGCGGCGGGCTTCGGCCACACGCGCATCATGTTGCGGCACGTGCTGCCCAACGTCACCGCCCCGCTCGTCGTACAGACCACCCTCAGCTTCGCCTTCGCCATTCTCGCCGAAGCGGCGCTGAGCTTCCTCGGCCTCAGCGGTGAAACCGATGCGCCCTCGTGGGGACTGATGCTGCGACAGGGCAAGGATTTCTGGGCCAGCGCGTGGTGGATCGCGGTGTTCCCCGGCCTGGCGATCACGCTGGCGGTCCTGAACTTCAACATCGTCGGCGACGGCCTGCGCGACGCGCTCGATCCACGAAGCCCGTGACCGGCCGACGAGAAGCACACAAAACACACGGACACCGAAAAGAGCACCTGGGTTGTGCTTCGCGACTTCGCGACCTGGCGATCTTGGCGGTTACCGCTGCGCTTCGAGGGCTTCGGCGAGGCCGGCCCGCCATTCGAGGTAGCGGTAGGCGATGCGGTGTTCATCGTGCAGCGCGCGCAAGTCGGCGAGATGCCGTTCATACAGATCGTTCTGCCAGGCTTGCGCCGCCGGGTCGCAGAAGTAAACCCGACAACCGAGCGGGCGGATCGCGTGAACCGTGCACAGGCGCTCGACCTGAAAGATGCAACCGTCGAGATGTTCGTCCCTCGCGTCCAGGCCGGCGAGCGAGGACGGGGGTCGCTGCGCGATCACCCAGGCGATTTCCAGGGCGGTGACGTACAGGCAATGGCCGTGCGTGTCGAAGTGACAGCATCGTCCGCTCATGCGGCAGACGGGTCGGCGCTCGGCGATCTCGGCGTCAATGCGGTCGTACCCGTCGCGCAGCGCGCGGTCCATCGGCGGTCGGCGCGCCGCGTCGAACCACGCCGCCCACGCGGCACGGCCAGACGGATCAATCGGGGGTCGCTTCGCGCCGGATGCGGATTTGTTCGATGGGATAGAAGTCACCTTCGCCCTCGATGCCGCGCGTAATGCCGGGGCAGTGGCGGCTCGCCCGTTGCCAGCTTCGCGGGCTGCTCAAGTTATCCGGCCAGAAGGGCCAGGTTCGGCACTGCGCCGGTCGCACAGGATAGATCGCACATTGCGCCTTGCCGTCGTCATCCCGCCTCAGAAATACGCAATCGTATTGCCCGCCGACTTGGCGCTCGTTCAACGACCAGTGCCCGCGGAGGCGGTGGGCGTAGTCGGCCCGGAACCGCTCGCGCGTCACGCCGACAAACGCCGCCATCGCCGTCAACTCCTCATCGTCGAACCATACGAACCCGCTCGGGCCGCTGCAGCAATGACCGCATTGCGTGCAACCGAACCGCAACCCGTCGGCGTACCATTCGGATTTCGTCGTCGTCAAACCCATGATCGGCAGATCGTAGGAGCGCCGCGGGCCGCGGGCAAGGCCTCGGCACGGTCGGGCGACGCCGCCTGCCGCGCGCTCACCGGCCTTCGACCAGCGCCGTGACGTGGCTGATCGTACAGCCGACCACGCTTTCCAGGTGGTAGCCGCCTTCGAGCACGCTGACGAGTTTCCCGCCGCACAGCCGCCCGGCCGCCTCGGCCAGTTGCCCGGTCATCCGACCCACGTAATCAACCGACAGGTCAATGTGCGCCAGCGGATCTTCGCGCACCGGATCGAACCCGGCACTGACGAGCACGAACTGCGGCTTGAAGGCGTCCAGCTTCGGCAGCACCTTCTCGTCGAAGGCTTGGGCGTAGGTATCATCGTCGGAATGCGGCAGCATGGGCACGTTGAGCGTAAAGCCGTCGCCGGCGCGGCTGCCCGTTTCGTGGTCGAACCCGGTGCCCGGATACAGGAACGCCGGGTGCTCGTGCAGGCTGACCACCAGCACGTCATCGCGCGTGTCGAAGGTGTGCTGCGTCCCGTTGCAGTGATGCACGTCGAAATCGACAATGGCCACCCGCTCGAGCTTGTGCGTCTTGAGCAGATACTCCACGGCGACCGCCACGTTGTTGAACAGGCAGAAGCCCATCGCGCGATCGCGTTCGGCATGGTGGCCCGGCGGGCGCACGGCGCAGAAAGCGTTGGTGATCTCGCCGGCCATCACCCGGTCGCACGCCGCCAGCAGCCCCCCCGCCGCCAGCAAGGCCGCGTCGTAACTCTCCGGGCAGATCGGGCAGTCCACCGTGTCAATCCACGGCTGGCCCTCGGCGGTCAGCTCGAACACCCGTTCCACGTACCGACGATCGTGCACCGCGGCGATCTGTTCCTTCGTCGCCCGACGCGGCTCGACGGCGACAAGCTGATCGCGCAGGCCCGTCTCATCCAGCGCCATCGTCACCGCCCGCAGACGGTCCGGCCGCTCCGGATGCGAAGGCCCCGTGTTGTGCGCCAGGTACACGTCGTCGTAAACAAAACCCGTCGACATGAACCATAGCTTAACCGCCCATCACTCGCCTGTCTTGGTCGGAAAATCAAAGCCCCGGCAACCCCCGGCTCGATCCCCGGAGACGCTCAGACGCTGAGACTCTGATACTCTGTCCTCCATGCCCTGGGATCTGGTCCACATCGCCGAGGCGGTCAGCGACCACCTGGTCCGTCGTGCCGCGGCCGACGATGCCGAGCAGGCGGTGTACGGCCTGGACATTCTCGAAGAACTCCAGCTTCACCCGCTGATCCACGAAGCCCTTCGCGAGGCGGGCTACGGCGTGTGGCCCGAGCAGCGCTACCCCGGCGACCGCACTGGCCGACGACGCAGCGAGGGCAAGCGGTGCGACGTGGTGCTCACGCCCGACCACGCCCCGCTGCTCGACCCCGATGCCGAGCGCACGCTCTTCGCCGATCGGAACGCCTGCCCGCTGGAAGCCGCTTTGTGGCTGGAGATCAAAACCGTCGCCCAGTTCACCGACCAAGGCCCGTTCAAACGCTACAGCGCCGAACTGCTTCAGCCGGTGTCGCAGGACGTGAAGAAACTGGCCGGCGATCGGCTGATCTACCACGCCGGGCTGCTGCTGGTGCTGTTCACGCAGGACCAGGTCACCGCCGCCCACGACCTGGCCGCGTGGGAGCGCCGCTGCCTCGACCGCGGCTACGCCGTCGCCCCACCCCTCACCCGCCCGTTCGACCTGACCGACCGCGTCGGCAACGCCCGATGCAGCGTGGCCCTGTTCCCCATCCGACGGTTGTGAGCTGAGTCGACCGGATCGACAAGATGAACCGAATCAATGCCCCGCCGATGCCTGCGGGACGGTGAATCGCAGGACCGATTCTCCGTGCCGCGCTCGGGGTTCGTCGTTCCGCGTGGGTTAGACCCGATCCCTGTGGGTGACCGGGCGCATGATCTTCAGGGCGCGTTTGCCTTTGAACTGCCCGAGGTTGGCCAGGTGTTTCTTCTTGCCCTCGATGCTCAGGACAACCGGGCGGGCGGCGGGCTTGTCGGTGACGATCACGTCGCCGGGCGCCATGTTCAGCAGGTCGCCGACGGTGATGGTGGTTTCGGCGAGGATGGCGGAGACGGTCAGGCCGGCCCGGCTGAGCTTTTCGGTCAGTTGGCCGCGGAGGTCGTCATCGCTGCGCCCCCGGCCGTACGCCTGCCAGCTCTGGCTGACGAGCTTGTCCATGACCGGCTCGATCACGTTGAACGGAATGCACAGGCTCATCGTCCCCGCCCGGCCTCCCATCTTCAGCTCGAACCCGATCACCACCACCACTTCGTTGGGCGGGACGATCTGCACGAACTGCGGATTCGATTCGGTTTCCTCCAGGGCGAAGTCGACCGGCGTGATCGACTCCCACGCTTCGCTCAGGGCGCTCATGGCCCGATCGGTGATCTTCGACACCAGGCGCTGTTCGATCATCGTCAGCGGACGCTGGGGAATGAACAGGTCGGCGTTCGATCCGCCGAGCAGCCGATCGATGATCGGGTAGATGATCAGCGGACTGATCTCCATGCACATCTGCCCTTCCAGGGGCGAGGCGGAGATGAGGTTGAAGCAGGTCGGGTTCGGCAGGCCGTACACGAATTCGGAGTACGTGAGCTGCTCGATGTGGGCCACCTTGACCTCGATAATGGTTCGCAGGAAGCCGGACAGCGATGCGGCGAAGTTTCGGCCGAACGCCTCGTGCAACGTTTCCAGCGCCCGCATCTGGTCCTTGCTGACACGCTCGGGGCGCTTGAAGTCGTAGGGACGAATCTCCAGCGGCTCATCCGCCCGGTGGCGGTGCGACATGAACACCTGCTCGTCGGCGGTCTCGGGGTCGGGGACCTGATCGCCGCTGTCGATGGAGGCGAGCAGCGCGTCGACTTCGTTCTGGTCGAGAAGGTCGGCCATGTATCCACCTTATCGGACGAGTCGCGGCGGAATCTTGAACTGTCCCCGCAGAAGAAATCGGCATAGGATGGAACACGCGAAAAGCCCTGCCCCGTGGGAAGGGGTGAATCGGATCGGAGCCTCGACCGCATGAGTCGCTTGATCATCTGGACCATGATTTTCGCGGGGCTGGCCTGCGGACCGGTGCGCGGGCAGGTCGACCCACCGGCCGCGGACCCCGATCGCGCGGTGAGCATCGCCTCCCGATGGTCGCACAATGCGATCCGCCCGGGCGAGACGGCGGTGCTGGCGGTGACGCTGGAAATCGCCCCGGGCTTGCACCTCAATGCCCACGAAGTGTCCGACCCGATGCTGGTGCCCACGAAGGTCGACGTCCAATCGCCCGAAGGGCTGGGCGTCGGCGAACCGATCCACCCGCCAGGCGAAGACAAGGCGTTCGCCTTCGTCGATCCGCCCCTGTCGGTGTACGAAGCAAACGTCCGGGTGCTGGTTCCGGTGACAGCGGACGAAGATGCGGCGGCGGGCGAACGCCGCGTCACCATCAAAGCAAGCTGGCAGGCATGCACGGACCGCGAATGCTTCTTGCCGGACCAACGGACGGTCCAGACGACCATCGTGGTGGCCGACCCGGACGCGGTGGCGAACGTGATCGATGCGGCGTTGATGGCCGCTTACACCAGCGCGACGGGCGAACCCCCCGGCGCGCCGACGCCTGAATCGGCGACCCTTGAACCGGCGAAGGCACGGGCCGAGTTCGATTTCCTCGGCACGCGTTTCGACGTGGCCGGGGCCGGCTGGGCGGGGGTGGCGATGGTGAGTCTGCTGGCGCTGGTGGCGGGGGTGTTGTTGAACTTCACGCCGTGCGTGTTACCGGTGGTGCCGATCAAGGTGATCTCGTTGCAGCAACACGCGGACGATCGCCGCCGGGCGGTGCTGCTGGGGCTGAGCTTCAGCGCGGGCATCGTGGCGTGCTTCGCGGTGCTGGGGTTGCTGGCGTTCGGCCTGGTCGTCGGCGTGGAGCGGATGCAGTGGGGCCAGATGTTCAGCATTCCCTGGGTGTCGGCGACGTTCGGGGCGATCGTCGCCCTGCTGGGTTTGGGGATGATGGGCCTGTTCACCACCGGCCTGCCGAAATGGGTTTACGCGGTCAACCCGAAACTGGACACGCACACCGGCAGCTTCCTGTTCGGGGTGCTGACGGCGGTGTTGAGCACGCCGTGCACCGCGCCGCTGTTTCCCGGGGCGATGTTCTGGGCGATCACGCAGCCGCCGGCGGTGGGCATGGCGGTGTTCGTCGCGGCGGGCGTGGGCATGGCGTTGCCGTATCAGCTTCTGCTGATCAACCCGAGGTGGCTGGACCGCCTGCCACGCACCGGGCCGGGCAGCGAACTGATCAAACAGGTCATGGGGCTGCTGCTGGTGGCGGTGGCGCTGTTCTTCTTCGGGCAGATGGGCAAGGGCCTGGGCTGGTGGGGGCCGACGTACTGGTGGCTGGTGCAGGACGGGATCGTGATCGCGATGGCGTGGCTGGCGATCCGTACGTTCCAGATCACGCCGAAGTGGAACTGGCGCATCGCGGCGTTGGGGGTGACCCTGCTCGGCACGCTGGGCGGGTTGTACCTCGGGCACACGTTCGGCCAACCGGCCTCGCCCGCCGCCGCCGGGCCGGCCCAAAAAGCTTCCGGCGGCTGGCGGACCTTCTCACCCGAAGCCTTCGCCGAGGCGCGCGCCGCGGGCAAGATCGTCGTCCTGGAGTTCACCGCCGACTGGTGTTTGAACTGCAAGGCGCTGGAAGCGGCGGTGCTGCGGACCGATGCGGTCACTTCGCGCCTGTTCGCCGAGGACGTCGCGGCGATACGCATCGACCTGACCAGCCGCGCCAACCAGGCGGGTTGGGACAAGCTGGCACAGCTCGGCTCGCGCGGCATCCCGCTCACCGCCATCTACCACCCCGGCCAAGACAAGCCGATCCTCCTGTCGAGCATCTACACCGCACAGTCGCTGCTGGACGCGATTGACCAGCGGTAGCGCCGGGCACAGGTGCCGCACAGCACGGGTGCCACACCGCGACCCGAAGCGCATCGCAGGGCGCTGTGTGTCCGGCGCCCATTGACGGCCGGTAGCGCCGGGACGATGATGCACATCGAGGTGCAATCGATGCTGATAGTCGTGACAAGTCTGCTGATTCTGGGAGTACTGCCGATGGCCGAACCAACCGTCAACCCCGCGAACGAACCGATGGCGGTTCCGCAGGCTTCGCGCACCGAGATCTACAAGACGATCGGCGAAGTCGAACTGCGCATCTTCATCTTCAACCCGCCGAATCACCAGGCGACCGACCGGCGACCGGCGATCGTGTTCTTCTTCGGCGGCGGGTGGGCGGGTGGACACGCCAGACAGTTCGCCCCGCAGTGCGCGTATCTCGCCGGGCGCGGCATGGTGGCGATGACCGCCGAGTATCGCGTGCGCAGTCGCCACGGCACCACGCCGTTTGAGTGCGTGAAGGACGGCAAGTCGGCGGTGCGATGGGTTCGCACGAGCGCCGCGCGGCTGGGCGTCGACCCCAATCGCATTGCCGCCGGCGGTGGATCGGCCGGCGGGCACGTCGCCGCGTGCACCGGTGTGATCGACGGCCTGGAAGAAGACGGCGAAGATCGCACCGCCAGTTCCCGCCCCAACGCGATGGTGCTGTTCAACCCGGCGCTGCTGCTGGGCTCAATCGATGGCGAGCTCGATCTGCCCGCCGAACGCCTCGAAAAACTCAAAGACCGCTTCGGCAAAAACAGCCCCACCGAGCTGTCGCCCTACCATGCGCTGGGCGCCGGCGCTCCGCCGACGATCATCTTCCATGGCGAAGCCGACACCACGGTGCCCATCGAAAGCGCCCGCGCTTACGCAGCCAAGGCCAGGCCACTCGGCGTGCGATGCGAACTGAACGCCTACCCCGGCGCGGCGCACGGGTTCTTCAACCACGGCCCCGGCGATAACTCGGCGTTCATCAACACGATGAAGGCCGCCGACAGATTCCTCGTGTCGCTGGGCTACCTGGCCGGCGAACCGACCATCGAGCAATTCCAGTGGACATCGACAGCCGACTAACCGCTCTGGGCCTCGCGCTGCCCGCACCCGTCAAGCCGATCGCCGCCTATGTGCCGGCCGTGCGAACGGGCAACCTGCTGATTGTCAGCGGGCAGTTGCCGATGAAAGACGGCGAACTGCTGGCCACCGGCAAGGTGCCGATCGCGATGACCATCGAGCAAGCGCAGGCCGCCGCGCGGCAGTGCGCCATCAATGCGTTGGCGATCGTGAAGGCGGAACTGGCCGGCGACTGGTCGAAGTTCGTCCGCATCGTGCGGCTGGGCGTGTTCGTGCAGAGCGATCACCTGTTCACCGATCAGGCGAAAGTCGCCAACGGCGCCAGCGAACTGTTGCGGGAGATCTTCGGTGAAGTCGGCCGCCACGCGCGGGCGGCGGTGGGGGTCAACGCCCTGCCGCTGGGCGCGACGGTGGAAGTGGAGATGATGGTGGAAATCGCCTGACGCCCCTTCCCGCCGGGGAGCAAAGTTAACCCGCGCCCTCGGCGAGAAACGCGGCCAGCCGGTCGGCATCCATCGTGCTGCCGGTGCGCAGCGGTTGGCCGGTCGAATCGACGATGAGGATCGTGGGAATGGCGCGGATGCCGTACTGCTGCACGATGTCCCGCGTGGCCGACCCGTCGACGTCGATGATCACCTTGAGGTAGCGATCGGCGATCAGTTCCTGCACGCGCTCGTCCGGCCAGGCCTCGCGCTTCATCCTCCTGCACGGCGGACACCACGAAGCGGTGAACACCAGCACCACCGGCCGCCCGGTTTCCGCCGACTGCTCCAGGGCCGCGCGGTACTGTTCGGCCGTCGCGCCCGATTCGCCACCCGAAACCAGCCTGCTTACCGCGGCGACGGCCACGATCGCCACACTCGCGACCACCACGATCACCCACGGCCGCAGAAGTTCGTCGATCACGGAGTGCCTGCTCATGTCTGATTCTTGCCTGGTGATGCCCTGCCGGTCAAGCGGACCGGCACATTCGGTTCATCGATCCGTCTCCACCGTCGCCAGCCCACCGGCCTCCTGACGCGACCGCTCATCCGGCAGCGCGAGGTCCACCCGGCCGATCAGGCCCCATCGCGGGCCGACCCACCCGACGGCGTCGCCTTGATGCACGATGACAGTCGGTTCAATGATCCGCCGATCGGAGATGATCTGCCCACAACCGCCCGGCAGCGCCAGGCACAGCCATCCCGCCGCCACCGCCGTGATGAAACGACCGCCCTGTTTCGCCACCGCATCGCTCCGGTTGACCCAAAGTCCCCGGGCTGCGGCCTGCCGATCCGATTGACGCGCTCGGCGCCACCTGCAAACCGACGATATATCCGGCGCGGACGCAAACCCCCATCGGGTCGACCGATCACGGCCGGGCGACGGCGCGATCGGAAAATTCCGCACCACCGGCACCGTTTCACCTAACCCGGCCCCATCCGGATGACGATGTACCCCATGAACGCGCACCACCGCGTGCGTTCCGGGACACGCCAATCTTCCGAGGCATCACATGGTCACCCAGCACAACGACGGCACCGTGGAGTTCGCGTATTTCCGACCGGGGGCGACCAGCGTCGCTTTGGCGGGGGACTTCACCGGCTGGCAGAGCGACCGGCACCCACTGACGCGCGACCGCGACGGCTGGTGGCGGATGCACCTGGCCCTGCCCCCGGGGGAGTATCGCTTCAAGTACGTCGTTGACCAGACCCTGTGGGAAGCGGACTTCGCGGCCTACGGCGTGGAAATGTGCAAGGTCGGCGGATGGAACAGCGTGCTCTACATCGCCGAACCGTCGCGCACCGCCGCGATGCACCTGGCGGCGTGAGGGGGTAAGCGGTCAGCCGTCAGATTCCAGCCAGCCGCTTTTCCGCGCGTCGTGCGGCATCCGCCCATTGCTCGCCTGCCCACAGACAGGCTGACGGCGGAAGCGATGTTCATGCGGCTTCGCTTTCCTTGCTCTTGTTGGTTTGCTCGCCGAGAACGGTCCGTTGCAGGTGTTGGCCTCGGGTCTTTTCCGATTCGGCCACTTCCGCCGCCGCTTTCGCATCGGCATAGCGCCGCCCCACGAGCGCACGGAGGGTGTCGGCCATTCCGCGCAAGCCGCTGAAGGTGTGGTCGACCGCCGACGGTTCATAGCCGCAGTGCACCATGCAATCGGCGCAGGCCGGGTTCCCCGACGCCCGGCCGAACTTGCCCCATTCGGTTTTTTCCATCAACTCGGCGAACGTGTCGACGTAGCCGTCCTGCAGCAGATAGCACGGCTTCTGCCAGCCGAA
>CAYNCM010000054.1:0-22542 GCA_964395825.1 uncultured Planctomycetaceae bacterium
TGGCCGCACCTGATTCGCATCCGTTACCGCATGCACGATTCGCGGGGCAAGGTGGTTGGCGTCGACGGCGACCTTGGCCGCTGGTTCGAATATGTGTTGAAAGTGAATCGAAACTGATGAGGCATGAGCCGCGGGCGGCAGCCCGCGGGGCCGCGAGCTTCCGCTCGCGTCTGATGGTCATTACTCTCCGGAGGTCCACGATGAAGACTCGAAGCTCCAGACTCGAAGCTGGCCTTGAGGCTCCACGGTCAAGCCCCGATCGCCGCCGTCGCGGCAGCGTGTTGATCCTCGTGGCCGCGGTGCTGGTGCTGCTGGTGCTGATCGGCACGGCCTACATCCAGGCCGCCCGGCTGGACCGCCTGGCCACCGCGAAGATGAACGACAACTACATCGACCAGGTTCTCGCGGCCACGCTGAGCAGGATCAGCGGCGAACTGTACGACGATGTGGCCTACGAAGACGGCGATGCCATCGAGTATCTCAGCCCCGCCCAGCACGACGAACCGTTCGACTATCCGTGGACCAACCACGCCGGCACGCCGGGCGAGAACGATGACATGTGGCTGGCGTCCGGTTCGCCGACCGACAACAGCGGTGTGGAAAGCACGTTGTCGATGACCCGTTGGCCGCACATCACCAACCTGACCGGTGACGCGGGGTTCCTGGAAGAAGACGGCAGCGGCAACAACGGCAACGATGAAAACTTCGCGCTTCAGACGATCGGCGCCGGCGGCGGGTACACGGTGGACGTGACCAACCAGGATCTGTCGGTCGACGACCGGGCCGACGCGGATGGCGACGGGTTGACCGATTCGCGTTGGGCGGTGGCGCCGCTGGCCGAGATTCGGGGGATTCGTTACGTGATGTCGGTGCGGATCATCGACACCAGCGCGATGGTGAACGTGGATACGCTGATGGGCCAGACGGACTCCAGCGGCACGACGTACGGCGATCCGCGGTGGTGGTATCCCAGCGAACTGGACCTGGGCCGGTGGATGATCGACGATCAGGGCGCATCGAGCGGTGAAGTGCAGGCGCTGCTGGAAGAGCGCTTCGGTGACCTGTTGGTTGGCGGGCTTCCGCCGGCGTGGGCGGGCGGTCGCCGGGAATACTGGCAAGACGGCGTGGCCACGGGCTTCACCGTAGGCAACTACGTCAGCATGGACCGCAACGTCAACGAAGGCGAGCTGCGTTATCGCAACGGTCTGAACGATGACCAGGCCGAAGCGCCCCTCGAAACGCTCATGTCCACTTTCACCCGCACCACCGCCACCGAGAACGAATGGTCCGACGTGGCGGGGGTCGCGACCTTTTCGGACTTCTTCCTCAACGAGCCGCGCAAGTGGATGACCGTCCACAGCAACACGGGCACGTACGCGCCGTGGCGGGTGGACCGCGGGTCGGGCGATTACATCGACCGGCTGATCCACCTGCCGACGCTGCTGTCGTCCGACGACACGGCGCGCGACGAATCGCGGGATCTGCTGTACGACGCGGCGCGCCTCACGGCGTTCAGCCAGGGGGCCGTGACGCCCTATGGCGGCGCGGCGAACGTGGCCGCCGGGCAGTACACCGCCAACGCGGTCGACTATTTCGATGGCGGGTCCGACAGCCGCATCGCCAGGTACGAAGCCGACGGCGGAATCTACTACGGCATGGAATCGCTGCCGTTCCTCACCGAAGTGTACCTGCACGGCTGCTACCGGCTGACCAGCGTCACCGAAAAGCTTCCGGCGAACCCGGGCATGTTCGACCTGACCTGGACGATCACCGGCAACCTCGGCTATGCGATCGAAATGGTCAGCCCGTTCGAAGGTGAAACGGCCAACCTGCAGGACGTGCGGGTGGTGGTCAACGGCAGCCCGTGGGGCACGCTGGACACGCTGTCGGGCGCCACGTCGCAGGACGGGCGGACGGGGATCGTGCTCTACCGCAAGAGCGGCGGCGTATCGACGAACAACTGGAACGACCCGCGCCCCTGGGGCGACGGCAGCTACACCAAGCCGACCGACTGGGTGGAGAATGAAATCGACAAGACGATAAATGCCGACACGGACATCGTGGTGGAGCTTCAGGTGCGCGTGGAGCCGGACGACGGCAGCGCCGGCGGGGATGAGTGGATCACCTACTGCCGCATCCAGCGCACACCGGGCCAGTTCCCCGGCGAACCGGACAAGCAGTTGCGCCTGCCGGGCCAGAAGACCGAAAGCAACGTGTCGATTCCCCAGCCGGCCGATCAGCCCCAGGAAAACCAGTCGGACTACGACCGTTACAACCGGCGCGCCGCGTACTGCGACGCGGTGGCGTTGAATCCGGTTGCCGTGATCTGCCAGACCGGCGATACCCAGATGAACGAGATGGCCGGGGCGGGTACGACGGCCACCGGCTGGGCGACGCAGGAAACGCCCGGCGGCCCGATCAAGCAGGCCTGGGCGCCGAACAAGCGGGCGGACGATTCGGACTGGCCGGTCGTCGGCCAGATCGGAAAGGAAGACAAGGACCAGGCGGCGTGGGTCGAGCCGTGGGCCAGCGATGCCAACGCGGCGCAGCGGGCCTACCGGTTCAGCGACGGCGATGAGGTGCGTTTCGCGGGCGAACTGCTGAACGTGATGTGGGTCGGGCCGACCGACAGCGCCACCTATGCCGAGGTGTTCCGCCTGGCCGGGGCGGCGCTGGGCCATCCGACGCCCAATCCGGCGACCGGCGTTGACGATCCGCTCCGCCGGCGGATGCCCGATGCCCACAGCGCCACCGCGCGGCAGCCGGCCAACCTGTTCGGCAATGAGGACCAGGCGGTCCCCTGTGCCGCGATGCTGCTCGACCTGGCGACCACGCTGCGCCCGATGGTCAACGGTGAGGATGATGATGGTGACGGCGAGGTCGATGAGGATGACGAGCTGTTCATCCCCGGCCGGATCAATCTGAACACCGTGCCGACGTATCTGCTGGCGCAGGTGCTGCCGCTGGGCGATAAGGCGCTGCGGGACAGCATCGCCGGTTACGTGCACGACTACCGCCGGATCGACGGGACGCATTACACGTCGGGCAACCGGACGCGCGGCGATCGGGTGGGCATCGCCAGTCTCGGGGAGTTGCTGCAACTGCCGGCGTTGGTGATCCACAAGTGGGCCGGCGACATCGGGTTCACCGCGGCCGACGGCGGTGTGCAGGTGGCTTACGATGCCGAGGGCAATGCGCTGAGCGACGGGCCGATCGACGATCGGGCCGAGGCGATGCGCCTGCTGAGTTTCCTGGCCCAGACGTGCAGCACGCGTTCGGACACGTTCGCGGCGTACATCCAGGTGCGCGGCTACCGGGCCGACGGGGAACACACCTATCAGTCCGATCACCTGGAAGAACAGAAGAAGGCGATCGCCATTTTCGACCGTTCGGGGATCACCGAAGACGGCGGTCAGGTGGAACTGGTCGGCCTGCACGTGTGGGGCGAGTAGGTCAGAGGTCAGAGCCGCGTTGTCCCAACGCGGTAGCGCCGCCTGCGGCGCCGGGCTGTCGGTGAACGCGGTGCAGACACCGCGCCCCCGCTGTGGACAGCGGGGCTCTGAAGAAACTCACACCATCGTCCGCCGATACCATTCGACCGTCGCGGCCAGGCCGGTCTCGAAATCGACCAGCGGTTGATAGCCCAGTTCCAGTTCGGCGCGGGTGATGTCGGCCAGGGAGTGCATCACATCGCCGGCGCGCATGGGCTGATGGTCGGGCTTGACGTCGGTGCGGTCGAGCATGTTCGCGACCTGCTCGTAGAGGAGGTTGACCGACACGCTTTGTCCGCAGGCGGTGTTGAACACGCGGCCTTCGAGTGGGTTTTCGTGGCGGGCGGCCAGGAGGTTGGCGTGGACGGCGTTGGCGACGTAGGTGAAGTCGCGGCTCTGCTCGCCGGTGCCGAAGATGATCGGCTGGCCGCCTTCGAGCAGGGCCTTGGCAAAGGCGGCGATGACCGCGGCGTAGGCGCTGTTGGCGTTCTGGCGCGGGCCGAAGATGTTGAAGTAGCGCACCACCGCCGTGTCCAGGCCGTAGCTGTGGCTCCACGCCCGCATGTCGTGTTCGGCGGCGAGCTTGGTCGACGCGTACGGGCTGCGCGGCAGGGGGGGCATGGTTTCGATCTTCGCCCCTTCGGTCGGCGGATCGCCGTAGGCGCTCGAGGAACCGGCGTAGACCACGCGGCCGACCTTCGCCCGCCGCGCCGACTCCAGCACCCGCACCGTGCCCGTGACGTTTACCTCGTGATACAGCAGCGGCTGTTCCACGCTGCGCGGCACCGAACCCATCGCCGCCTCGTGGAACACGTAACGACAGCCCCGCATCACTTCGTCCAGCGCTTCGACGTCCAGGATCGACGCGGTGACCTGTTCGACCCGATCGCCGAAGTCGCCGAGGTTCGCCCAGTCGCCGCCGCTCAGGTCGTCGATCGCCGCGACCGCGGCCCCCAGTTCGACCAGCGCCTCGCACAGGTGCGAACCGATGAACCCCGCGCCGCCGGTCACCAGCACGCGGACATCGCGAAAAGCATCGCCGTGATGATCGGCCCATTGAACGTTGGCATCGGCCATGCGCTTACTCCTGTTCGCTGTCGCTTTCGTCGTCGGTCGAGGGGTCGGATTCGGCCGGCCCCGAAGCGCCGGGCGTTTCGGCCTTGGCGGCCAGTTCCTCGATGTCGGCCGACATCTGCACGTGACCGCACATCGCGCACGCCGTCACCGCCACGTGAATGCGGCTGGTCGAGGTGAGGAACTTCGGGTTGGTCGGCACGAACAGGAGTTGCTCGCCCACGTTCAGCCGGCCGGGCACGAGCAACTCGCTGCCGCAGGCGGCACAGGCTTGATCGGACATGGCGCGGGCTCCTTTCGTTGAAATCTTCCCCTCCGGGCAGAGGGCGGGTCCGCGAGCCGGAGGGGCCAGGGCGCGGCGATTGTATCACACGTCTTTGCGTCGCAGGGCTTCGGCCGTGGCCAGTTCGTCGCAGCGTTCGTTTTCGGCGTGTCCCGTGTGGCCCCGCACCCAGGTGAAATGCAGGTCGTGCGTCTGGGCCAGTTCGTCGAGCCGCTGCCACAGATCGAGGTTCAGCACGGGCTTTTTCGCGCTGGTTCGCCAGCCCCGCTTCTTCCAGCCGGCCAGCCACTCGCTCAGGCCCTTGAGCACGTACACGCTGTCGCTGCACAGTTCCACCGCCATCGGTTCAGCCAGGGCGCTTAGACCCTCGATCACCGCGATCAGTTCCATGCGGTTGTTGGTCGTGCGATCTTCTCCGCCGGACGCTTCGAGTGGTTCCTCGTGACCGGGCAGGCGGAGCATGTACGCCCATCCCCCGGGCCCGGGATTGCCCAGACAGGCGCCGTCGGTGAACAGTTGAACGTGCGGTCGATCGGTCATGGGTCGATCCGGAGGGGTTGGGGTTCGCCCGGGCCGGGGGTTCGCGGATGATAACGAATGGCCGGACGCTTTGCGCGGCGCGGCGCGGCGGGTAGGATGTGGGCATGAACGAAGCTGCGAACCCGGTGACCGATTCGATTCGCCGCAGCGCCCGGACGATCGGGGCGCTCGAAGCGCACGCGGATCGGATCGAGCAGGCCGCCCGGCGCGTGATCGACGCCCTGTTGGACGGTGGGAAGATTCTCACCGCCGGTCACGGCGGGTCCGCGGCCGATGCGCTGCACATGGCCGAGGAACTGGTGGGCCGATTCGTGAGCGACCGGCGATCCCTTCCGGGGATGGCGCTGGTGGCCGATCCGACGCTGATGACCTGCATCGCCAACGACTACGGCTATGACGAGCTGTTCGCGCGTCAGATCGAAGGTCACGGCCGACCGGGCGATGTGCTGGTGCTGTTTTCCACCAGCGGCAAGGCGCCGTCGCTCAAGCGGGCGATCGAAATGGCCCGTTTGAAAGACGTGTCGGTCATCGCGTTGCTGGGCAAGGCAGGCGGGGCGATCGCCGGCCAGGCCGACATTGAAATCATCATCGACCACGACGAAACGGCCCGGATCCAGGAAGCCCATACGGTCATTCTGCACCTGATCCTCGAGGCGGTCGAACGCCAGTTCGCGTGATGGTCGAAGGCCGCGCATGGCGAGAGGCGGATTCGGGGGCCATGCCAAAACCGACCGCCGGGGCGTCCGACGGTCGGCTGGGTTGGACGGGTGGCTGAGGGGATTTGAACCCCCGACCCCCTGGACCACAACCAGGTGCTCTAGACCAACTGAGCTACAGCCACCGCAGGTCGATTCGGCCAGATTATCGCCGCACCGCCGTCTGTGTCAATCGGACCGCTGAAGCCGTAAAATGAACGGTTTGGCGGACGGACGGATTAACGGATCCCCAGATCCACGAGCGACCATTGCTGATCCTCAACGTACTTCAAGGTCCGGACAAAGGCCGGCGGTTCGAGCTGCCCGACACCGAACCGCAGATCATCGGCCGGTCGAGCGAAGCGCTGCCGCTGACCGACATGACCATTTCGCGCCGTCACGCCGAGTTGACCCCCGATGACGGCAACTGGTCCATCCACGACCAGCATTCGGCGAACGGGACCTATGTCAACGGTGTGCGCATCACCAAACCGACGCGGCTTCGCAGTGGCGATCAGATTCGGGTGGGCGGGACGCTGCTGGTGTTCGGCCGTATGGGCCGGGGGCGATCGCGCGAGCATCCGGTACGGGTGTTGAGCGCCGACGAGATGGACACCGCTGTCGAACGCACCGTGCCGTCCAACGAGGATTCGGTCATCATGGCCGTGCCCGACCCGAGCGCCGAGGCGGCCGAGCAACTGACCGTGGTGTACCAGTTGATGCAGTTGATCGGCTCGAACTTCGACCGGCAGATCCTGCTGGAACGGGTGATGGACCTGGTGTTCGACCATTTTCAGGCCGATCGGGGATTCGTGCTGCTGATGGATGCCGCGGACGAGCGGCCCGAGCCGGTGGTCGTGCGCTATCGCCGCAAACCGCGGGGCGAAGACGAACAGCGTATCATGGCCAGCCGCACCATCGTCCAGCACGTCATTCATGAATCGCAAGGCGTGCTGAGTTCCAACGCGATGAACGATCAGCGTTTTTCCAGCGGCGACAGCGTGCAGGCCTACGGCATCCGTTCGGTCATCTGCGTGCCGATCAAGTTTCACGACCGCATCTTCGGTGTGATCCACATCGACAGCCAGATCGCCAACTACACGTTCACCGACGATCAGCTTCACCTGATGACCGCGCTCGGGGCGCTGACGGGCATGGCCATGTCCAATGCCGAACTGTACCAGCAGGGGCTGATGAACGCGCGGCTGGCGGCGGTGGGCGAGACGGTGGCCAGCCTTTCGCATTCGATCAAGAACATTCTCCAGGGCATGCGCGGGGGGGCGGAAGTGGTCGAGATGGGCATCGGCCGCAAGGACATGAAGCTGTTGCGGAACGGCTGGGCGGTGCTCAGCCGCAACCTCGACCGCATCTACGAACTGACCATGAACATGCTGGCCTACTCCAAGCAGCGCCAGCCGGAGATGGACATGGTGCAGCTTCGCTCATTGCTTGGCGACGTGGTGGACCTGATCCAGCCGCAGTGCGACCGGCGCGACATCGCGCTGATCACCGAGTGCGAAGGCGACATGCCGCCGATCCCCGCCGATCCGGGCGGCCTGCACCAGGCCGTGGTCAACCTGCTCAACAACGCCCTCGACGCCGTGGAACCGGCCAGCGGCGTGGTCACCCTGCGCTGCGAGTACGACGCCGTCCGCCACCAGGCCAGGATCCAGGTGTCCGACAATGGTCCGGGCATCGACCGCGAAACCATGCGCCACATCTTCCAGCCGTTCTATTCCACCAAGGGCCAGCGCGGCACGGGCCTGGGGCTCGCCGTGGCACGCAAGGTGATCGACGAACATGGCGGGCGAATCAGTCTCCAGTCCGATCCCGGCCAGGGCGCCACCTTCACCATCAGCCTGCCCACCGAAACCCGGCGCGATCCGTCGGCGACCAACGCGTGACGCGAATGCGGTATGGGGTCTGCCCGCCACATCCGACGAACGGCCTGCAACCGGCCCGTTCACCCGCCATGGCGGCCCCCTTCCGCCCTCCGCATTCAGAACAGCTTGCCTTGTTCTTCGAGGTCCGGCGGGCGGCTCATCACGTCGCGGACTTCTTCAAGCAGCGCATCCAAATCGCGGAATTGCTTGTAAACGCTGGCGAAACGCACGTAGGCCACCTGGTCCAGGCCCTTAAGGTGATCGGAAACGATCTGGCCGATCTCGCGCGAGTGCACTTCCCGGTCGAAGCGGCGATGCAGGTCTTCCTCGATACCTTCGACGAGTTTTTCGAGTTGTTCGGCGGGAACCGGCCGCTTGTAGCATGCCTGCTGGAGCCCGCGCAGCAGCTTGCGGCGGTCGAACGGCACCCGTGACCCGTCCCGCTTAATCACCATCAGCCGGATCGTCTCTTCGATCCGCTCATAGGTGGTGAACCGCCGGCCGCAGCCGATGCATTCCCGCCGCCGGCGGATGGTCTTACCCCCGTCGGCCGAGCGGCTGTCGACCACCTTGTCGTTGTCGGCTTCGCAGAAGGGGCAACGCATCGCGAATTCCCTGTTCACGGTTCCTCGCGGCCGAGTCCATCATAACCGATCGACCCGACGCTTTGGCGCCGTTTGCGCCGATGTGGTATAAACGCAATCCCTTTTCCCCGGAAGGGGCAGGGGAAACCATGAGGCCCTTGATATGTCCGTGAACATCACCCTTCCCGACGGTTCGTCCAAATCGTTCGATGCCCCGGTCACCGCGCGCACCGTCGCCGAGTCGATCGGCGCCGGCCTGGCCAAAGCCGCCGTCGGCGCGAAGGTCGACGGCCAACGGGTCGATCTCAACCGCCCGATCGAACAGGATGCGAAGCTCGCCATCATCACCAGACCCCGCAAGAACACGCCCCTCGGCGAACAGGACCCCGACGCCCTGTACCTGCTGCGCCACAGTTGCGCCCACGTCATGGCCGAAGCCATCCAGCGAATCTGGCCCGAGGCGATGCTGGCCTACGGCCCGCCGCTGGACACCGGGTTTTACTACGACATCGCCCTGGACACGCCCATCAGCAGCGACGATTTCGCCCGCATCGAAGATGAAATGGCGAAGATCGTCGACGAAGATCGGCCGTTCACGCGCTACGCGCTGCCGCCGGACGCCGGCTTCGCGAAGCTTGAGGATGAGGGCAACAAGTACAAGATCGACAACGCCCAACGCGCGATGGACGGCGGCGCCGATTCGCTGAGCTGGTACGCCACCGGTCAGCCCCATCAGGACTGGGAAGATTTGTGCATGGGCCCGCACGTGCCGAGCACCGGCCACATCGGCGCGTTCAAGATCACCTCCGTCGCGTCCAGTCACTGGCATGGCGATGTCAACTCCGATCGCTTCCAGCGCGTGTACGGCACGGCGTTCTTCAGCCCGGACGACCTTTCGACCCATCTCGAGCAACTCGAACAGGCCCGCCAGCGCGACCACCGCGTGATCGGCGCGAAGCTGGGCCTGTTTCTGATCGACGAGCAGGTCGGCCAGGGACTGGTGCTGTGGAAGCCGCGCGGCGCGATGGTGCGCAACCTGCTGGAGGATTTCCTCAAGCGGAAACTGCTCGACAGCGGATACCAGATCGTTTACACGCCGCACATCGGCAAGATCGATCTCTACAAGACCAGCGGCCACTATCCCTATTACGCCGAAAGCCAGTTCCCGCCCGTGCAGATGCGCGATAGCGAGGAGCAGTACCTGTTGCGCCCGATGAACTGCCCCCATCACTGCCGCGTGTTCGCGTCCGATCCGTGCAGCTACCGCGATCTGCCCGTGCGCCTGGCCGAATTCGGAACCGTCTACCGCTGGGAGCAGTCCGGCGAGCTGACCGGGATGACCCGTGTGCGCGGCTTCACGCAGGACGACGCCCACATCTTCTGCACGCCCGACCAGGTCAAAGCCGAATTCCGCGGCTGCATCGAACTGGTGCAGTACGTGTTCGGTTCGCTGGGCTTTGAAAACGTGAGCATTCGCCTTTCGCTGCGCGATCCGTCCGGCGACAAGTACGTCGGCGACCCGGCCGACTGGGATCGGGCCGAACGCGAACTGCGCGAGGTGCTCGAAGAGATGGACTTCGACTTCGGCGTGGACATCGGTGAAGCGGCTTTCTACGGGCCCAAGGTCGACTTCAAGGTGAAGGACGTGATCGGCCGATCGTGGCAGCTCGGCACGGTGCAGCTTGACTACAACCTGCCCAAGCGGTTCGAGCTTTCATACATCGGCCCGGATAACCAGCCTCACCGGCCGGTCATGATCCACCGCGCGCCGTTCGGGTCGCTCGAACGGTTCATGGGCATCCTGATCGAGCACTGCGGCGGGGCCTTCCCGCTGTGGCTGAGTCCCGAACAGGTGCGCGTGCTGCCGATCAGCGACAAGTTCATCGATTACGCCCAGCAGGTGCGCCACGCCCTGAAGGCGGCGGCACTGCGGGGGACGATCGACGATTCGTCCGAGCGCGTCAACGCCAAGATCAAGGTCGCCCAGGAGATGAAGGTCAACTACATGCTGATTGTCGGGGGGCGCGACAGGGACGCCGGCACGGTCAGCATCCGCGACCGATCACGCGGCGACCTGGGCGCCCTGCCGCTGGATGATTTTGTCCAGCAGGCCAGGGTGGAAGTCGACACCCAGGGCGAAAGCGAAGTGACGGTCGAAGCCCGGGCCTGATCGCGGAGGGCGCCCAGGCCCGGACCGAACCCTTCTGATTCCCCAGGCACGCGGCGCCTTGGCGCTGGTGGGAATGCCTACGGGCCGTAGACCTTGTCGGGATCGAACACAGGCTCTTGGACGAATTTCAATTCGCTCGGCGATTTCAGGGCGCGGTAGAAGCAGCTCTGGTAGCCCACGTGGCAGGCCGGGCCGGCGCTTTCGACCCGCATGAGAATGGTGTCCTGGTCGCAGTCGACGCGCAGCTCGACGACTTTCTGGGTGTGGCCGGAGCTTTCGCCCTTGACCCACATCTTGCCCCGGCTGCGCGAGTAGAACGTCGCCTTGCCGGTTTCCAGCGTGTGGCGGATGGCCTGGTCGTTCATCCACGCCATCATCAGCACATCCCCGCTTGCCGCGTCCTGCACGATGGCGGGAACCAGTCCCTCGGCGTTGAAGTTGAAGTCCACCGCCGTGCCCGTTTCACGTTCCTTGCCGCTCATCGGTGAGCCTCCGTGTCCGGTCGAAGTCGCCAAGTGTAGCCGCCGAATGACCGAAAGTCATGGCCGAGGTCCGGCGTGTCCCGCTTGAGCGGGTCGCGCTGCCCTGTGCCCGGGTGCCCGGGTGCTTTGCCCTCGCCCCGCCGCGCTCTATAATCGCCGCTGGTCTTAACACGTCGGGGACGTTGCATGATTCAGGCGCCTGTCAGCCCAGTCCGCTCCGCCGCCGCTGTTCGCCGCACGCTCATCCGCCTCGCCCTGGCCGTCGCGGCGATGACCGGGCCGTTGCTGGCCGCCGAGGCCCCCACGTCCCCGCCCAGCCGCGTCGATCAACTCATCACCCATTCGGCGACCGGGATCGTCCTGCCCGGCGTGGCGCTGGAGGCGGACCTGAAGATCGAGGCCGGCAAGGCCAACGTCTGGCGGGCCGCCGGGGCGCATCAGCTCCTGCTCGCCGGCGACGTGGCCATCGCCATTGGTTCCTACGGTTTCAAGGCCGACCGCGCCTTCGTGCGCATCACGCCGGTCGATCAGCCCGGCCGGCGGGTCTACGACCTGGCGATCTACCTCGATCACGTGCGCGAGCTGGGCGGTTGCGGCCCGATCCAGACCGAAGCCCGGCGGCTGCTGGTCACGGGCATGATCGAAGGCCGGGTGAAGCTGCACACGCCGCTGCTGGAGCGCGCCGAGGCCGCGGCCGATCCGCTGGCCCAGGCGGGCCTGGCCCGGATTCTGCGGTTCCACCAGGCCGTTGCCCGCAACATGGCCGACCTGCCCGAAGGTGAACCGCTGGTCAGCGAGATGGCGAGGCAACGTCGGGCTGCGCGGCGGAAGGCCATCCGCGGCGAGTTGGCGCTTGATCGGCCCACCCCGCCCGAAGCGGCGCCCGTCACCCCCTCGCCCCGGCCCGTTGTCGTCGCCCCGGCCTCGCCGGCGACGACGCCCATCCCCGCGCCCGGCGCACCCCCGGAATCCCCCGAACCCCTCGCGCCGACTGCGCCGGCCGAGCCTGCCGAACCCGCGTTGCCCGAACTGGCCGGCGATGTCGACTTCGGCGCCGACCAGGTCATCTACCGCGGCGGGGAGGATGAGGACTCCATTCTGCTGATCGGCAACGTGATCGTGATGTACCAGGAGCCGGGCGGCGGTCATGCGATGACGTTTCGGGCCGACCGGGCCGTGGTGTTCACCGAACCGGACGCCGTCGACACGCCCGGCGCCCGTCAGGCCCCGGCGAAGGCCATCCGCGGGGTGTACCTGGAAGACAACGTCATGGCCACGAACGGCCAATACACGCTGCGGGGTCCGCGGGTGTTTTACGATCTGGTCACCGATCGGGCGATCGTGTTGGAGGCGGTGTTCTACACCTGGGACGTCAAGCGTCAGGTGCCGTTGTATGTGCGGGCGCGGTCGATCCGGCAGGAATCGCGCACGCAGTGGTCGGCGACGCGGGCCACGGTGAGCACGAGCGAATTCGCCGAGCCACACTTCTCGCTGGGCGCCGGCCGGCTGACCGTGCGGCAGGAGACCGATTCCCAGGGCGAGCAACGGTATTTCATGACGGCCGCGGACATCACGCCGCGCGTGGGCGCGTTGCCGATCGGTTACTGGCCGTACGTCGCCGGCGAGGCGACCGATCCGCCCCTGCGTCGCGCGGACCTGGATGTGAATTCGCGCGAGGGGCTGATCGTGCATACCGAGTGGGATCTGTTCGGCATGCTGGGGCAGGACAAGCCGCGCGGCCTGGACGCTTCGCTGATCGTCGATGCCTACACGAAGCGGGGCGCCGGCGTGGGCATTGAGAGCGATTACGATGTGTCCAGGGCGTTCGGCAATCTCGACGCCTACTTCCTCTACGACACCGGCAACGACGAGCCTGGCGGGCGAGAAGACGTCGAACCGCCCACCGAAACGCGCGGCAAGTTGCACTGGCAGCACCGCCATTACGTGGCGCCCCACTGGGAAGTGACCACGGAACTCGGCTGGATTTCCGATCCGACGTTCCTCGAGGAATTCTTCCCCGACGAGGCCTACGGCGAAAAGCCCTACGAAACGCTGCTGTACGCCAAGAACCAGGAAGACGACTGGGCGTTCACGTTTCTGGCCCAATACGACCTGATGGACTTCCTGCCGAACCCGGCGACGCTGCAGGCGCCCGGCTACGGCGTGGACAAACTGCCGGAGATCGCCTACTACCGCATCGGCACGCCGCTGCTGGGTGATCGGCTGACGTGGTTCAGCGAAAATCGCGCCAGCGCGATGCGGCTGAACCTGCCCGATCCCAACCCGCGGCAGTACGGGTTCAACGCCGCCGATGCCGTGGCCCTGTTCGGCATCGCCAATACCGTCCCCTTCGAGATGAACCAGAAGAACGTGATCGGCCTGGACGAACATCCGCGCTACCGGGCGGACACGCGGCAGGAACTGAACCTGCCCATGACCATCGGGCCTGTCGACGTGGTGCCGTATGTGGTGGGGCGGGTCACGGCGTTCGACCATGATTTCGATGCGTTCAGCCGGCGCGTGGGCGAGGATGAAAACGTCCGGGCGTGGGGGGCGCTGGGCGTGCGGCTGCACACGGCGTTCGTCCGGCAGGACGATGGTTTCGAGAACGCCCTGTTCGACCTGCACCGGATGCGACACCTCATCGAGCCGAGCGTCGATCTGTTTTTCGCCGAGGCGAACGTGCGCCAGGACGACTGGCCGGTGTACGACAACGACGTGGAGTCGATCAACGAAGGCTTCGCGGGTCGAATCGGCCTGCGCAACACGTTCCAGACGCAGCGCGGCGGGCCGGGCCGATGGAAAAGCGTCGACTTCCTCCGGATCGACACCGATTTCATCATGCACTCCGACGACACGCGCGAAGCGCGGATCGGCCGGTTCTTCGGCTATCGGCCGGAGTATGCGCTGGCCGGTGATCACTTCTGGTCGCAGGTCGCGGCCCAACTGACCGATACGTTCGCCGTGGTGGGCAACGTGAACTATTCTTTTGACCGTTCGCACGTCGAGCAGTGGAACCTCGGGGCGTCGCTGCAGCACGACCCGCGGCTGCGGACCTTCGTCCAGCACCGGTTCATCGACGCGGTGGACAGTGCCATCGTCTCGTGGGGGTTCGATTACCTGCTCACGCCGAAGTACCACGTGAGTTTCTCGCACGGCTACGACTTCGCCAATGACGACAGTTCGAACCTGTCGCTGATCGTCACGCGCCGCATGCCGCGGCTGCTGGTGATGGTGGGATTCGATTACGACCCGATCGACGATGAGACGAGTTTGGGCATTTCGATCACCCCCGAAGGCCTCGGCGGCAGCGGCCAAGTCAGCCACAACCCGTTCCTGCGCTAAACGGATCAGCCGCGAAGACAGGGCGTGGCATTTCGAACCGCCAAGGCGCTACGGTCACCAGGGCGATGGCGGGCTGCAGGTACGCCGAGGAAGATCAGAAATGGTTTTGCCTCGGCGCTTCGGGGGTTGGTCTGAATCGGCCTGTGTGTTTGCGGGGTTCGTCCGGTGTTGAAGATGGAGTGTGAACGATGTCGCGCAGTCTGGTCAGTGTGACGCGGCCTTTGGGGTTTCGGGCTGCGGGCGGGGGGTGCGGGATCAAGGCGTCCGGTTCGCCGGACCTGGCGCTGATCGCCTGCGAAGTGCCGGCGGTGGCCGCGGCGGTGTTCACGACCAACGCGGTGGTCGGGGCGCCGGTGATCGTGGGGCGGCGTCACGTGCGCTGCGGCCGGCTTCGGGCGATCGTGTGCCACAGCGGCGTGGCCAACGTCGCCACCGGGCAGGCGGGCGTGGACGACGCCATGGCGATGTGCCGCGCCGCGGCCGAGCAGGTCGGCGGCACCGCCCGCCAGGTGCTGCCGGCGTCGACGGGCGTGATCGGCCAACGCCTGCCCATCGACAAGATCATCGGCGGCATCGCGGCGCTGGGCCCCACGCTGGGGCGCGGGGCGAAGGCCGACGCCGGCGCCGCCTGGGCCATCACCACCACCGACACCCGCCCCAAGGCGGCGCTGCGGCAGCTTAAGCTCGGGTCGGCCACGGTGCAGATCGGCGGGATCGCCAAGGGCTCGGGCATGATCGCCCCGAACATGGCCACCATGCTCGCGTTCATCACCACCGACGCCCACATCACCCCCACGCCCCTGCGACGGGCGCTGAAGGAGGCGGTCAACGCGGACGCCAGCTTCAACCGCATCACCGTCGACTCCGACACCTCGACCAGCGACACGGTGGCCGTGTTGGCCAGCGGGCTGGCGGGCCATCGGCGGATCGACTCGACCGGCGCGCCGGGCTATGGGCCGTTCGCCGAGGCGCTGACCGCACTGTGCAAGGATCTGGCCTATCAGGTGATCGCCGACGGCGAAGGGGCCGAGCACGTGATCCGCGTGACGGTCACCGGGGCGAAGTCGAAGGCCGAGGCGCTGCGGGCGGCGCGCACGATCGCCGATTCACCGCTGGTCAAGACGGCGGTGCACGGGGCGGACCCGAACTGGGGACGGATCGCGGCGGCGGCCGGTCGCAGCGGGGCGGCGGTCGACCCGGCGAAAATGACCATCCGCATCGGCCGCACGACCGTCTATCGCCAGGCCGGCCCGGCGAAGTTCGATCCCCACGCCGTCAGCAAAACCATGCGCCGATCCGAAGTGCCCATCGCCGTATCGCTGGGGCTGGGCAAGGCGCGCGCCGAAGTGCTCGGTTGCGACCTGGGGCGCGAGTACGTCACCATCAACGCCGATTATCACACCTGAACGCTGGCGGGTTGGTGGACGGGTTTGCCGGGGTGTCGGCATCACCCCCGACGAGACCCATCCCCCACCAGACCCCTGCACCAGTCCCCCCGCGACCCCGGCCGCTATCATGTGCGCATGACCGATGCTGCCGTTTATCTGGACAACAACGCGACCACGCGGCCGGCGGACGAGGTGCTCGACGCGGCGCGCCGGGCGCAGGAAGAACTGTGGGCCAATCCGTCGTCGGTTCACCGGGCGGGCCAGCGGGCGAGGCAGAAGATCGAACTGGCCCGCCAACAGGTCGCCGCGCTGATCGGCACCCGCTCGCGCGACATCATCTTCACCAGCGGCGCCACCGAAGCGAACAACCTCGCCCTGCGCGGCATCCTCGCCTTGGCCAAGGGGCGGCGGACCGTCCTCACCACCGCCACCGAACACGCGGCCATCCGCGAACCGTGCGAGCAACTGGCCCGAGAGGGGTTCAACATCGTCCACGCGCCCCTTTCGCCGGACGGACGGGTCGACGTCGGGCCGTTCGAGGCGCTGCTCGATGAGCAGGCCGACGATGCGGCGATGGTTTCGATTCACTGGGCCAACAATGAAACAGGCGTGATCCAGCCAATCGAACCCATCGCCGAAGCCTGCCGCGCCCGCCGTGTGCCGTTGCACACCGACGCCACGCAGGCGGTCGGTAAACTGCCGGTCGACCTGTCGAAACGGCCGGGGGTCGGGGCGCTGTCGCTGTCGGCCCACAAGTTCCACGGGCCTAAGGGGATCGGGGCGCTGTTTGCGCGATCGACGCTGCGCCTGGCGCCGCAGATCATCGGCGGACCCCACGAACGCCATCGCCGCGGCGGCACCGAGAACACGTCCGGCATCATCGGCATGGGCGAAGCGGCGAAACGGGCCGGCGATTTCCTCGCCGCCGGCGGACCGAAACGGATCGAACCGCTGCGCGATCGTCTCGAAGCCGGCTTGCTCCAGGCGATTCCCGACGCCGTGGTCAACACCGCCCACGCCCCGCGCTTGTGGAATACGACGAACATCGGTTTCCCGAAGCTCCAAGCCGAGGCCATCGTGGTGCTGCTGTCCGAGCGAGGGGTGGACTGTTCGGCCGGTGCCGCATGCAGCAGCGGTTCGCTCGATCCTTCCCCGGTGCTGCTGGCCATGGGCATCGACGAGCCGATCGCGCACGGCTCAATCCGCCTGAGCTTGTCGCGCTACACGACCGAAGACGAGATAGACCGCGCGATCGAGATCATTGCCGAAGCGATCTCGCGTCTGCGCCAGTCGATGATCGAACAATAGCCGGCCGGCCACGCCACCCCGGGCCGCCCCCTCAGCCTTCTTCCTCGCCGAACAGCGCGCGGCCGATGCGGACGATGTTCGCCCCGCATTCAATGGCCACTTCGAAGTCTCCACTCATGCCCATCGACAGGATGTTGAACCCATCGCCGGCCACCCTCTGGCGCTGCAGATCGGCGAACAGTTCGGCGGCGCGCTCGAAGGTCGGCCGGGCGTGGTCGGGATCGTCGGAATACGGCGCCATCACCATCAGGCCGCGCACCTTCAGGTTGAACATCGACTGCATCTGGTCGATCAGGTGGCTTGTGGCCGGCGGCGCGATGCCGAACTTGCCGGCCTCGCCGGCGACGTTGACCTCGATGAGCACCTCGGCTTCGGTGGCGGCGCGGTCGGACTGGGACTGAATCTCCTCGGCCAGTCGCAGACTGTCCACGCTGTGGATCAGCTTGACCAGCGGCAGCACCTGTTTGACCTTGTTCCGCTGGAGGTGGCCGACCATGTGCCAGCGGATCCGCTCGGGCACGTCCGTCTTCTTCGAGGAACGGAGCGCGCGGTGGCGTGCGACGAATTCACCGGTCATCGCCACCCGCTGGGCAAGTTGCTGCACGCGGTTTTCGCCGAGATCCGGATGGCCCAGTTCGATGAGCTGGCGAATCTGGTCCGGGCTGGCGTTCTTGGTCACCGCGACCAGCAGGATGTCCCTGGCCCGGCGTCCGGAACGCTCGGCGGCGGCGGCGATCCGTTCGGTCACCTGCCGATACCGGTCACGCAACTCGTTCCTTGAAACCATGATCCGGCGGCCTCCGTGGGGCGGCACCGCTTGTCGCGGAGCGAACTGGAAGGATAGAGAAGACCGGCCAATGAAACAAGCGCATCGCGGTGTGGAAGACCGCGATGCGCCGTGCGGCAAACAATGGGGGCAGGCCGTCCGAATCAGATTCATCAGAACGCGCGGAGACGGCGGCGCTGGCCGGCGGCGCTGGCTTCATCGTCATCGCCGTCGCCCTGCCCGGCCCGGGGACGATGGCCGCGCCGCGGCCGATCGTCGCGGCGTTGTTCCCAACGGTCACGCCGCCGCTCGTGACGTGTCTCCGCCATCGCCTTGAACTGGGCCAGTTGCTCATCGCTGAGCACGGCGTCCAGATCTTCCAGCAGGCCGTCGAACTTCGGACGCGCATCCCCGATGGCCTTCAGTTCGGCCTTGGCCTTGGCCGCCGCCTCATCATCGCCTGCCTGTTTGGCCTGACGCAGACGCTGGATCGTCGCCCTGATTTCGTCCCGGTGCGACTGAATGTACTTGCGCACCGACTGGCCATGGTCGCGCATCATGCCGCGGACCTGTTCGGCCTGCTCGGGCGTCAGGTCGAGCGCCTGGACCAGTCCGCCGTGGTCCGGACCCTGCCCGCCGTGCCGACGGCGCTGGCCAAGGTGGGCCTTGAGCTTCTCGATCTGGTCATCGGTCAGAACACCCTCGAGTTCCTTGAGCACCTCCGCGAACTTCGGCCGCTGGTCGTGCAGGGCTTGCATCGGCTCCATGGCGGCCTCGAGGGCTTCGTGGTCCTTCGCTTCGCGGGCGGCCTGGAGCTTCTGGCGGATGGCGTTGAACTGGTCGGCGTGGGTTTGCCGGAAGTCCTTCACCGCTTCGCGATGAGCTTCCATGACTTGCCTGACCTTGGCCTTCTGCGGGTCGGTCAGGTCGAGGCCGGCAAACGGAACTTCGCCGCGGCGGGCACGCTCGGTCCGGCCAATGCCTCGGCGACCTTCGTGCAAACCGCGACGAGGACCATCTTGGTCAGCCTCAGCGTGCTGGGCGAACGTCACGGCCGCCGGCATCAGGGCCAGCACAATCGCCGCGGCGAACAGGGTGATGCGTTGATGGGGCATGATTCAAACTCCTTGGGTACGGGGTTTCGGGGTTCGGCCCGGCTTCGCCGGGGCTTCGCGGGGCCTTCGGCACGGCCTGGGGCACCGGTCGAACGTGCCGGCGGAGGGGGCTATTGCAGCGCGGTCGCAATCAAATCCGATGGCGGATCGGCCGGCCGGTTGTCGCCACCGGCGGCAGCCCCTAGGATTCCCGGATGCGGCCAAGCCGCGGTGTTGTCCGTCGACCCCGCCCCGCCCGGGTCGCTTCGATCCCATGGCGGGGCTTCTTGTGACCCACGAACCCGAACGCTGCCATGGAACAACAGAACGCCGATCATCAAACCACCGTCAGCCCGCAGGAGCAGGCCCGCCAGTCGAATCCGCTGCCCGGGGTCAAACACATCGTCGCCGTGGGCGCGGGCAAGGGGGGCGTGGGCAAGAGCACGATTTCGGTGAACCTGGCGGTGGGGCTGGCACGCCAGGGCGCGCAGGTGGGACTGCTGGACGGAGACATTTACGGGCCGTCCACGCCGACGCTGCTGGGCCTGCATGACAAGAAGCCGGCCGGCACGCCGGACACGCTGTTCCCCTTCAACGTGTTCGGCATCAAGACGATGACCATCGGCAAGCTGGTCGACCCCGACAAGCCGCTGATCTGGCGCGGGCCGATGGCCCACGGGGCGTTCAGCCAACTGGCCCGCCAGACCGACTGGGGTGAACTGGATTACCTGATCGTTGATCTGCCGCCGGGCACGGGCGATGTGCCGCTGACGCTGGCGCAGCTTCTGCCGCTGAGCGGGGCGATCATCGTCTGCACGCCGCAGCGCGTGGCCCAGGACGACGCCCGCCGGGCGATCCGCATGTTCGAGCAGCTCGATATTCCCGTGCTCGGCGTGGTGGAGAACATGAGCTGCTTCATCGGCGACGACGGAAAAGAATACGACCTGTTCGGCAAGGGCGGGGCGAGCCAGATGGCCATCGAAATGGGCGTCCCGGTCCTCGGCGAAATCCCCATCCACATGGAACTGCGGACCAACGGCGATGCCGGCGACCCCACGGAGAACTTTGAGGGCAACGAACAACTGGCCGGTGAACTGAAGGCTTTGGCGGCTCGCGTGGCGAAGGAAATCGACGCCCGCGCCGGCGAACAGCCGACGTTGAACATCTCCTAGGCCCGTGTCTGCCGTTGATCTTCGGCGGGAAGTTCAGCCGCCAGCTCCAGGCGAACGCGACATCGAAGCGCTCCCCCGCGGGTCGCGGTGCAACGGATCACTCAGAACTTATCCGCCCAGGCTCGGGCGCCCTGCATGATCATGTCGACCGAAACGGTTCCCACGACCAGGGCGGTGATGCGGCCGGCGATCTCGATGTAACGCTCAATGAGCGGTTCGCGGCGGGGGCGAACGTAATCGTGCGCGCGCTTCAGGGCCAGAATCATCAGGATCGACACGAACACCGACACGATCACCGCGATGCAGGCGGTCAGCGAATCGTTCTTCTCGCCGACGATGACGCTGGCGCTGATGGTGCCCGGGCCGATCAGCACGGGCATGGCGATGGCGCCGGACAGATGCTGCGATTCGCCGCGCAGAATTTCGATCGCCCGCGGTCCGCGGAAGACGAACTGCAGCGCGATCAGCAGGAACACGATCCCGCCGAAAATCTGGAACGAGGCGAACTGCGCGTTGAGGAAGCGGCTGAACGCCGCGTCCCCCAGCACCGCGAATACGCAGAACACCGCGCTCGCGATCAGCCCCGCCCGAAGCAGCACCAGGCGGAACTGCTGCTGGTCGAGCTTCTGCACCACGTCGATCAGGTACACGATCACCAGGAACGGGTTGAGCAGCACCAGCATCAGGGCAACGGATTCGAAGAAAGCAGCCATGACGCAGCACGCCTCGTCGAACGCGGGGGGTTGAAACGTCGCATGAACCTAGGCCCGCGCCCCGCAGCGCGTCAAGCGGCCGATGGCGGGCGACCCCGAAAACGGCTCGTCACCGTCACCGTTTACCCGCGCACCAGGCGTTCGATCACCGCGTCGCGCATGGTTTGGGCGGTGACCAGTTCCTCGACGGTGACGTGATCGGCGCCGGCTTGCTCGGCGATCATGCCCATGCTCAGGTAGTTGGTGCGGGCGGCAATGAAAATGGCGCTGTTTATCTTGCGCGCCAGGCGGCAGGCTTCGATCACCGCCCGCTCATCGGGCACGGTGAGAATCAGCGCATCGGCCTCGGCCACGCCCGCCCGCCTCAGCACCGCTTCCTCGGCCACGTCGCCGTGCACAAAACACACGACCCCCTCGCCCTGGCGATCGATCGTCTGCGCATTGGCCTCGATGACCGTGACCCGCATCGTCCACGCCTTGAGCATGTCCACCACCGCCCGGCCCACCGGCCCATAGCCCGCTACCACCACATCCCGATCGTTCGCCGCACGCTCATCGATCATGGCCAACAGTCTATCATCCTCGCCCGGGCAGAAGTACTGCAATTCAAGCCGAGTGATGATCCGACGTCGATGGGCCTCCTCCCGCACCTCGATCCCGCGACATCCCGGGACCACTCGACCTCCTTGCCGAAACAGATCCGAAACGTCGAAACCAGCCTCTCGGCTTGCGGAAACCGCGAACCGTCATGCGGGAACGCGACGATCCCGGCGTTCGACTGCACGCAACAGGCCGCCGAGGTCTGGCGCGGCTCAAAGACCTAACCGCCCCACAGTGGGCAGACAGGACGGTCTGTCACTCCGTACGCCCCCGCAGGTTGTGACCGTGGACGTGGTAGTCGTCGACGTGGTTTCGGATCTGTCACTCCGTACGCCCCCGCAGGTTGTGACTCGATCGTGATGTTGCTAATCGGACTGGCGACCGTCTGTCACTCCGTACGCCCCCGCAGGTTGTGACCCGACCCCGCGCGGAATCGCGGGAGCACGAAGGCTGTCACTCCGTACGCCCCCGCAGGTTGTGACTCCATCACTGGTCTCGGTGCGCGTAACCGAATCCTGTCACTTCGTACGCCCCCGCAGGTTGTGACCGGCAACTACGACGACGCGGTGATCGAGCGCGCGAACTGTCACTTCGTACGCCCCCGCAGGTTGTGACGTCGATCTCATCGAGGTGCGCGTAGAAATCTCTAGCTGTCACTTCGTACGCCCCCGCAGGTTGTGACCAAGAAGGGCGGGAAGAAGCCCAAACCTGAATCCTGTCACTTCGTACGCCCCCGCAGGTTGTGACTTGCTTGCGCATCGTCGCGCAGGTACCCGGTGATCTGTCACTCCGTACGCCCCCGCAGGTTGTGACCCTCCAGGGCCTCCCAGTGCTCCGACCACTGCGCCTGTCACTCCGTACGCCCCCGCAGGTTGTGACGATTGCTGCCTGTCAAGTCTATCGTTGTGTAAACCTGTCACTCCGTACGCCCCCGCAGGTTGTGACCAGGTTCAG
>CAYNCM010000055.1:0-22424 GCA_964395825.1 uncultured Planctomycetaceae bacterium
GAGCAGCGCCCCGCTCATTGAGCTGTCGCTGACCCTGCGAAACAACGTGATGCCTCGTCCCCGGCCTTCAACGTGGACCTGTATGGATTGGACTCGAAGGCGGATACGACGGTCGCCGCCGGCGATTACCAGGCGTCGGCCACCTTGCTGCAAGACGATTTCGTCACGACCTCGGCCTCGAACGGCACGACCTTCACGGTGGACGTGACGTCCTTCGTCCAGGGCCGGGTGGCCGCTTCCGATACGGTCGTCGCGTTCCGACTGCAGCTCGATCCCGCCAACATCCATGAAACGGTGGCGAATGGCGGCTTGAACGGCAACGACGACTTTGACCGGTATCAGTTCAACATGAGCGAGGAAACGACGACAGCGAATCGCCCGCAGTTGAACATCGTGCCCGAGCCGGCGTCGTTGGCGCTGGTGGGGCTTGGAGGTCTGCTGGCGCTGCGGCGTCGGCGCTGAACCGGGCTTGAGGTGAACCGATTCTCCGCGGCGAAGCGTTGACGCGCTTCCCCGCGTTTGCCCGCGACCACCTTTTCGAGAAGCGCGCTCATGGAACGTCGGCTGAAGGGATTCACCCTCGTGGAACTGCTGGTGGTCATCGCGATCATCGCGCTGCTGATTTCCCTGTTGCTCCCGGCGTTGCAGAAGGCCCGGCAGACGGCCCGGGCGGTCATTTGCATGAGCAACCTGCGCAGCGTCGGCGTGGCCGCGATGGGCTATGCCGTGGAGAACAACGACATTCCGCCGCACAACGGGGGCGACGAGAACGGCACGACCGCCGAGCAGAAGCTCTACTGGAATTACTCGCCGGTGCAAAGCAAGTGGTACACGAAGCTCAACCCGTATCTGGGCCTGGACCTCGACGCCGGCGCTTCGGAGCCGACCCGCGGCACGGTGCTGCACTGCCCGCAGGTGGCGTCGAACAACCTGGACCCGTGGAACTTCTCCATCGCGTACAACTACTCGATCAACGCCGCGCTGGGCGGCAGCCGCTCGGGCATTAAGAGCCCGAAGACGCTGAGCATGTCCATGCTCGACAGCCGGGTCTTCTGGTTCGCCGACGGCGCGGCGTGGTGGAAAAATGCCGGCTTCTATTTTCAAAACATGATTTCGCCCTGGAACATCCACCAGAACGACAACTTCTCCGACGTGCTCTCGCCAAGCGGGTTCACGCCCAAGCACCAGCCGTGGATGTTCAAGTGGCCCGATCTGTTGCAGACGCACCCGGGCGACCAGGCCAACTACCTGCACGGCGACGGACACGTCGAACCCTACGACTGGGCGACGATCCAGGACAAGGCCGGCGATAAGGCCTTTACCAATGCCCAGAATTGACCGCATGTCCGCAGCGCCCTCGGCCGGGACAAGATGACGGGCATCCCCCCACGCCCCCCCCAGAAAGGAAACCCATGATGAATTCGTTTGGCTCGCTGATGTTTTCTTACCGATTCCTGCCGGCCCTGGCGGCGGTCGCGCTGGCCGCGGTTTGCGCCGAGGCCGGCGAGCCGCGGCCCTGGCAGCCGCACGCGCAAGGCGCGGTCGATCCATCCGCCGTGGTGGTCGAGGACGGCCGACCTGACCTGCGCTGGGTGCCGCGCGACTTCCAGTTTGTCGCCGGCGATGAGGTGCGTCACATCGACTACGAAACCGGCGAGGATGCAAACCCCGGTACGAAGGCCGCGCCCTGGAAGCATCACCCGTGGGATGCGAACTGGACCGGCGCCGACGACGCCGATGCGGGTGTGGACACGTACGTGTTCAAGGGCGGGGTGGTGTACCGCGGGTCGATCGAGGTGCGGCGTTCGGGCACGGCCGATCAGCCGATCCGCCTGACCCGCGACCCGGACTGGGGCGAAGGGCGGGCGATCCTCAGCGGCGCCGAGCGCGTCACCGGCTGGCGGGGTTTCGATCCCCAGGCCGCACGCTTCGCCCCTGAATCGGCGGATCACCGTCTGGCGATGGTGGTCGCCGCCGTTGCCCTGGCCGCCGATGCCGGCGACGACCTGCTGCCGCCGCTGCGCGGCAAGGACGGCGGGATACCCGTCGGCTGGGAGCTGTTCAAGCCTTGGATGCGCAGCCACGTTCAGATCAAGACCGAGGACGGGCGGAAGTTCATCCGCATGACCGGCCGGGCGATCCTGCACTATTTCCACGACGTGCCGGCCGGTGCGAAGACGCTGACGCTGCGCGGCAGCACGCGGGTGGCCGATTACAAGCAGGGCAAGCAGCCGTGGGACGACATGCGCGTCGGCCTGGCGTACCTGGACGCCGAGGGTGAGCCGATCGGCAAGCCGTGGCAGAACGACGTGATCCACCGGGCCGACCAGGACTGGCAGGCGTTCACGCAGGCGCACCCGGTGCCGGCGGGCGCGGTGAAGCTGAAGCTGTACGTCAGCCACAAGGCGGGCGCGGGGAAGTTTGACGTGACCGAACTGACGCTGACGGCGGGTGAGCCGAAAGACGCGCCCAAGGCCGCGGCCGAAGCCGAAGACAAACCCGGCGGCGAGGGGGGTGCCTCGGCCGCGCAGAGCCAGGGCCCGCCTTCGCGCACGGGTTTCCCGAACCGCGCCGAGGCGCCGGACCTGCCCGCGGCGGCGCTGGCGTTTGCCGAGTCGGTGCGCGACCGGTTGGTGGTGGCCGACCTGCCGGCGGGCGTCGAGCCGCGGTTCCTCTGGGCTGCCGATGCCGCGGCGGATCCGCCTCTGACCGTCGCCCGCGAGCCGGACTGGACCATCGACGACAAGTACCACTGGGACGAGCACTGGCATCACTGGGACAAGACCGAGCGCGACGGGTTGTACATCACCGCGTACGATCCGGAGCACCTGAAAGACGCCGACCCCCACGCCTACCTCGGCGCGACGGTCTGGGCCGACGTGCCGAACCAGAACTTCCAGATCTCCACCCCCGCGCCGCACCCGGCGGTCCAGTACGACCCGGAGCAAGGCTCGCTGCGTTTCAAGGTGCGCCACCCCAAGAAACACCCGCGCGCCAACAGCCCCTATTACCTGACCAACCTGCCCCGCTTCCTCGATGAGCCGGGCGAGTGGTTCGCCCGCGACGGCAGGGTTTACTTCCTGCCGCCCGAAGGCGCCGACCCTGAGGCGATGGGGATCGAGGCGGCGTCGCGGAAGGTGCTGATCGACATCGGCGATCACCGGCACATCGAGATCAGCGGGCTGACGTTCCAGCACGCCAACACCGCCGACCCGAACCGCGCTGCTTACGCCGGCGGACCGGATCGTCCGTGGCTGAGCTTCGAGATCGGCGCGATCCAGCTCCGCGGCAACGTCGAGCACGTGACCATCGCGCACAACACGTTCCGGCAGACGCCCGCGGCGGTGGTCGGGTTCCCGCTGCGCGACGGCGACCGGATGGACCGCCTGGCGATCACCGACAACCGCATGGAAGAGCTGGGCGACGGCGGGGTGGAGCTCACCAACGGCATCATCTGGAAGCAAGGGCCGATCGGCTCGATCGGGCGGGTGGACGTGCTGCGCAACCGCATGTCCGACATCGGGCTGGGCATGGCGGTGGGCGACATCCTGCGCGGCGTGGTCATCCGCGGGGTGGAACAGGTGCACGTGGCCGGCAACGTCATCGACCACGTCGCCGGTCCGGGCATCGACATCTGGAACGGCCGGCTCGGATCGGGCCGCGACACGCAGATCGACAAGCAGCCGCCCTCGCCGCTGGTCCGCGGGCTGATCCACCACAACAAAGTCACCGACAGCCTGCTGCGGATCACCGACTACGGCGGGATCGAATCGTGGGGCGGTTCGGCGTACGTGTTCAACAACCTCTCCGCCCGCGCCCTGGGCTACGTGCCGACCAGCGGCTGGTATCACAAGGCCGAGCTGTTCTACTTCGACCACCAGTACAAGGGCTTTTTCTTCAACAACGTCGGCTGGGGCATCGCGTATGAGCGCGGCTGGGACAACACCATGACCAGCTCGTTCTTCAAGCAGGCCCACGGGTTTCTGTGTTACGCGTTCCACAACACCGGCTCGACGGTGCGCACGACCTTCAACGCCGGCGTCACGCAGGCCCACGCGCGCAACCGCTTCATCGCCAACCTCGCGCTGCGCCCGGTCAACGCCGTGTTCTACCACGCCGGCACCAGGCGCGAACCCGAGTTCACCACCATCGCCTACACGCGCAACCTCATCGCCGGCGACCCCGAGGAGATCTACGGCCGATACCCCAACGACGGCGAGACGTTCACGCTCGAGCGCTTCCGCGGCTTCCTCCAGGAGCGGCCGGCGATGGTCGGCGACGTGGGCCGGGTCGTCGAGACGATGCCCGTGCTTGACGTGGAGGCCCAGCGCTTCGAGCCGACCGCCGACTCGCCCGCGATCGACGGCGGGGCGAAGGTGTTCGTGCCCTGGCAACTCTACAAGACCATCGGTGAATGGCACTTCCACGCCCACCCGGCCGACCCGACCACCGTGGTCGGTGAAAACTTCTGGCAGACGAAACAGCACCAGATGGCCCAGCAGTACGACCAGCACCCCCGCGGCGACCTGAAGCTGACCGCGGCCACGCTGGACGATTACGAACAAGGCACGCTGGAGGACTGGACCGACAGCGCCCTGCGCTTCGACGGCCGACGCTACGCCCAGCAGGTGGACGGTGCGGATTTCGAGGGCACGTCACTGGACATGGGCGCGCATGGCTTCGTGATCGAGGCGGTCTTCCGAGCCGGGCAACCCGGCGGCGTGATTGCCGAGAAGCTGCTGAGCGGCTGCGGCTATCGACTTTCACTGGATGAACGGGGCCGGCTGGTGTTGGACCTGCACGCCGGGGAGGCGCAGGCGGCATTGATTGCCGAGGCGAACCTGGCCGATCAGCGGTGGCATCACGTTCTGGCGGAGGTCGATCGCGCCGGGGGCGAAGCGCGTCTGTACCTCGACGGCAAGCCGGCCAAGGCGGCCACGATCGAGGCGCTGGGCGACCGGTCGCTGAGCAATGCGGGCACGTTCGTCGCCGGCCGGGGATTGGTCGGTGCGATGGACTTTTTGCGCCTCGCCGCCGGCACGCTCGCCGACGCCGACACCACCTTCGAGGAACTCTACGCCTGGCAGTTCGACGGGCCGTTCCTGCGCGACATCGCCGGCCACGCTGCCGATGGCGCGGCCCGCGATGTCGGCGCCCTGGAGGCGGGCAGGCCGTGACCGCCGCGGCGGGAGTTCAAGAAGGGCAACCGCACATTGATGTTGCCCATGGCCAACCCGTGTCCTGTTGCTCTTTTCAGGCTTCCCGTTCCATCACCCCTCGGCGCGGTCTCACTCCTGCACCGCCGAAACAGACAAACACCCCCCTCCACTCGCGGGTTTTAGGGCTAGCGAAGGGATGTCGGCTTGGCGACGGACATCCAATCGATCATTCTGGCCGCATCGAGCACATCGGCGGGCAGTTGGCCTGTGGCGGGGGCGACGTCATCACAATACGGAATCGTCGCCAGCACCCGGGTGTGGTTCTGTTTGGCCAGCCAGCGCGGGTTATCGGCGACCGAATCGTCGTGGCTGTCCGGTTCGTATCGGTTGATGACCAGGCCGGCAAGCATCAGGCCGGCCGAGCGGATCGCGCGGCAGGTCAGGGCGGTGTGGTTGAGCGTGCCGAGGTCCGGCCGACACACCACCACCACCGGAAACCCGATCGCTTTGGCCAGGTCCAGCACGGTGCGTTGTTGGTCGAGGGGCACGAGGATGCCGCCGATGCCTTCGACCAGCGTGATACGATGTTCGGCGTCAAGCAGGCGGAGGGCTTGTTCGATGGCGTGATCGTCGACGGGTCGGCCGGTCTTCTGCGCGGCGACGGCCGGGGCGAGCGGCGCGTGATAGCGCACCGGGTTGATGATGTTCAGCGGCAGTCGGCAGTCGGCGAAATGGGCGATCGCCTCGGCGTCGTCGCTGACCAGTTCCTCGCGTTCCAGCCGACATCCAGTGGCGATCGGCTTGCACACGCCGACCGGCGCGCCCGATTCCCGCAGGGCCGCGGCGATGGCGCAGGTCACCACCGTCTTGCCCACCGCGGTATCGGTGGCGGTGATGAACAGGCCCGGTCTGTGCAGCGAACGGAACATCAGGCAGGTAGCCGCAAAGGCCCCGCGGCGCAGGGCAGAACCGGTTGCAATCGGCGGGACACGTGACACATCGGTGCATTGCTCTGGGTTTATGCGGTCTTCAGCTTGTCGCTGTTTTCATTTCGGCGATGGCGTGGGGGATCCAGTTGGCCGCGTCCATGGCGAGCAGGCCGGCCGGCGAGTGGCGCCTGGCCCACAGGTCGGCGGCCAGGCCGTGCAGGTGCGTGCCGAGGGCGGCGGCGTCGAACAGTTCCATGCCCTGGGCGATGAGGGCGGCGATCAGGCCGGTGAGCACGTCGCCGGTTCCCGCGGTGGCCAGGGCGGGGTTGCCGGTGTGGTTGACGTAATGCCGCTCGGAGTCGGCGACGATGGTGAGAGCGCCTTTGAGCACGACCGTCGCGCCGTAGGCCCGGGCCAGTTCTTCCGCGGCGGCCAGGCGCGTGTCGGGGTCGGTCGGATCGAGGCGCAGGGCCACCGGCCGGGCCAGGCGGCGATATTCGCCGGGATGCGGCGTCATGACCAGCGGGCATCGCACCGCCCGTCGTCCGTCGCCCATCGCCACCAGGTTGTTCAGCCCGTCGGCATCGAGCACCACCGGCCGGTTCTGCCGCAACATCATCTGCACCAGGCGCTGCTGGCCCGGCCCGACGCCCATGCCGGGCCCGATCGCCAGCACCGTCCGGGCGCCGAGCATGTCGTTCAGCCGGCCGAGGCCCTCCGACACGCCGCGCGGCTCGTAGTTCGCCGGCAGCATGATACCGGTGGCGGACGGTTGAATGGTCAGGCATAGCGGCAACACGTTGGCCGGGGCAGCGATGCGCACCCGCCCCGCCCCGCCGCGCAGGGCCGCGGTGGCGCCCAGGGCCGCGGCGCCGGGCATCACTGCCGATCCACCGATCACCGCCACCGTTCCGAACGTGCCCTTGTGGGCGTCGGCGGGTCGATCGGGCGGCGCGGGGGGGTGCGTGCGGGGTTCGGTCATGATGCGCTTTCGTGGCTTCCTGAGGCTTGTCTTTCGATCAGCGTGGCGGTGTAGGCGGCGCCGAAGCCGTTGTCGATGTTCACCACGCTCACGCCGGCGGCGCAACTGGTCAACATGCCCAGCAGGGCGGCCAGCCCGCCGAGGGCGGCGCCGTAGCCGACGCTGGTGGGCACGGCGATGACCGGCACGTGCACCAGGCCGCCGATCACGCTGGGCAGCGCGCCTTCCATGCCCGCGATGCAGACGATCACCGAGGTATCGCGCAATTCGGGCAACCGCTGGACCAGCCGGTGCAGCCCCGCCACGCCGACATCGTTGATCCGCTTGGTCGGCTGGCCCAGCGACCGGCAGGTCAGCTCCGCTTCCTCGGCCACCGGTTCGTCGCTGGTGCCGGCGGTCACGATGGGAATGGCCCGGCCCCGCGGCGGCGGCGGCGGACCGACCAGCAGCGTCCGTCGCCGTTCGCCGGTTTCCACCAGCTCGAACGCCTCGACCACCGCATCGGCGTGCGCCGCCTCGGCGCGGGTGATCAGGCCATGGCCGCTGCGCTCGACCAGGCGATGGGCAATGTCGACGACCTGTCGCGGCGTCTTGCCCGCGGCGTAGATCACCTCCCCCGCCCGGCAACGGGTCTGCCGATGATGATCCAGCGTGGCGAAGTCCAGCGGTTCGGCGTGAAACGTCGACAGCCGCGCGGCCGCCTGTTCGACCGACCACTCACCGGTCGCCACTCCTTGCAGAATGTCGTTCAGCGCTTCCCGCAAGGCGTTCTCCGTCGCTCGGGGGTCCATCTTACCGCACTTCGATCGCCAATCGGCCGATCATCGGTACCAGGCGGACCAGGTCGTTGACCACCGCGCCCTCGTCCAGCGTGCTGGTGCTCAGGGCGATGTGAGCCGCATCATAGGGCGTTTCGGGCCCGAGCGTCGCATCCAGATCCACCCAGCGCCCGTCGATCCACGCCTGCGTCCACATGTGATAGCCGAACACGTTCGCCGCGCCCATGGCGCCGCGTTCGACGTAGATCAGGCCGCTGACCGTCTGCGCCGCAATGTCGTCGGCGCGGAGCATCGCCGCCAGGAGCACGGCGTGCTCGGTGCAGTCGCCCGTGGCGGTGCGCGCCGTTTCCGAGGCCGTCGCCATGCCCACGCTCATGTCCTTGGCGCGGATGTGGCGATGGACGAACTGGCGCATCATCTCCGCCCGCCGCGTCGCGTCGCGCGGCGCGCCGCGCAGCGCGCGATCCTTCAGGTCGACCACCGCCTGGTCGGTCGGGTCGATCATCGCCGAAGCGGTGATCTTCGGCGCTTCGCCGTTCGCTTCGGCTGGTTCGTCGAGGTCGACGTCCACGCGCACGCTGCGGGCATCGAGGCGCTGGACGTGTTGCACGGCGGTGTCGGGCAGGTCGGGCAGATCGTCGTTGCGCAGGATCAGCGTGTACCTGGCCCGGCGCAATCGGCGCGGATCGCCGATCGGTTGACTCGGCGTGACGAACGTTTGGTCCAGCAGTTCCGGGGCCGAGGTTTGCGTCTTGGCCAGTTGTTCGTCGGCCAGGACCAACTCCAGCGTGAACATGCCCATGTTCAGGTGGGTCTTGAGCGTCGTGCCCCGCCGGTCGACGTATTCGGTCGCCGTCGAATTGCCCAGCGATGAAACTTTGACCGTCTGCTTGATCGCGGGCACGCGCTTGCCGAACACTTCGATGATTTGTTCGCCCTCGACGGTGGCGTCGATGATCTGCGGTTGCAGGCCGCTGGTGATGTCGATGGTGGTATAGCGGATGCGTTTGGCCCCTTGGGCCAGGCGTTCGGCGATGTAACGGCGGGTGGCCTCGGGGGCGAGCCAGTCGTCCTCGACCGGCGGCAGCGTGGCCGTCTGTTCGCCGGAGGACGTGATGGTTTTCATCAGCACCGCATCGTCGGCGAAGCGGTACTCGCGCCGGGTGGGGGTGGCGGTTCCCATGCGTTGGGTGACCACGGCGGTCACGGGCCGGCCGTCCGGCGTTTCCACGAACTGGCTGTCCAGGGAAATCTCCATCGGAATGCCGCTGCGGCGCAGGGCGATGTGCATTCTGGATTCAGTGACGATGCGGTCGGCGGCCGGGGAGAGGCGGGTCATGGACCAGCCGGACGGCTGATTCTGGAGCTTGACCACGTACCAGTGTTCGGTGGGACGGGGTTCGGCGGCCGGCGCCGCGGCGATCAGACACCCCAAGACTCCGATTCCAACGGCCCAACGGCGTGCGGTGAACATGCGGCGGCTCCCGGCAAACGGTCGACCGAGCATTGTAACCCATTGCCCGACCCCGCAAGGGTTCCTACAGTGACCCCAGATGACCCCTGCCGATCCCGAACCACGGCTCGAACGGTTGATGGACGCCATCCGGCCACGCGAATCGATGCTCACCGCCTACAGCGGCGGGGTGGATTCGACGGTGGTGGCGGCCGTGGGGCGGATGACACTCGGGCGGGACCGCGCTCCGGCGGCGATTGGCGATTCGCCCTCGCTGGCCCGAAACGAACTGGCCCAAGCCCGACAGATCGCCGAGCGCCTCGACATCGAACTGATCGAAGTCCAGCCCGACGAGCAATCCGACGCCGGCTACCGCGCCAACGCCGGCGACCGGTGCTACTTCTGTAAGACCCGCCTTTACGACGTCCTGCGAGCCACGGCCGAGGCGCGAGGCATTCGCTTTGTCGCCAACGGGACCAACACCGACGACACCGGCGATCACCGTCCGGGCCTCGGCGCGGCGCGCGAACATCGGATCATCAGTCCGCTGATCGAGGCGCGACTGGGTAAGGCGGACGTGCGGGCGCTGGCCGAACACCTCGGCCTGCCGAATGCCGACAAGCCGGCCGCCGCCTGCCTGGCCAGCCGCATCCAGTACGGAACCGAGGTCACGCCCGAACGGCTGTCGAAAGTCGAACAGGCGGAGAACCTGCTGGGCAAGTTGAATTTCCGGGGCTTCCGCGTGCGCCACCACGAAACCGGCGGCGATCGGCCGGCGCTGATCGCGCGGATCGAACTGCCCGACGAGCAACTGCCGCACCTGGCCGATCACGACCTGCGCCGGCGGATCGTCGATGACCTGTCGCGGATCGGCTACACGTACGTCACCGTCGACCTGGCCGGCTTCCGTAGCGGCTCGGGCAACGCGGTGCTCGGCGAAGCGATGAAACCGGGCCGAAGCGAATAGCCGCGAAGACCTGCAGCACACCTCAACCGCCAAGGCGCCAGCAGCGCCAAGTCCCTCGTGGTTCAGGCCAACGCCAAACCTTCATCGCCCAGCGACAAGGGGTCTCGCCGCGGCTTGCGGCGCGTCGGTCAGCGCGAGCGCAGGATACGCCACGCTTCGGCGATGCGATCGGGGGGGATGTCGTCGACGATGCTCACCGCGCCGAGTTCGTCGGGCAGGACGAGGCGGATACGGTCGTCAGCGACTTTCTTATCGTGGGCCATCGCGGCCATCAGTTCATCGACGGGCGCCAGTTCGGCTTCAGTGGGCAAACCGACCTTCGACAGCAGGACGATCAGGCGATCGAGCAGGTCCGGCGGACATCGGCCTTCGTCGACGGCCAGTTTCGTCGCGGCGATCATGCCCAGGCTCACCGCCTCGCCGTGTTCGATCCGGCCATAGCCGGCGGTGGCCTCGATGGCGTGGGCGAACGTGTGGCCGAAGTTCAGGTGGGCGCGGACGCCCGATTCCTTTTCGTCCGCCACGACCACCGCGGCCTTGAGGGTCACGTTCCTCGCCAGCAGTTCCGTCATGACCTTCGCATCGACCGCCTGAATGGCCGCAAGGTTGTCCTCGATCCAGGTGAACAAGTCGGCGTCGCGGATCACGCCATGCTTGATGCACTCGGCCAGGCCGCAGCGCCGTTCGCGAGGCGGCAGCGTGGCCAGGGTCAGCGGGTCCATCACCACGGCGTGGGGCTGGTGAAAGGCGCCGATGAGATTCTTGCCCTGCGGCACGTTCACGCCGACCTTCCCCCCGACACTCGCATCGACCATCGCCAGCAGCGTGGTGGGACACTGCACGAACGGCACGCCGCGGAGGTACGTCGCCGCGACGAACCCGACCATGTCGCCGATCACCCCGCCGCCCAGCGCCACCACGGGACTGCGCCGTTCGAGGCGGGCATCGAGCAGCGTGTCGTACAACCGGCGGACGGTATCGAGGGTTTTCGACGCTTCGCCGGGCGTGATACGATCGGTGACCAGTTCGTACCCGGCTTGGCGCAGGGCCTGTTCCGCCGGGCCGCCGTGCAGCTTCGCCACGCAATCATCGCTGATCAGGGCACACCGCCGGTGCGAAGCGACGTGGCGGGTGATTTCACCAAGCCGCTCGATCACACCCGGTTCGATGATCACGTCATAGCGGTGGTGGGGCAGTTGAACTTCAACGATCGCCATGATTGCGGTGCTCCGCGGCTTGTCGATCGAGCGTCCCCAGCGCCTCGGCGGGGTCTTCGGGCAGGTCGACATCGGGTTCGGGTTCTTCCGGTTCATCTTCCCCGGCCAGGCGCAGCCGTTGGGACCGCAGACGCCGCTGCAGATCGACCCGGCTGAACCCTTCGCCCGAACGCCGGGCGAGCACGATCCGCAAGACCACGTAAACCACGATCACCATCAACACCAGGGGGATGAAGACGGGCAACCCCGGGCCGGCGCGCTTGGCGGGCTCGGCCCAATGGGCGCGCTTGCCGACGAAGACCGGGTAGCGCCGCGTTTGCGTCGGGTCGCCGATCGGTTCGTCTTCCAGCACTTTAAGGAAGCGGGCCACCACGCGCACCGGTCGGCCGTAGTCGCTGCGGCTCAGCGTGGACTGGCCGCTGTCGGTTTCGAAGAGGCGCAGCGGCAACGGGTCGGTCAGGTACACCGGCACGAGCGTGTTGGTGTACAGCTTGTCCGGGTCCGGGCTGCCATCGGGCAAGCGGATGAACCACACGCGAATGTCCTGCCAGCGGTCAAACGTGGTGTCGACCGGCCGGACCGCCGCGAGTGTGCCTTCGATCACGCACAGTCGGCCGCGGTAACGGTCCGGCTCGGCGAGGACCGTGTCCATGTTGGCCATCAGCACGTCCTCATCGGTCGCGCGGGTGCGGCCCCAGTCGGCGGCGTTTTCCAGCAGCGCGTAGAACGCCGCCTCATGCACGGTCGAACGGTGGTCGGTGGCGGTTTCCAGGCGGATCCGCTGCGATTCGGTCAGCGGCGCGATGCCCGGATCCTCGTCGCCGGCTTCCACGGGCACGGCGACGGGGGCCGGGGCAACCTCGCCCGCCGGCGGCCGCGTGGCGAAGTAGACCACCAGCGCGGTCACCCCCAGCACCGACGCCACCACGATGTTCAAGAGCAGCCGCATGGGCCCATCATATCCCATTGCGGCCTGACGCGGATCACCAGGCGATTTTTGCGCAGTTCTGACTTGCTCCTCCCCCCGGGGCAGGGGATACTAATGGACGGCCATTGGACATCCGCGTCCGATTCCACGGGCCGCCGTGTCGTGCGGTTCAGTCATTGGTCGGGGAAAACGAGAGAGGATCTGACGATGAGCAAGAGCAGGATTTCGCGGGTCGGGTTATGTGTGGGCGCGGTGCTGCTGGTCAGCGCCTCGATGGCCGCGGCCCAGCAGTTCTCCGTCCTGCACCGTTTCGAGGGGTATCCGTCCGACGGCGCCCGCCCGGTGTACGGCCCGTTGGCGCTGCATGATGGATATCTGTACGGGACGACCGAACACGGCGGCAGCCAATCGACGGGCGGCACTTACATCGAGCGCGGCGGGGGAACGGTGTTCCGCATCCGCACCGACGGCGCCGACTATGAAATGCTGCACGATTTCCAGTTGTCGACGACGGACGGTCTGTACCCCAAAGGTCAACCGATCGTCCACAACGGGAAACTGTACGGCATGACCAATCTCGGCGGCGACAACGGTTCGGGCGGCTCGGCCTCGGGAACGATCTACACGATGGATCTGGACGGCGACAACTTCGACCTGCTGCACAGTTTCAACGGCGGGGCGGGTGACGGGAGCCTGCCGTATACCGAACCGGCGGCCGGACAGGACGGCGGCGTGGATTACCTGTACGGCATGACCAAGAGCGGCGGCACCTACGGCAAGGGCGTGATCTTCCGCATCGGGATCGACGGCGCCGGCTACACGAATCTCCACGAGTTCAACGGCGGCGATGACCCCGGCGATGACCCCGACGATGGCCGCGAGCCCTGGGGATCGGTCACCCTGCACGACAACATGCTTTACGGCATGACCCGCCACGGCGGCGACGAGGACAAGGGCACGCTGTTCCGCATGAACATCGACGGGACCGGTTACACGCGCCTGCACGAGTTCGACTATCCGCCCGACGGCCAGCAGCCGTTCGGCCGGCCCATCGTCCACGACAACCAACTGTTCGGCATGTGCCTCAACGGCGGCAACGTCAATCCGGCCTGGGGGATCGTCTTCCGATCCGACCTGGACGGCGGGAACTACCAGATCATCCACCACTTTGAGGGGGATCCCGACGGCGGTCGTTCGCCGCACGGCCACCTGATCGAGTTGGACGGCCTGTTGTACGGCATGTCGCTGTGGGGCGGCGAATTCGGCCGGGGCGACGTGTTCAGCATCGACCCGGATACCGGCGAATACACTAACATCCACAGCTTCACCGCCTGGGATTCGCCCGACGGCGCTGATCCCTACGGGTCGCTGACCACCGATGGAAGATATCTGTATGGCATGACCGCCGATGGCGGGCTCGCCGTGCCGCACGAGAATTACGGCGGTGTGATCTTCAAAATCGACACCATCCCCGAACCGGCGACGGTGTGCCTGATCGGCCTGGGCGGTTTGGCGATGCTGCGCCGCGGCGGGTGAACGGACCGGGCGAACTGCTCATTCCCACTCGATCGTCGCCGGGGGTTTCGAGGAAATGTCGTAAACCACCCGGTTGATGCCGCGCACTTCGTTGATGATGCGGTTGGAGATCGTCGCCAGCACATCATAGGGAATTCGCGCCCAGTCGGCGGTCATGAAGTCCTGCGTTTCCACGGCACGGATGGCCACGACCTGTTCGTGCGTGCGGCCGTCGCCCATCACGCCCACCGCCTTGACCGGCAGCAGCACCGCGAAGACCTGGCTGGTCCGCCGGTAGAGATTGTTGGCCACGATCTCTTCCAGCAGAATTTCGTCCGCCTCGCGCAGCAGGTCCAGGTGAGGCCGCGTGACCGGCCCGAGCACCCGCACCGCCAGGCCCGGCCCCGGGAACGGGTGACGCCAGACGATCACCTCCGGCAGCCCGAGTACGCTGCCCAGCTTGCGCACTTCGTCCTTGAACAGGTCGCGCAGCGGCTCGATCAGCTCGAAGCCCAGGTCCGCCGGCAGCCCGCCGACGTTGTGGTGCAGCTTGATGTTCGCCGCGGTCCCGCTGGGGCCGTGGCCCGATTCGATCACGTCCGGGTACAGCGTGCCCTGGGCGAGGAACCGCGAGCCCTCGATATCCGCCGAGGCCTGCTTGAACACCGCGATGAATCGATGCCCGATCCGCCGGCGCTTGTCCTGCGGATCCTCGACGCCCTCGAGATCGCGGAGAAACGCTTGCGAAGCGTCGATCACGCGCAGGTCGATGTCCGAATGATCGCGGAAGGTGGATTCGACCAGTTGCCGTTCGTTCTTCCGAAGCAGCCCGTTGTCGACGAAGATGCAGGTCAGTTGTGGGCCGATCGCCTTGTGGAGCAGCGCGGCGACGACGGACGAATCGACCCCGCCGCTCAGCCCGCAGATCACCCGATCGTCGCCCACGATCTGACGGATTCTCTCGACCTGCATTTCCATGAAGTCGGCCATGCGCCAGGTGTTCCGGCAGCCGCAGATTTCGTAGAGAAAATTATGCAGGATGTCGATGCCGTGGGGCGTGTGGGTGACTTCAGGATGGAACTGCACGCCGTAGAACGGCCGGTCCTTGTGACGCACCGCGGCGAACGGGCAGGTGGGCGTGGTGGCCAGGGCCACAAGCTGTTCGCTCAGGTCGGTCAGTTGATCGCCGTGGCTCATCCAGACGGTGGTGTGTTCGGGCACGTCGGCCAGAAGATCGCTGGCATCGACGACGGTCAGTTGGGCCCGGCCGTACTCGCGCGACGGGGCCGGCTGCACGGGGCAGTCAAGCAACTGGCAGGCCAGGTGCATCCCGTAACAGATCCCCAGCACGGGAACGCCGGGGAGCTTGTCAAACAGCTTCTCGTCGCAGCGGGGCGCGCCCGGTTCGTAGACGCTGGCCGGGCCGCCGGAGAGAATCACCCCTTTGGGCTGAAGCGCGGCCAGATCCTCGGCGGCGATGTCGGGCGCCACGAGCACGCTGAACGCCCCGGCCTCGCGGACCCGGCGGGCGATGAGCTGGGCGTACTGCGACCCGAAGTCCAGGACGGCAATGACTTCATCGTGCGGTAGGCTGGGCATCAGCGGAATCCCAAAACGAAGATCGTAATCGCCCGGCGGGCCGGTGACAACGTCGAGCGATGCGCTTCCCACCGGCCCCGGCGGGGCATAAGATAACCCTGATGACGTGGGACGGGTCATATCGACGGGGGGCGGTCGCGCTGGTCATCCTGGCCGCGGCCGGTTGCGACACGGCCATGACCCGGCGCGGCTTCGAATCGCCCGACCCGCACGCCAAGCTCACCGCGGTCGTCCAGGCCGGTCAACAGCGCGACGCCAAGGCCCTGCCGCACCTGGTCAACCAACTGGACAGCGACGACCCGGCCGTACGCCTGTGCAGCATCATCGCGATGCAGCGCATCACCGGCACGCGGATGGGCTATTCCCCCTACGCCCCGGCCCACGAGCGGCGCGAAGCGGTGCAGCGGTGGGTCCAGGCCGTGCAAAGCGGACGCTTCGACGAGTCGAACAAACGGGTCAGCCGGTGAACTGCAAAACGGAACACGAAGTTGAGATTCGCATTCTCAGTCGCCCGGCCCACCTGTGCGTGGTGCGGCAGGCGCTGTCGGCGGCGCTGGGCAAGTACGGCTTCGACGAAGGCACTTGCGGACAGATGGCCCTGGCCGTCGATGAAGCGCTGACCAACGTGATGCGCCACGGATACGAAGGCCGCGACGATCAGCCGATCTGGGTGAAGTTCGGCCGATCGGACGCCAGCGGCCAGCCCGCGGTGCGCATCGTGATCGAAGACCTCGCCCGCCAGGTGGACGCCGGACGGATCGCCGGACGCGACCTGGCCGACGTGCGCCCCGGGGGCCTGGGGGTGCACATCATGCACCGGGTGATGGACGCAGTGGAGTTCGCCCCGCGTCCCGGGGGCGGGATGAGACTGGTGATGACCAAGAACGCCGCGTCCGACACGGACGGTTCGACTTCGCAAAAAGGCCAACCATGACGGACCAAAGCCCCATCGTCAATACCGAAAACCTGTCCGACGGCACGATGCTGAAGCTGCGCGGTGAAATCGACCTGAGCGAATCGCCCACGGTGCGCATCGCGCTGCTCGACATGAGCAAGCAGAAGCCCCAGCGCCTGGTCGTCGACCTGGCCGAAGTGGCGTACATGGACAGCTCCGGCGTGGCCACGCTGATCGAAGCCCTGCAGCAGCAACGCAAACACCAGGGCCGGATGATCCTGTGCGGCCTGCAACCGAAGGTGCGCAGCATCTTCGAAATCGCCCGGCTCGACCTGGTGTTCGAGATCGTCGACGACGTGGACGCGGCGGTGGAGGCGTGATTCGAAAAGCCCCTGCCCCTTGGGCCAGGTGGCCGAGGCGGAGCCGACGTCGCGGGGGGAGGCCGCCAAGCCTGGCCGGATGCACGGGCACGGTCGGCCCTGCCCCAAACGCGCCCTTCAAAGGGAGGGCCGCCGGATACGCCCGCCACTTCAAAGGGATCGCCCTGGTTTCCAGGAGTCAGCCATGAACGACGAAGCGACCATCCGTCCGGCCCGCGGTTACACGTTGGTCTGCATGATCGGCTCCAGCGTGATCGGGACGCTGGAGTACATCGGCGGGCTGGCGAATCTGCTGGCCGGCGTCTTGTGGTGGCTGTGGTGTTCGCTGGTGCTGCGGCGGGTGCGGTTCGGCTGGCCGGCGCTGTACGGCCAACTCGTGCGCGTCGGGGGGCGCTCGGTGGGCATCATCTGCCTGGTCAGCGCGTGCATCGGGCTGATTATGGTCTTGCAGATGGCCCCGCCGCTCGAACAGTTCAACATGGTCAACGAGGTGGCCACGATCAACTCGGTCGCGGTGCTGCGAGAGCTGGGGCCGCTGATTTCGGCGATCGTGCTGACCGGTTTCGCCGGCGCGTCGATCGCCGCGGAACTGGGCACGATGGTGGTGGGCGAGGAGATCGAAGCGCTGGAGTCGATGGCGCTGAACCCGGTGCGGTTTCTCGTGGTGCCGCGCGTGCTGGCGACGATCGTGGCGATGCTGGTGTTGGCGTCGCTGGCCGACGTGATGGCGATCGGGTGCGGGGCGATGTTCGGCGTGGGCGGGCTGCAGATCCCCTGGGGCGAGTACTACGACAACATGCTCAAACCCGTCGACGCGACGGACTTTCTGACCGGCGTGTTCAAAGCCGGGGTCTTCGGGGCGCTGATCGGGCTGATCGCCTGCTTCAACGGGCTGCGGGTCAGCGGCGGGGCGGCCGGCGTCGGGCGGGCGACCACCCTCACCGTCGTGCACGCCATCGTCTCCATCATCTTCGCAGACCTGCTGTTCACGGCGACGTTTTACGTTCTGGGCTGGAACTGACGCGGTAGGCGCCTTGAGGGTCCGATCGGCCGTGCAGCCACTGCCTCATCCCCATCAGCAACAGCGCCAGCGGCAGCAGCATCGCCACCGCCGCCGCCGACCCCCATCGACCCACACCCCCCAGCCATGCCGCGTCGTAAGCGATCAGCCACAACCACCCCAGGCGCATCAGCAGCCGACCCGCATCACGCCCGCGCGGCACCTTCGGCAGACGCCATCCGGCCAACAACGCGAACAACCCCACCATCGCGATCGGCCCCAGCCATGCCGACGGCGCATCGTGCACCACCAGACCGTGCCGGTAGATCATCCAGCCGATCAGCCCCAGCGACCAGAACGCCCAGCCGGCGATCAGGCCCCACAGCTCGAGACCCGCGAGCTTCGGCCGCTTCTGCTCCAGCACGTACGCCGCGGCACTGATGCCCATGATGTGTGTCATCGCCAGCCACATCGGCCAGCAGAACGCGATGTCCGGGTTGGGGACGAACATCTGACCGGCCCGCACCAGGCCCAGCGTCACCACCCCCGCCGCCGGGAAGTGCTTGCCCACCGTGTCGTAGAACAGCACCCCCGCCGCGCAGATCAGGCACACCACCGTCGCCGTCGGGCCGAACGGCACGGCGCACACGATCGCGACCAGCAGCGCCGCCATCGACAGCACCACCGCCCGGCCGGAAGAGAACTGGCCGGCGGGAATCGGACGATGCGGATCGAACATGCGATCGTGCCGCGCGTCGAGCACGTCGTTCAATGTCGTGCCGAACACGTGCAGCCCGATCGTCATCCCCGCCGCCAGCAGCAGCGCCAGTGCCGTGGGCATCGTTTCCAGCGCCGCGGTGGTCGGTTCGCCGACCTCCGGCGCCTTGGACAGCAACACGATCAGCCAGACGTTCGACACGCCCGCGGCCACAAGGGCCAGACGGGTGACCTGAATGAGGGCGGCGATGCTGGCAGTGGAGCGTTTCATCGCATCACGCGGCACGGCGGCGCGATCGGCCAAAATCTCCGCGTCTTGATCGGTTCGGGCCGGCCCGGTAGCATACCATATTCTGTGCCCGCCGACGCTCGCCCAAGCCCCTGCCGCCTTGTGCCGATAGATATCCCATAGGGATCCGACCATGCAGTTGACCGATATTCTCAAGCCCGACTGTGTCAAAGTGCCCCTCGACGCCGCCGATAAGCAGGCCGCGATCTACGAACTGATCGATCTGCTCGCCGAACGCGGCCACGTGGTCAACACCGAGGCCCTCAAGCAAGCCGTCTGGCACCGTGAAACCACCCGCACCACCGGAATCGGCCACGGCCTGGCCATTCCCCACGGCAAGAGCGACTGCTGCGACAGCCTGGTCATGGCCATCGGCAAGCCCCGCCAGCCCATCAATTTCCAGTCCATCGATGGCAAGCCGGTCAACGTCATCATTCTGCTCGTCTCGCCCGCCGACCAGACCGGCCCGCACATCCAGGCCCTCGCCCACATCAGCCGCATGATGACCAATGATGAATTTCGCGCCGCGATCCGAAACGCCGCCACGGCCGAGGTAGTTTACCAGTTGATCGAAAAGCACGACAAAGCCGGCGCCGGCGCCTGAACACGCCGAAATGTCCGAGGTCTGAAAGTCTAAGGTCCAAGGTCTCTGAAGCCACGGGGCGGTAGCTCAGTTGGGAGAGCGCGGCCTTTGCAAGGCTGAGGTCGAGGGTTCGAGTCCCTTCCGCTCCATTGAAAAGGCCCGCGCCACGCGGGCCTTTTCAATAGAGCAGCAGAGCAGTAGACAGGAGAGCAGGAGCGCACGGCAAGATGTCCGGCCGCACCAACCTTTGCCACCCCAGCGGTTCGCTCTCCTGCGGTCTCCTTGCTCCTGCTCTACTTTCTGTCGTTTCCCCGTCCAACCACGTGACGGGGTAGGCCCCCGGAACGCCCGAAACCGGGCCGAGACCGCCTGCCCGGCATAGCCTTGGCGACGCCGGGTCTCAAAGTCGCTGATTCGCGGGACGCTTTCAGCCTGCCTTCCCAAGCCTTGTGCGAAGAGAGGTGCCAAATGCGCTCACATGATCGTCACATGACGGGCACCGCAAGCGATTTCTTCCGGGGGTGGCCGCCGAACGGGGGCTCCCATCAACAGAGCGAGAGTGCCGGACGAGTGAGAGCGCCATCACTGTATGGTGATGGGTGGAGAAGTGCGACGTACCGGCCCACGAACCTCTGATCGTGGTGAACATGCTTGGCGACCAGGGATTGCTCGACGGCCTGCTCAACCACGACGAGCGAAAAGCCGCATGAAATGCGAAGAAGCCGGGGAATGCCCGACATTTTGCACCACCGCCGAAGATGGACCGGTGTAAGCCGTGGTTCAGACTGCCGTTCACATGACCGGTGTTGCGGCCATTTCATTGTCTGCCACTTCGGTAAAGCGGCAGGTGATAGAAGTCGAGGTCCGTTCGATCAAGTTTGCGGGCCTGGCCGTCCAGCGACTCTTCCACGATCGTAGTGAACGGCCGATTGAAGTGATAGAAGCCAATCGTGAACGAGCAGTCCGCGTTGTCGACGGTGAACATCGGCGGATCGAGTGGCTGCTTTTTCCACGACTGGTAAGCGACCCCGCCGAGCAGTTCCACCTTCGCGCCATCGGTGGCGACGATGTGCCGGGCCCGACCTTCGGTTTTCAGGCCAAGAATCCATACCTGCCCGCCGTGCACTTCGCACATATTCAGCTCGGGCGACTCGGGGTTGTATTGGCGCATCCATGCCTTTTCCCCCGGCCCGAACTGGGCCATGCGACCGCCGGCCATGTCTTCGATAAACCAGGGGCCGGTCTTGGCCGACCCCAGCTTCTTGTGCAGGCATGATCCGTGCGCCAGATTTTTGATCACGACCGGGTGCTTCGAGTGGTTCTCAAACAGGTAGCGGTCGTACAGGCCCTTCCATCCGCCGTTCTTGAGCATATTGAAAAACCGCTCGATAACCACTGCGTGATCGAGCGAAGCGTGGAATACGATGGCGGCTTCGCCAACCGGCACCTTCTCATCGATCCAGAGAATGTTCTCCATTCCGATGATGCGATTGACACTTCCGTGGATGCGCGTCGGCTGGGTGATGACGTACTTACCCTGTTTCTTGCCGAGCTTCGGCAGGTAGACCGTCGTCGCGCCGGTTTTCGCTGCCTGATCGATCGCCTTCTGCAGTCCGTCGGGGCCCGGCTCGACCTTGACCCATTTGGCCAGATCGGTCTGCCAAGCGATTTCCGGCGTTTCCTCGATCGGCAAGCGGAGCGTCTTGGGGTCTGGATGGCCGAACAGCGAGTAAGCGCGGCCCAGGTACCACTCGCTGAGATCGCCGCTGACGGTCTGCCCGTCGCGCGTTCGCACCGTCTGGGGATATCCCCCGACATGTATATCGCGGAGGAAGAATTTTTCCGTCGCATCAACGATCGCTGGTCCGCTCGCCCTACGCGCCTCCAGTCGGGCCTCGATCATGGTCAGGTTCGTATGTTTGCTGGCAATGAGTGCCGGAACGGCATTCTGCCGACTGGTGTATCGGCGAATGGTCAGTCGGCTGTTCCCAGCGTTGAAGCCGGCCTCGCGCTGGTTGGTCACGGAGATTTGTTCGAAAACCAGTGAGAAGGTGTTGGCGGTCTGAATGCCGTAGTCAAAACCGTCGACGGTGATGCGCTTAATCAGGCCGGGCCCGTTCTGGCTCTGGCGCAGGTCCAGGCCGATCGCCCCGCGCTTGTGCGGATCGACCGAGCGGATCGTCACGTCGTACATCGCCCCGGAGTTGTTGGTCATGTACCGCAGCGCGGCGGCGCCGGGATTGCCCGCGCCGATTTCCACCGTGAGATTGCGGATGTACGCGTGCATCCAGTCCCCGGTGCTCTTGCCTTCGTACATCGAGATGAAGGTCTTGGGATTGTTCGGGTCGTCGAAGCCGGGCGAGTTGTCGGCCAGTTTCAGCACGACGCCGGCTTCGCTCTGGCCCTGAAGATGCAGGAAGCGATCGGGACTGTGAGCGCGGCTCGGCTCGTCGCCGGAGATGTTGACCCGATCGGAAAACAGATACGTGCCGTTGGGAAAGTAGAGCGTGTTGTTGGTGCCGCGGTTTTCCAGGAACACCCGCTGCAGGGCCGCGGTATTGTCGGTTCGCCCGTCGCCCTTGAGGTTGTAAGGGGGCTGGGTCAGGTCGATCAGGCCCGCGTCGTCAGGAAAGACCATGTCTTCGGCGAAGGCGGACGAAAGGCCGATCGCGATAAGACAGGCGGTGAAGGCGGTGAAAGCTCTTGGCATGATTCAACTCCTTTTGGTGATTCAACGGCGTGAGATCAAGATTGCGATTGGCCCGGAGGGGACTGGTGACGGCTGTCGTGGATTGGTTCCCCAGAACACCTTGCCGCGCTGAGGGTCAAGCGCATGGCTGGTGCGGGCCCAGGTCGCGTTGTCGGGCCCGAGCAACTCGCGGTACTGGCTCTGGTTGTAACTTTCGACGTGGCCGACGCCGATCAGGAACGGGTCCGCCAACGCATCATCAAACGATGCGGAGGCAAGAAGGCCAAGGCCATGTGAATTCGGCCCGCTCGACGCGAACAAGGTTTTATTCAGCCCGGGAACA
>CAYNCM010000056.1:0-22376 GCA_964395825.1 uncultured Planctomycetaceae bacterium
GTTCTTGGTGCGGCGGCAGAGGATCTGAATGACGCGCTCGATCTCGTTTTCGCGCCCGATGACCGGATCGAGTTCGCTCTGGCGGGCCATTTCCGTCAGGTCGCGCCCGAAGCTGTCGAGGGCGGGGGTCTTGCTTTTGCCGCGTTTGCCGGCCGGTTCGCCGCCGCCGGAGGCCGGGGCGTCTTCGGCGGCTTCGGCTTCGGAGTTGCTCCCGGCGCCCAGCAGGTTGAGCACCTCTTCACGCACCTCATCGAGGCGCAGGCCGAGGTTCATCAGCACCTGTGCCGCCACCCCGTCGTGTTCGCGCAGCAGGCCGAGCAGCAGATGCTCGGTGCCCACGTAATTGTGGTTGAGGTTGCGGGCTTCTTCGATGGCGTATTCGATGACCTTCTTGGCGCGGGGGGTCTGCGGCAGCTTGCCCATGGTGACCATGTCCGGTCCGCTCTTGACCAGCTTCTCGACCTCCAGCCGTACCTTGCGCAGGTCCACGCCAAGGTTTTTCAATACGTTGGCTCCGACGCCCGACCCCTCCTTGACCAGGCCGAGAAGGATGTGTTCGGTTCCGATATATTCGTGATTGAATCGCTGGGCTTCCTGGTTGGCCAGGGCCATCACCTTCCGCGCGCGATCGGTGAATCTTTCAAACATGATCGTCTCCCAGACTCAGAAATTCCCGGCGTTGTCATCCGTGCAAACGGCTTGCCACCACGGATGATTATAGCGGCGATCCCCGCCGCCGCACGCCTGCCATCGCGGCAGCCACAGCACCCCGGCGTCCGCACCGCACGCCATTGTGTCAGTATCGGCAAGCAAAAGGGATAACCTGCGTGGTTAATCCGGTAAATGTGAGGCGGACGGGATTCACCACGGAGATCGCAGAGGACGCAGAGGCGACTTTGGACTGCGGCGGCCGTGACGCCGCTTTAGATCAGACCGCCGCCACGGGGTCGGTTAGGTTGAGCGAAGCGCCTTCCGCAGTCGGCCGCAGTAGGTCAGGAGATTCGCCACATAGACGCAGCCCACCCCAATCGCCACCACAAGCCCACGCTCGCCCCACGGTTGCTGTGCCTCATCAGTGGACCACAACTCGGGTGCCGCCCAGAGGAACCCCAAGCCGCCAAGCATCAGAAGCAGGAAACACTGCAGATTCACGTGCAGGGCATGTGCCGCTCTACGAGCCTTCGTGGCATCCATGGCTGCCTCCTGCGCGTCACCCCGCACGTCCGTGCCCAAGGCGCAGCGTAACCTGCTTGCGGAGCCGGGCGGCGTAGGGGTTGGGCTTGGACTTGGAGAAATCGTATTGCTTCTTCATGGCAGGGGAATCAGGTTGAACTTCCATCAAGCGGCCATCTTGCCGGTGAGCGGCTCAATGCGCTTCTGGATTTCGCGGATGGAATCGGGAAGCATGCCCTTGCCGTAGCGCTTCCACCAACTGACGACCGTCAGCCCGACCGGCCGATCGTTGGTCTGCTCGCGTAGAAGCAGGTCGCCTTCATCGGTGACCTCGGCGTAGGTGGCGATATCCTCGGCGCTGAGCAGCCGAATGTAGAGCACATCCGCGCCGATGTCGTAGTGGAAACGGAACTGATCATTCACGATTCCCGCGATGGCGTCGGTCTTGACCATTCGACGACTCCTTTGGCCGCTTTCACCAGATGGGCAGTCTTGATGAAGCCGGCGGCCACATCCGCCACAACCACCACCATTGTATCGGGCCGGGGACCAGAGCCAAAGTACAATCGGCAGTTCTGGATCCGCCGCACTGAACCGAATCTCCAGCGGCTGGGCCACGGCCCGCTCCACCGAATCGCGCAGGGAATGCACTTCAGGATGGCGTTGAACGATATGCCCCTGCCACGTGTGGTCGTGCAGGGCAATGGTTCGTCCCAACGGATCGGTCAGGATCGCGTCCGCTAAGAGCGCCACCTCACTGACTGGTTTGCTCGTCGAGGGCCTGCCAGAACTGGTTTTCGGCTTTGTCGAACTTCTCGAAGGTGCGATGGAGGTTTTCGAGCATGAGCTGGACGTTGCGATTCTTGGCGTCGAGCGTCTCGCCGTGACGTTCGAGCAGAACCCGCAGGCTGTCCGCGGTCGAATCGAGCGAACCGGCCGCCAGGGCGAAGCTGCGGGCCGCGTCGTACAGATTGTCGGTATCCAGTTCCCTGTCGGTCGGCTTGTAGAGCAGCCGCCAGGGCGAGCGGCGGATTTCGATCGACGCCAGCTTCAACTGATCGCTGATCAGCCGCGTGTTCGCCAGCGTCCGTTCGAGCACCGGGCGCTGCGCCGTGGTGAACGTTTTCAACTGCGCGGTGGTGTGTTTGACATCGTCGATCGCCGATTTGGCCGTATCCAGCGCCGTGTCGATCTTGCCGATCGTTTCGTCCTTCAGGTGGCGGGTGATCTGCTCGGCGTTGTCCATCGTGGTTCGCCCCTTGGCGACGATGGCGCGGAGGTCGTCGCTGTTTTCCATCACCATCGAGTGCACCTTGGTGATGGTGGCGTCGGTGGTGTCGGCGATGGATTTGGCCTTGCCCATGACCTGCCGGGCGTCGGCGGCGATGGCGGACACGTCCTGCTTCAACGCCTCGGTGATCTGGTGCACGTTGGCGACGATCTGCTTGAGTTGGTCGGGGTTCTCGGCGACCTTGGCGAGGATGGTGTCGACGTTGCCGATGATCCGGCGAATCTGCTGCTTCTGCACGTCGCCGATGCCGACTTCCTTGACCAGGTCCGCCACAAGCTGGCTGCCGGCACGTCCACCGCGAATCTGCTCGTCCGGCTCGTACTCCCACGATTCGCCCAGCTTCACCTGACCCGCCGCGTCGACCATCACCCGCTTACCGTGTTCGAGCAGTTGCGCCATGGTGTACGAGGCCAGATCGTCGGGCACGTCGACCGGCCGGCCCTGTTCGTCCAGGCGGATCACCCGCCAGCCCTGCACCAGCAGCGCCGGCTGAGCCTCGTCCGAAGCGTCGTAGCCCACGCTGCGGATGTTGATCGACGTGCCCGTGCCCAGCGGCGGCACGACCAGTTCGATTCGGGCATTGTCGTAAAGCTCGTACCGCTTGGGCAGCTCGAACGTGACCAGCTTCGCGGTGACCCGGCCGTCGGTGATTTCATCGCCGATGTCCGTGACGGTGCCGGAAGGGTGGTTGCCGATGGTGACCCGGGCGCCTTCCTTCAGACCCAGCAGGCCGTCCGTCAGCGGATAGCGGATCGTCACTTTCTGCATGGGCGTCAACAGGCCCTCGATGTCGCTGAGGATCACAATCACCACGAAGGCGACCACCACGCCCACGACCACGAACAGTCCCGCTTTGAAGTTGCTGGCGTCTCGGCTCATGTTCGTTGATCCGTTGGTCCGTTAAGGCGTTAACTGGTCAATCCGTTCACTCGTTGGTCTGTCGCTGACGGCGCCGCCTCGGCGGCGGCCCTCATCGCGAAGCGACGACCGAAGGGCCTTCGGCGATTTTGGCCGGCTCCTCGCCGAGCAGGTCCTCGGCGTAGTTGGTCGTCTGCTTGCGCTGGGTGATCGGGCCTTCCGCATCGCCCCGCAGAAACTGGCGAATCAGCGCGTGATCCTCCGCAAGATCGTCCTTGCTGTCGCGCAGAGCCTCGAACCATTCGCGTTTTTCCACCGCAAGCACCCGCCCCTTGTCGAGCATCACCATGCGGTCGGCGATGGTGAACGCCGAATCCATCTCGTGCGTCACCACCACGCTGGTCACCCCGAGCTTCTTCGACAGGTCAACCATCAGTTGATCGATCTCGGCACTGGTGACCGGGTCGAGTCCGGCACTGGGTTCATCGTAGAACAGAATCTGCGGGTCGAGCGCCAGGGCGCGGGCCAGGCCGGCGCGTTTTTTCATGCCGCCGGATATCTGCGCGGGGTACTTTTCCGAGTGCTCGCGCAGGCCGACCAGTTCCAGCTTGATCTTGACCATGATATCGATGGTGGCCGGGTCGAGTTGGGTGTGTTCTTCCAGCGGCAGGGCGACGTTCTGGGCGATGGTCATGCTGTTGAACAGCGCCCCCGACTGGAACAGGATGCCGAAGCGGCGGCGCAGGGCGTTGAGGTCGGATTCGTCAAGCTGGGTCACCTCCTCGCCCCACAGCCGGATCGAACCGGAGTCCGGCGGGAACGAGCCGACGATCATCCGCAGCAGCGTGCTCTTGCCGCAGCCGGACCCGCCCATGATGACCACGGTCTCACCGGCGGCGACGTCGAACGTCACGCCCGACAAGACCACGCGGCCGTCGAAACTCTTGACGACCTCGTGCAACGAGATGACCGGTTGTTCATCCGACACGCGGCAAACCCTACGAAGCAGGTGATACGAGCAATGGTATGCCCGACCGGGCCTGTCAGCAACAGGCAATCGCCTTATCAGGCCGGCCCTGAGCGCCGCGAAGGGCCGGCTTGCCCTTGGGGCGGCGTTGGCCCCGTCCCGCCTGCGGTTGACAGCCCCGCCCGGCGAATCTAGGTTTGCCTCCGCTGTTTCAACCCAACCCGAAACCGAGATTTCCCCTGATGCGCATCGCCCTGACCACCACCAGTTACCAGGACACCCCCGGAAAGCATCATGACGTCTTGCAGGCCAGCGGCTTTGATGTCGTCCGCGCCCGCGGTCCGTTGCCCGAAGCCGACATGCTCAAACTGATCGACGGGCACGGCGGGTTCGACGGGCTGCTCAACGGCGATGACGAGATCACCGCGCAGGTGATCGATGCCGCGCTGGCCGCGTCCACCCCGCTGAAGGTGATCGCCAAGTACGGCATCGGGCTCGATTCGATCGACGTCGACCACGCCACCGCGAAGAAGATTCCCGTGCTGTTCACGCCGGGCGTCAACCACACCACCGTCGCCGAGCACGCGATCGGGCTGATGATCGCGGCCAGCAAGCACTTCGCCCACCACCTGTGTGGCACGAAGGCCGGCGAGTGGAAGGCCATTCGCAAGACGGGCAACGAGTTGGCCGGCAAGACGCTGGGCGTGCTGGGCATGGGGCGGATCGGGAAGGAGCTGATCAAGCGGGCGGTGGCGTTCGACATGTCGCCGATCGCCTTCGACGTGTACTGGGATGGCGCGTTCGCCGAGCAGTACGGCGTCAGGCAGGCCGGGTCGATGGAAGACGTGCTGCGCGAGTCCGACATCGTCAGCCTGCACATGCCGGCAACGGAGCAGACGAAAGGTTGGCTGAACACCGAGCGGATCGCGATGTGCCGCGATGGGGTCATCATTGTCAACACCGCGCGGGGCACGCTGGTCGCCGAAGCCGACGTGGCCGAAGCCTGCGGCGCCGGGAAGATCAAGGCCTACGCCGCCGACGTGCTGGCCGTTGAGCCGATGACCCGCCCGCATGCGTTTGACGATGTGGCCAACATTCTGCTCACCCCGCACGTGGGCAGCCGTACGTATGAATCCGTCGAACGCCAGGCCCTGCGCGCCACGCACAACATCGTCAACTACCTGACCGGTGGCGACGATTACATCCAGGCGAACAGGTTCTGACGCGCCGCGGCGATGTCCGGATCAGACCCGCCGCCCGTCCAGTTCGCGCTTCAGCAGCGTGAGCAGATCCTGCGGATCGACGGGCTTTTCCAGCACGCCGTTCAGTTGGATCGTGCCGGGGTCGACCTGGTTGAGCATCTCCTCGCCGACGGAGGTGAGCATGTAGATCGGCGTGTGGGGCGCCTTGGCGCGGATAGCCGCGGCCGCGTCGATGCCCGCGGCAATCGATTCCATCATCAGATCCACCATCACCAGATCGGGCTGGTGCTCGTCGAATGCGGCGATGCCCGCCCGGGCCGACTTCGCCTCGGCCATCTCGTATCCGCCCGATTCGATCACCACCCGCAACGCGTCGAGCAGGTTCTGATCGTCGTCAATGCACAATACCTTGAATTTGTCTTCAACCATGGCGAAATCCCTGATTGCAAACTTCCTTAACGCACCGGTCCGCCCGCGGCGGGAGGCGGATTGTACTGACTCGCCCCCGCGCTCGCCAACGAGGCGTTCCGTTGACACGCCGCCCCGGCGATTCTACATTCGCCCTACGCGCCCCCGCGGTGCCCCGCACGCGTGGATCCCCGATACCCACACACGAGAACCGCACACATGCCCCGCAACGACAAGAACGACATCGGCCTGATCGGCCTGGCCGTCATGGGCCAGAACCTCGCACTGAACATCGCCGATCACGGCTACACCATCTCGGTGTACAACCGCACCACGAAGAAGATGACCGACTTCATCCGCCGCTGCCGGCGAGAAGAACCCAGCGCCGAACGGGTGGTCGGATACAAGGAACTGGGCGCCTTCGTGCAATCGCTGGCCAAGCCCCGCAAGGTGATCGTCATGGTGCAGGCCGGCCGCGGCACCGATGCGGTGATCGACCAGCTTACACCGCTGCTGGACAAGGGCGACATCATCATCGACGGCGGTAACGCCCAGTGGACCGACACCATTCGCCGCGAGAAGACGCTGACCGAACAAGGGTTTTACTTCATCGGGTCGGGGGTGAGCGGCGGGGAAGTCGGCGCCCGTTTCGGGCCTTCGCTGATGCCCGGCGGCGCCAAGGAAGCCTGGAAGCATCTGCGGCCGATCTGGAACGCCATCGCCGCCAAGGTGGATAAGAACACCGGCCAGCCGCTGGAAGATTACGCGCCCGGCCGCCCCGTCCAGGGCGGCGTGCCCTGCACCGCGCACATCGGGCCCGATGGCGCCGGCCACTACGTCAAGATGGTGCACAACGGCATCGAGTACGCCGACATGCAGCTTATCTGCGAGGCGTACAACCTCATGAAGCAACTGCTGGGCATGAGCGCCGGCGAGATGGGCCAGGTGTTCGCCGATTGGAACGAAGGCGACCTGGCCAGTTACCTGATCGAGATCACCGCCGACATCCTCCAGCAGAAAGACCCCGCTACCAGGCGGGGATTCCTGGTCGACAAGGTGCTCGACACCGCCGGGCAGAAAGGCACGGGTAAATGGACGAGCGTCAGCGCGCTGGACATGGGCGTGCCGGCCAACGCGATCGCCGAGGCGGTATTCGCCCGTTGCCTGTCGGCGCTGAAGGATGAGCGTGTCGCTGCGGCGAAGAAGATCAAAGGCCCCAAGCCGAAATACACCGGCGCGACCAAGGCGTTGATCGAGGCGATCCGCGATGCGCTGTACTGCTCGAAGCTGTGCGCCTACGCGCAGGGGTTCCAACTCATGGCCGAGGCCCAGAACGATTACGGCTGGAAGCTCAACTTCGGCCGCATTGCGATGATCTGGCGCGGCGGGTGCATCATCCGCGCCCGCTTCCTCCAGAAGATCGCCGACGCCTACGCCAACGATAAGAAGCTGGCGAACCTGCTGCTCGATCCGTACTTCAAGCGGCGGATCAACCGGGCGCAGGCCAACTGGCGCAACGTGGTCGCCCTCGCCGCCGAGCATGGCGTGCCCGCGCCGGCCTTCATGAGCGCCCTGGCTTACTTCGACGGCTACCGCGCCGCCGTCCTGCCCGCCAATCTCCTCCAGGCCCAGCGCGATTACTTCGGTGCTCATACCTACGAACGCACCGACCAGCCGCGCGGCAAATTCTTCCATACCGACTGGCCCGAACCGGATCGCCCCCAGGTGCAGGTGTGAATCCACCGGCGATCTTCGACCGCCCACCCGCTTACGCATAGGCTCTAAACCATGGCCCAGCTCCATTACATCATGCCCGTCGATCAGCACAACGCCCTCGTTGCCGCCGCGTTCGCCAAGCGTGGCTACAACGAACACGAGTGCGAAGCCGCCGCCCGGTTCTGCGAACTGGCCGCCTGGCATGGCATCAAAACCCACAACGCCATCAAGGCGCTGCACCTCGATGAGTTGTTCGGCTCCAAAGCCGGCGGATGCACGCCCGGTGCGATGATCGACCGCCTGCCCACCGAGTTTGCCGCCGTCCAGCGCTGGAACGCCAATCGCAAGCTGGGCCAGGCTGTCGCCTTCGACGCCATGGCCGCCTGCATGGAGATGGCCGATGAGTACGGCGTGGGTATCGTCACCGTCGACAACGCCTTCCATTATCTGTGGGGCGGCGGGTATGTGATCGACGCGGCCGACAAGGGCTACCTCGCCTACACCTGCTGCACCGCCGCCCTGGCCGAGGTGGTTCCGTTCGGCGGCAAGTTCCCCACGCTGGGCACCAACCCGCACAGTTGGGCTTTCCCCACCCGCGAAGTGCTGGGCTATTGCATCTGTATCGACTGGGCCACCAGCACCGTCGCCATGGGCCGCGTCCAGCAGTTCAAACGCGAAGGCAAGCCGTTGCCGCCCGGCGCCGCCGTCGATGAACAGGGCAATCCCACGACCGATCCCAACCAGGTTGCCGCACTCCTGCCGTTCGGGGCGCACAAAGGCTATGGCCTGTCGCTGATTAACGAGTTGCTGGCCGCTTACACCGGCGGTTCGCTGCCTACGCTCCGCAGCCGATGGTCCGCCAAGCCCGATGGTGAAAAGTGCACCCCCAACTTCTTCTTCCAGTGCATCAAACCCCAGGCCCTCGCCTGCGCTGACTTTGCCGCCGGGCGCGACCAGGCCGACAACGTCAAGGCGGTGATCGATGACATTCTTGGCCATGGCAATGACCCGTGTCTGTTGCCGGGTCAGATCGAAGCCCGCAACGCCGCCCTCAGCGCCGAGCACCATGGCTTGCTGTTCACCCAGGCCGAGATCGACGAGTTCGCCCACATCGCCGGCCAAGCCGACGCCACGTTCGATCCCGCCGACCTGAAGCAGGTCGAGTTGTAGGATCGCCGGCGATTGGTGAATCCGGCCCAAGTCTGCGCATCGCCAAGCGCCGGCTTTGCCTCGCGTCGCCTCGGGCGAAGCGGCCAAGTCCTGACCAGAAGTTGGCGCGCTGAGATGGGGATGCTGCCGGTGCGGGCGAACAGCGCGGTGTTGAGGGCAAACAAAAAGTAGAATGTCCCCTTTTTGACTCAGTGTTTGTAGCGGACCGGGCCGTGGAAGTGGGCGATGGGGCGGGCGTGGGGGGTGGCGGTGGCGTCCCAGACGGTGATGCGGAGGTGGGGGGTGTGCTGCTTGTCACGTTGACCGGTGGGGCGGGTGGTCAGGGGGATGCCGATTTCGTAAATGTGGTTCATGGCGGCCAGGTCGTGTCGGACGGCGATGACCGAATCGCCCTCGGCGCCGAACTTCTGCACGGCCAGTCGGCCGTTGGCATCGACGCCCGCGATCCAGCGACGGGTGGGCTTGTCATCGCGAATGACCAGTTCGATCCAGTCGCCGGTGTCGGTGTCGGCGCGGTCGGTGGTGCGGCGGGGTTCAACGGTCAGGTCGGCGTAGCGCAGGGCGATGTAGAGCATCCTGTCATCGCTGCGCAGGTGGAGGGTGGCGGCGTCGGCCTTCGGCCCGGACAGGACGATGGACTTCGCGCCGGCCCAGTCGTCGAGCGCCCCGTCGATGGTGATGGCGTCGTTGTCGACGCGCTCCACGTCGGCGGGCTTGGAGTCGGGACGTGTGCCGAGATCGGCGATGATCACGCCGCGGTAGTCGGCGATGACCAGGCTGTCGCCGAACGGCCGCATCCACTGGTCGCCGGTGTAGGGCGCGGCGCCTTCGATCAGGTCGACGCTTTTGACCTTCCCCTTGGTGCGTTCGCGCGTTTCGACGAGCACGGCGTGGTTGCCGGCTTCATCGGTTGCGCGCAGGGCGATGCGCAGGTCCGATCCGTCCCGCCACAGGTCGACCAGCGACTGGGACTGGTACTGCAGATGCTCGCGGGTGAGGCGTTGTTTCCAGATTCGCTGGCGACGCTGGAGGTCGACGGCGTCGAGGTGATCCTTGTCGATCTGGTAGAACAAGTCGCCGATCACCGTGCCCGCGCCGTCGGCGCGGTAAGAATGTCTGGGATTGGTGGTGTCGAGGACGGCGGTCTGCGTTCCATGCTTGCCACGCGGGCACACGACGTGGAGCCAGCGCCCGTGCCGTTCGAGTTGCACGGGCACCTGCCAGTCGAACTTGCTCAGCGCGCTGCGGATGTCGTGAGGCTTGTCGAAACGATCGACGTGAAGCAGGTGAAAGCGCTGTCGGCCGGTGATGACGACCCAGGGCCCGGCGGCGGTCATGGAGTCGAAGAAGCGGTCTGGCAATTCGGTGGTGGCGTGGTCGATGACCTGGCCATCGTTCGGCCGGCAGCTCAACATACCGACCACATCCCGGTCTTGGATTTTCCCGGTGAACAGGTAGAAGCGTTTGCCGTGGGCGGACAGGGCGCCCCAGGCGCCGGTGGGGTCGCCGAAGGCGGCGTAGTGATCGCGCCAGGCGAGTTTGCCGGTGTCGGTGTTGACGCCGGCGGCGCCGCGACCGAGGGGGGCTTCGGCGACGATGAGGTGACCGTCGGCGATCACCGCTTGTCGGGCGTCAACGGGCAGGTCGATTTCCCACAGGCGTTTGCCGCCGCCGGTGTCCAGCCGCATCGCGCGCCGGTGATAAACGATCAGCAGTTTCGGCCCGTCCCACAGCAGATGAGCCGCTCCGGGGTCGATCGCGCGATGCCAGAGAATCTCCGGTGCGGGCCGAATCCTCACGCAGGCGATCGACGCGTCGGTGACGAGGAACAGGCGATCGGGAAGCGACGCCTCGGGCGGTGGGAGCATGACGCGCGCCCCGGGCGGCCCGAAACGACGCCAGACAGGCGGCGGATCGTGCGGGTCGACCGGTTCGAGCCGATCGGGCACCGCCACCATCGCGCGGTCGGTGATGGTGAAGTCGATCGGCGACGCTTCGCCGGACCAGTGGGTGAACTGGGTGGTCATGCCGGCGATCGGGTCGATGCGTTCGATGCGGTGTCGGTCGGCGTGGTAGACCAGGTCGCCCCGGCGGACGGTGTGGGCGGAAGGGGCGGCGAACTCGTGCGACCCGCGTCGACGGCCGGTGGCCGGATCGAGGGCGACGAGCTGGTGGTCGTTGGCCAGCAGGGCGGCGCCGTCGGCAGCGCCGAAGGCGCGATGGCTGACCGCGGGCAGGCGCGACCATCGCAGGCGTCCGGTGCGCCGGTCGAGGGCGAACGCCCCGCTGTGATCGCGCGGGCAGAACACCACCGCTTCGCCGACGACGATCGGCGCGGCGCCGCGCCGGGCGGCGAGGTGGCCGAGGTTGTCGGTCAGATACGTGCGCTGGTAGGTGCGGATCCACTCGATCGCGCCGTCGCGGACATCGCATCGCGCCACGGCGCCGCCGTTCGTCGAGCAGTACACCGCCCCGCGATGGATGGTGACGGGATTGCCGAAGTAGGCCGGGCTGATGGCGACCTGGTCGTCGGGCGCGGCGGCGGTGCGCGGGAGGATCATCGTCATGGCGCCGAGCGGGGTGCGCCAGATGAGTCGACCGTCAGCGCGGTCGAGGCAGAACAGGTAAACGTCGGCCCGCGGCTGTTGGGCGGCGGCGTCGGGCGCGGCGGCCAGGATATACAGCCGCCCGTCGCGGACAACCGGATCGTTGATCGGCACAAGGTCTTGCCATGCCGGATCGTCGAGGGTGGACCAGCGGGTGTGACCGGTGTGCAGGTCGACGGCGGCGAGGGCAACGGGCAGCACCTGCGGCCGGTTCAGATGCCAGCGGGTGTAGACGGTATCGCCATCGACGGCCGGTCGGAACGGCCCGGGCAGGTGAGCGGTGTCGCGTTGGCGGGGTTCGCCTTCCGGCCGGTCCATGGCGCCTTGCCGCCAGCTTCGATGCCATGCCGGTTCGTCGCGTCCCGGTTCATAGCGGACCAGGGCCGCTGGCCCGGCGGCGAGGATACCCCCATCGGGCGTCGTCTGCCAGTCAAGCCCCGGGCCGGACATGCCTGCGAAGGCGGCGGCGGGCGTGCTGGCCAGCATGGAGAAGGGCCAGGCAACCACGGCGGGCACCTTGAGGCGGCGCTGACGATCGATGGGGCGCGGCGCGTGGGGCGCGGCGGGTTCATCGAGCAGGGCCCGGCGGATCTGGTGGGCGGTCGCCTGGCCGCCGAGCCAGGGGTAGCGCCGGTTCGACGGCGCGGCGTCGAGCGAAGCGGCCAGATCATGGCCCGCATCGTTCCGTTGCCCCAGCGCCAGCCAGTAGCCAGCCTGGGCCTGGGCGCGGGTTTCGTCGTTTGGGGCGTGATCGAGCACGTCGGCCATCGCCCGCAGCGCCAATTCCGCCTCGCCGCGCCGCAGCATCCGCTCGCCCCAGGTCACCAGCGCCTGGTGCGACGCATCGGCCCAGGGGTAGCGCCGGAACACCGCCAGCCGCTTCGCCGGATCGGACGAACGGCGCGCGGCCTGCGCGGCGCGGCGGGCCCGGTCGCCATCCCGCTCGCCCAGCGGTTTGAGCAGGTCGGCCGGCTGGCGCTGGAGGTAATGATCCGCCGCCGTCCAAAGCGACTGCATCCGATTGCCGTCGACGCTGACCAGCGCCCGGCCGGTCGGGTCGGTTTCGTACATGACGTTGACCCGGCCGAGCACGTCGGCCCGGTCGCCGCGGGCGAAGGTGTCCCAGCTCATCTGCACGTGCGGCTGGGTGGTGAACTGCGGGGCCACGGCGGTCACCCCGGACACGGTCATGTCGGCTTTGCCCTGCTTGCCGATGGCGCGGCGATATTCGGGACGCTGATGCTGGTAGCCGGCGTATTCGGCATAGAGGTCATAGGCCAGCTTCCGCGCGCCGGCCTGGGCGTAGAGGTCGGCCCGGGTGAGCTGAGCGTCGGGATCGAGGCCGGCGCGGGCGTCGGCGGCCGACAGCAGTTCCGCCGCATCGGCCAGCCGCCCTTCGGCCAGGCGCACTTCCGCCATCGCCCGAAGAGCCAGCGGCACCTCCGGACGCGAATCGGGCAGGTAGCCCACCTCCCGCAACGCCAGCAACCGACCCGCCGCGTACGCCACCCACGCCAGGCCCTGCGACGACCGGGCCGGGTCATGCCAGGGCGTACGCCGCAGAATGTCGGCCAGCGCTTCGGTGGCGATGTCCGGCCGGCCGATGAATTCCTCGACCAGTTTGCGGCTGTACTGATTGGCCCGACCGTTGAGGCCGGCCTGGGCGAAGTCGTCGGCGAGGGTGCGGTAGATCTCGGGATCGCCGGCGGCTCTCGGTTGCCGCTCGAGGTGCTGCTCCATCATCCGCCCGGTCATCAGGGCCAGCTTGCGCTGGCGTTCGCCGCGGCCCTTCGACCCCGAACCGAGCTTCTTTTCCCACTGCTCGCGGTTGTGGTCGCGCAGTTGCTTCCAGTCGCCTTTCCAGTCGACGTCCAGCTTCTGTTGGGCGATGTATTGGGGCAGGGGCCCCAGCGGCGTGGGGTCATCGGCCGGGCAGGGTCGCGCCAAGGCGATCATGACCGCGAACATCACCAGGGCGCAGGCCGACCGGCGAATGGCGGTGAAACTCGATGCAATCGACGTCATAGGGCCATGATATCCGAAAAAACGGGGTGGGAACGGTCCATTTTGCTATAGGACGCCGGGCGCGCGGGGGTTTGCTCGCCGATCGGGCAGGTTGGGGATAATTGGCTCGATGGGATATAACCCCTACCACGGCGCGGGGAATCGGGTATTGACAGACCGGCAATGGCGAGGCAGGGTTGATGATGGAGCCGTCTCGGCCGAGGCGGTTCGGCGGTGGTGTGTCAGTTGGCCCGGCGGGGCTGACGTTGGCCCTGCAGATGGCGGGTTCCTTTCGCCGTCTCAACCACCGCGCCTTATCGCGTCCGGCGTTCGCCCGGCGCGGCCTGTCGTGACGTTCGCCCCGTGCGGCGAGCGCGGGAAGCATGAGATGGGGCTTGGGCGATACGCGTTGGCCGGTCCGTCCGCGCGGCGAAGTGCGCCGAGGACAGCCGGCCGTTTCGACACTTCAATAGCCCCTAACTCAACATGGCAAGTGCAGTGAGCGCTGTCCGTTCGCGTTCGGCGAACGGCTGACAGGACAACCAATAGCGGAGACCACACCATGAGACAACTGAGAACCCTTGCGATCGCCGCGGTGGCGGCAACGGCCTGCCTCGCCGCCCCGGCGCAGGCCGACTGGCTGACCATCGACAAACCGTACAACCTTTACGGGCACCTTTACAACACCGACGACGGCACGTCCACCGGTACCCCCAAGCCCTGGTGCGCCGCCACCGCCACCGTCAACTCCTTCGTCTACCTTCAGAACAAGTACCCCGGCTACTATGACAACAAGCTCACCCCCGACGGCCCGGTCAACGCCCGCAACCAACTGGTCAACGGCTGGGTCAACGATCAGAACGTCTCGCGCTCCGGCACCGGCGGGCCCTGCAGCGACAAGGACTGGTGGGAACACAAAGTCTGGTGGCTGGAGGATCACGGCGTCGGCGGAACCATTGTCCACGGCATGGTCACCGTCGATCCATCCGGCTGGCATCGCGCCGATGCCCTGACATTAGGTTTCCCCACATGGCAGTTCCTCTGGACCGAACTGGAGAAATGCCAGGACATCGAAATCGGCATCGACCCGCTCGACGAATCCGGCGACGGCCACGCCCTCACGTTGACCAGCATGAAGTTCGACGACGACGACGGCGACATGGCCTGGCAGCCCAACGAACCGTTTGTTGACAACGACAACAATGCCATGTTCTCGTCTGGCGACACCTACACCGATCTCAACGGCAACCAGCAGTGGGATCTGAACGAGGCGGCCCAGATCGACTACATCGATCCGAACAATCCCACGCAGAAGTTCTGGGTCGATGTGGTGCTCGATGCGAACGGCCGGCTGCTGTTTACCTGGACCAACGGCGGGGCGAATCCGGACACCCCGGTCGTACTCGACCTGGCCTACGTCGAAAGCGTGCCCGAACCGGCGACGATCGTGTTGCTGATCGGCAGTGGATGCGTGGCCTTGCTGCGTCGGCGCGCCGCCTGAGGAGGGTGGACAGGGCGGGGAGCGGGCGGTGGTGGTGATGATCGGATGGGGTGGGAAGATGATGCGCGACCACGGCGGGTCGCGCTTTTTCTTTTCACCGCGGGATGCCGCCTGCCCTGGAATCTGACGATGAAGCCGGTTTCTGCATGCGCCGGCGCCTTTTCACGCGCCCACCCGCTCGAAGCGCATCGCGTTGCCGTCCAGCAGCGCGAGGTGACACTCGATCGTCACGTTGGCACACGCATCGCCGATCACGCCGACGGCCAGGGCCAGGTCTTCGATCTGCCGCTGCTGTTGACCCGGGCCGGCGGGCAGGCCCAGCTTGTGCGCGTAGCAGCCGCAGTCTTCGTGCATGATGAGGATCACCCGCGAAAGGCGGTGCGCTTCGACCATGAAACGAATCTGGTCGAGCAGCGACGCCGCGTCGACCTCCACGCCGGCGTGATCGGCCAGGTACGCCGGCCCGCCGGGAATCGCGATCCGGTCGCAGCAGGTCAGGCCGAGCGACTGCACGATGAACTCGTCGAAATGGTGCGCGAACCGCCCGTCGCTGCAATACACAACCAACGCCTGGGCGTCGGCGTCGGCGAAGGGCGTTTGGCAATGGTAAGCGGCGTTGTCGTTCACTTGGGTGACTCCCACGGTTCGCCGGCAAAGGTAACCCAACCGAGCGGACTCCGCCACCGCCCGACGTTACGACGCCGACAACTCGTACTCCGCCGCGGTGTACTTCGAAGTGTCCAGCGTCGGCAGCGTCTGGTCGATGAACGTCGCTTCATCGTCGGGCATTTCGTCGAGCGACGTCCGCATCATGTCCAGCCACGGCGCTTCGCGCTCCGTGATGTTCAGCGTGTTCGATTCGTGGGCTTCGGACAGGATGGCCACCGCCTCGGCGGCCGCGGCCTTGCCCGCCGCGTAGTCGCTGTCAGCGCTGACGATGACCTTGGCCAGGCGCATCGCGCTGCGGGGGGTAATGATGCACGCCTGCGGGTCCAGGCTCGCGTCCGACTCGACCAGCCACCGGCGCAACTGACGTTTGGCGTCGTCGCCGTCGGCCGCCGCCCGGTTCATCAGCCGGCAGTCGTATGCCAGGTTCTCCAGGCTGCACACCGGCGCCATCGCGCCCAGCAGTTTCACGTTCTGCACCGATTCGTTCGACCAGGCATCGCAAGCCGCCGCCGCCACGTTGCCCACCGGCGAAAGATGGGCGCACGCGGCGCTCTTGCCTTCGTTCGACATCGGGTAGCCGGTGATCGCCTTGAGCACGATGTTCTCATAGCCGCAGTCTTTGCCCGGCCCGACCGCGCCGCATTCGTACGCCACCAGCGAACGCACCGCCGTGATCGCCCGCACCACCGCCGCGAACACCCGCGGAATCATTCGCTGTTCGGCCAGCACCATCGCCGTATTCCCGAAGCCGCACGCCGTATCGCCGGCGCCATGCACGTTGTGCTTCTTCGCCACTTCATCCAGCTTTGACCATAGAAACCGCATGTCGCGGCAACCCATCACGCACAACGCGAAGATCACCTGTCGCAGGTCGCCCATGGTCAGCGCTTCGTCGTGAATCTCCTTGCCGCCGACCGACTCGATACTCAGCAGTTCCGCCCCGGCTTCGGCCGAACGCTCGAACAGTTCGAGCATGTTGTCCAGCCAGTATCCGCGGCGCATGATCGGCGGGCGGGCGAACTCGCGGTTGTCGTTCGGCGTCATCCGCAGCACCCCCGGAAGTCGGTGCTTTTGCCAGTGCGCCTCGATCGAGTCGAGCAACACCTCCACCACCGCCATGCCCCAATCGGGGTGTTCGGTCATCGGCGGAACGGTCTCGAATTCCACGATCACGCCGGGCACTTCCAATTCCGCCGCGCGATCGAGCACCCCGTCGACCATCTGACGGTAGTGCGCGACAACCTTGTCCATGACGGCCTGCTCGACGGTCAAGGCGGGCAGCGTGAAATTGATTTCGGGGATGACCTGACCACCCCCGATGGCAAGACCCCGCCGGGTCGTCAGCGGTTCGGGCGCCACGCCGAACAGCAGGTCGTCAACGTTCGGTACAGCCAGTTGGGTGAAGCGGGCCATGGTGTTCTCCGTTTCGGTTGTGGGGTGTCGAAACAACGCCACACCACGCCGCGTGACGAAATAGACCACATGGCAAGCGAAATGTCCCTGACGCGAGCGGCTGGATTCCTGTCCCTCGCGGTTGACTGAATCGGCGACCATCGGCGCTTCTGCACCGGTGGGGCGGAAAGCTTCACGATCCGGCTGGCGAGCGTGCGGCGGTTGGCCGTTGGACGGATCATCGCCGCCTCGGTTCGACAGGACCGAACAACCGAACACGCCAACGGCAGGGGGTCTTTCATGAGGCGCCTGGCCGATCCGCGCCGCGGCGATGGACGCTGCCGCGTTCGACGGCGCGCTGCCGCGCGGTTGGGCAGCGACCGGCCCCAGCGGAAGCGGACCAGGCATCTTCGCCGAACGGCGGGAGGGGGGGTAGTCATTCGTAAACGCTGCAATGACAATGCGTTATCCGTTGTCGGCGCCCCCCACGTCTCCGCTCCGGCACGCCGGTTGCTGTCGTTCGTCTGTGAACTCGGGCGCGGGCGCCGTCCGAACGAACCACGATTTGTCACCATGCGGCCTGTGCCTTCTCCGGAGCGCCCGCCGGCTTACAGGACGCCCATCCGATCGGAGTCCCCCATGCAGATGATCGAAGCGGTTATCAAACCCCACAAGCTCGACGATGTGAAAGCGGCGCTGGCCCGCCTGGGCATCCTCGGCGTCACCGCCATCGAGGTCAAAGGCTTCGGTCGGCAGAAGGGCCACACCGAACGCTATCGCGGCAACCGCATGGACGTCGGCTTCGTGCCCAAGATCCTGCTGAAGATCGCGGTCAAGGAAGAAGACGTCGACAAGTCCATCGAGGCCATTGTCTCCAACGCCCGCACCGGCGAGATCGGCGACGGCAAGCTGTTCACCTATCCCATCGGCCGGGCCGTGCGCATCCGCACCGGGGAGGAGAACGACACGGCGCTGTAAGCCCCGCCGGCATCCCGCAATCGGCCGGCCCTGAAACGATTCCTGCCGGCGCCCCGCGCACCGTGTCGTCGCGCTGCACGAATCGATCCGGCCCCAACGGGTTACCAGGGCCCGCGAGGCGTTCGTCCTCCTCCGCGAACGCCTCGCTTGTTCATGCGCCCCGCATTCGCCGTTGCGCCATAGGCTTGCCCTTATCGGAACCGCCCGCACAAACGGCACACCCCGTCACATTCGCACCTCCGCCTGCTTAACCCGCGCCTGCGCCCGCCCGATCAATTCAACAGGCACAGGCTTCCATCCCTCCCAGGCAGAGGCTCAACATGAATCGTCATCGCGCCCGCCGTCGTTTCGTCGCGCTGATCGCGTTGGTCATTGTTCCCTTCCTCGCCGCTCCGGCGTTCGCCTCCGTGACCGCCACGGGCATCATCGGCGTCGACCGGGTCCGCGCCCTGTATCCCCACATCGACGGTGTGGACGATCAATCCGGCGTTGCGCAGCGCGTGGCCATCGTCGATACCGGCATCCAGTGGAATCATCCCGCCCTCGCCGGCCGCGTGGTCGCCGGCGTGAACTATGCCGCCGGGGCGACCTACGGCTCAGAAAACCCCGGCGACTACATCGACCGTAACGGTCACGGCACGTTCGTTTCCGGCGTGATCGCGGCCAACCAGCCAGGGCTGGCCAGTGTCGCCCCCAACGTCGAACTGGTCGCCGTGCGCGTGCTCGCCGACAACGGCCAGGGCAGCTTCACCGACGTGACCCACGGTCTGAAGTGGATCAACGATCACGCCGACGCGCTCAATATCACCGCCGTCAACGTGTCCCTGGGCACCAGTTCCACCTTCACCTCGCCCGGCGATGTGCCCTCGTTCACCACCTTCGACTCACTGCGACAACAGATGGAAGCGCTGATCGACCGCGACATCGTCACCGTCGTCAGCGCGGGCAATGGCGGCAGTTCGACCGGCCTGAGCCTGCCGGCGATCTTCGATGAAGTCGTTTCCGTCGCCGCTTCAACGGTCGACGATTCGATGGCTTCGTTCAGCAATCGCAATCCCTATCTCGAAGCGCTGGCTCCGGGCGACCGCATCGCCTCGCTGTGGGCCGACGGTGGGTATCACGTGGGGTCGGGCACGAGCTACGCCGCGCCGTTCGTCACCGCCGCCGCCGTGCTCGCCCGCGACATGATCGACCACAGCGCCTTCGTGCTCGAAGCGGCCGAAGCCGATCTGCACGGCAGTTTCACGAGCTTCCAGCAGCGATTCGTCAATCTGATCCAGTCGACCGGCGTGGGCATCTACGACCCGGCCAGCGACCACACGTACGACCGGCTTGATCTGCTGTCGGCGCTGCAAGCGCTCGATCCCAATCCGCCCAGCGTCCCCGAACCGGCCAGTTGCGGACTGATGCTGATGGGCCTGATCCTCATGACCCGCCGCACGCGCTGACGACCCGCCGCCTGACTGCGTCGATCGTCCGCACCCCCTCAGCCACGAGTTGTTCGATCATGGCTCGTGCTTCGGCCTGCGCTTCAGCGTCGGCCAATCGCGAATCGCCCAGCGACTCGCCGTGCGGGCTGAACAGGCAGCGGTGGTCGGTGCGCCCGTCGGATTCCCACACCTCGACCACGCGGCGAGCGGTACGGCCGGCGGCGCGGCTCATCTCGATGAAGAACATCACGTTCATTTGCCGCAGTCGCTCGATCGGCACGCCGTTCTGATCGCAAATCTGCTGCCTCGCCTGGTCATAGGTGTCGGCGTGGAGATTGGTCGCAAGCATGTGCCCCGCTTCCAGCAACTCGAAATACGCCCGCAGTTCGGCATCCCACAGGTAGGCGTAGTAAGGCCCCGGGCCGATTTCGTGACAGATGCAGCACCGCCGCCGATCGTCGTCCAGGGTGCGGCGGATCGTCTTCACGCCGTCGGCCGCGGTCGGCGCCACGTCGGCCGGAATAAAATTCAACAGCGCCCCCATGATCGTCGTCTTCCCCGCCCCGCCCGGCAAAGCGCCGGTGAGAAACGATGCCCCGCGACCGATCACCGCCAGGGCGTACGCCGCCAGGTCGATGGTCACGGTGTCGGCTTCGATCAGGTCGACGATCGACAGCATCCGCCCGCCGCGCTGGTTGCAGCGTTCGATCTCGCGGCAGTGTGAATCGATCCGGTCCATGGCCGCATCCCAACCGCTCGGCGCGGGCTTGTCAAACTTTCCGGCTTGCGGCGCGGCGGGGTTGAATCGACACTGGTAACCGCGATACCCGATCAATGCCGGGCTATCGTGGGGCACCTCGACGCAGGAGCGATCATGCGATACGACATCACGGTGATCCTGATGGTGATGGCAATCAGCGCGGCGGCCGGTCGCGCCGATGATCGGCCGGGCGATCGGCAACTGGCCGATCCGGCGTGGTGGGTCGCCCGGGCCCTCGACGAAGCCGAACGCCTGCGCGATGAGTCCGCCCGCGGCAACGCCCTGGCCTCCGTCGCCCTGGCCGCGATCGACCTGCGGCAGATCGAACCGGCGCTCACCGTGTTGACCGGCGGAGACCTGACGCTGCGCGGCGAGTCCATGGTGGTGACCAAGCTGCTCGAACGCCTCGAAGCCGAACACGACCTGGAAACCTGCCGCTACGTCGCGGGCAAACTGGACGATCGCCATCAGCGTGACGTCCGCGCGGCGATCGCTCGCCTCCACGCGCGGCGGGGTGAAGCGGAAGCGGTCTACGATGCGGTTCCGATGGCGTTTCGTGATGCGGCGATGTTCGTGTCGCTGGCCGAGGCGGCGGCGAACGCCGACCAGCCCGACGCGGCGCTGAAACTGGCCGAGTTCGCCGAAGCCGCCCACGAGCGTCAGCTCCCGGCCGGCCGGTACGACAACTCGGTGTGCCGGGCGTTCGTGGCCGCGGCCCTGGCCGTCTCCCGCGCCGAGGATCGACAGCAAGACGCCGAGGCCTGGTTCGACCTGGCCATCGGCACCATCGAAGTACTGCCCGAAGACATGCGCAGCGCGCCGTGGCTCTGGATCGCCGAGGCCCTCGCCCGCACGGGGCGGTACGGCGAGGCGCTGGATATCGCCCGATCGTTTGAGGACACGGATCTGCGCAGCCGCTGTTTCGGCCTGATCGTCGCGCAGCAGTGGCGGCGGGGCGATGCGGAACAGGCCCGCCAGACAACGCTGAACATCGAAGACGACGCGCCGCTGGCCTGGGCGCTGATCGACGAAGCGCGGTATCACGCCGACCGGGATGACAAGGCCGAAGCCCTGGTGGCGCTGGGTCGGGCGGCCACGGTGCTCGGTCGCATGGACGAACAGGCACAACGCATCTGGCGGGCCGGGCCGATCTGGACCGCGCTGATCGCGCTGCAGGCCGAACTGGGCGAAGCCGAAGCGGCCGTGCGGCGGATTCAGGCGATTGCCGATGTCGATCGCATCTGGGCGCTGCTGACCGAACTGATGACGCGCCGGGCGATGCAGGGCGATGTCGACTTCGTCCGCGCCGCCGGCGCGTTGATCCAGCACCCCGAGAAGATGCACTGGCGGGCGCGGGTGGTGATGTCGGCCGAACTGGCGGCGGGCCATCTGCAGGCGGTCGAGGCGTCGCTGGCCGACGTGAAGGACCCCAACGACCGTTGCCTGTACCTGCTGCGTCTGGCCCGGGCACACGCCGGCCGGAGAAACCAGCGCGATGTGCGGCGGCTGGTCGAGCTGGCCTCGATCGCCCTGGCCCGGGTCGACAGCGAATACGTCGGCCGCGAGGCGCTGGCCGAGATGACCTGGCTTCAGATGTGGCTGGCCGCAACGGGTGCCGAGCACCGGGCGCGGAAGGTGTGGGATTCGATCGAGCAACTGTCCGATCCGCAACTGTGCATCGACCTGCAACTGACCGCCGCCGCGGGCGTTACCCAGCGCCTGGCCGACCGACAACCGGATTGATCCGATCCGCGGACGGGCAACGCAATGGCGTTCGGGGATTATGAATCCCCGGCCCGATTCCACAAACTCCACCACAATCAAATACTTACAGCATCGACGATGCATCGCGCAGCGCTGGGCGCAGCGCGCGCGGCGCGAAACGGTGGCAAATCGACGCGAACGCGTGCCGCGGGTTCCTGACAGCAATCCAGTTCGCGTGGGAGAGGGGGAAGGTGGGGGTTGATGATGGCTGAGACTGTTCGCGTTCACATCGAGGGTGTGTCCAGGGAGTGGGCCGCATTACTCAAGATCGAACAAGGAATTGTCCTCGGGGCCGAACCAGCCGACGCCTTGTTCTTCGGCTTCGTCGCCGGTGACGTGGCTGTGCGTCTGGTAGTCGACGTCATGCAAGCCCCTCCGGGCTATTCAAGGTCGTACAACGTATCATCTGGACCAAGCCAGCCGTTGTCCTCACCGATGCCGGCCAAGCGACCAGGGTTTGTGACGGACGACTGAAGGTAGATGGTAT